>JBLNBW010000020.1:0-28973 GCA_050260255.1 Rhodospirillaceae bacterium | reverse complement strand
ATCGGCAAGGGCATTCTGCTGGGCGGCGCGGCGGGCGGTGTGGGCGGCGCTGTGGGCTCAGTGCTGCCATCCGACCTGAATCCCATGGCGGCGGGCGCGGTCAAGGGCGCGGCGAGCTCGGCGGCCGTGGGCGGGAATCCGCTCATCGGCGCGGCGGGCGGAGCGGCCGGGGCCGGCATCTCCGACCTGGTATCGAGCGCGAGCCCGTCGGCCAATGCCGGAGGTGACATGACGTACGCCGCGAGCGCGGGCGACGCCGGCGCATCTGGCATGTCGACGACCGTCACGCCGGCGCTCCCCGATACAGTGGCGAGCGCATCGGACGCCATCGAGGCCGGGGTCAGGGCGATGGAGGCGACGGGTGCGCAGAACTTCAACGCTGCCGCACAAAAGCTCGGCTACGGCTCCTATACGGAGATGGCGGGCTCGATCAATCCCGATTGGGTGTCCGGTGCCGCGGCGCTCGCCTCGCAGAAAGAGGACAAGACCGGCGTCTCGCAGGAAGACCTGGTGAAGCGCATACAGGACGGCGAATCGAGCATCACGCCCGAGAAGACCTATACCGCGGAGGCGCCTTCGAGCGTCACCCCGTCCGATGCCGCGCGCATGGAGGACATCGCCGGCGGCGATACCGTGCTCGGCTCTCCGGGCGACGGCGGGCTGGGCGCGTCGCCGGATGGCAGCGGCGTATTCGACGGCATCACGAAGTGGGCGAAGAACCTCAGCCCGCTGGTGGCCGCGACCGGCGTCTCCGTAGCCGGCGGGCTCATCAAGGGCATGATGTCGCCGAGCCAGGAGGAAACCGCCAAGGCGGTTGCCGACGCCAAGGTGCAGGCCGAGAAGCAACTGGCCGACAGCATCCGCGCGAACAACAACCTGTCCTTCCTGACGCTGGGCCGGCTCAAACCGACCGGCAAGACCATCCGCAAAGCCGGCGATCTCCCGCCCGGCATCATCAACCGTGCGAGGGCGCAATGATCCGCGAAGCCATGATGAAGAAGGGCGAAGAAGACATGCCCATGAAGGAAGACATGCCCGAGGACGAAAAGCAGGAGACGCCCGAGCACGAAGCCGCCCCGGGCGACGCGCAGGAAGATGCCGCCGAAGGCGAGGCACCGGACGAGAAAGCGGGGGGCTCTACCCCCGAAGGTGATCCGAATGCCATGAAAATCATCCTCGCGGCGATGAAGGTGCTCTACGACAAGGCGACCACCGGCGGCGTCGAGAAGATGCTGCGCGCGGGTGTGACGCCGGCCAAGGGCATTGCGTCGACCGCGCTGATGGTGATGAAGCTGCTGAGTTCGCAGGCGCGCGGCATGCCGCCCCAGGCGATCCCGCCGGCGGCCGAGGCGGTCGTCCTGCTGCTGGGCGAGATGGCCGTCGCGATGGGGCTGGAAGTCACGCCCGAGACGACGCAGGAAGCGCAGGGCATCGTGAAACAGGTGCTCACGCAGGCGCTACAGGGCGGGCAGCCGCAACAGCAACCCGGCCTGGTGGCCGGCGCAATGCAAGGAGCGCAATGATGGCGGGCTTCATTCTGGGCGCGATGCGCCGCGGGCTGGCAGAAGCGGGCGGTGTGGCCGAAGTCGTCGGCATCAAGGCGCTGCAGTCGGCGCTGGACGAGCAGCGCATGTCGCGGCTCGAGGAATTGCGGGCGGCGAATGCGATGAAGATGGAAAAGGACGTGCGCCAGCCGTTCGAGCGCGAGCAGCAGCAGGCCCGGATCACGTCGCAAGAGGGCATCCATGCGGCAGATCGGACGTCGCGCGAAGGTATGGCGCGAGACGATCGCACTTCGCGCGAGACGCTTACGCGAGAAGGCTTTACCCACCAGACAAACGAGCGAACGGGGCGCGAGCAATTCGAGGCCGAGCAGAAAGCCGAGGATCGAAAATTGGAGGGCCGTCGCCTCGACATCCAGGCCCAGCAAGTCGGCGCCGCGGTCAGGGCCGCCAACATCGCCGCGCAGAAAGGCGAGATCGAAGTCGGGCAGCTCAAGCGCATCAACGATCTTCAGGCGCAATACACCAGCGAGAAAGACCCGGACAAGCGCGCGCAGCTCGGCGACCAACTGCTGACGCTGCTGGGCAAGGGCGAGCGGTACACGCCGCTCATGGGTAGGGACGACATGAACAACCCGGTGTACATGGGCGCCTTCGATACGCGCCGCGGTGAGCTCAAGACCGGCGGCCCGGCGGCCGGTCAGGTCGATTTCTCTCAATTCCTCAACAACCGCCCGAAGTAACGCCTCATCTGGAGTAGAGATGCCCCAAGGCATACCGAAGTGGGACGAGATTGCTGCGACCGAAAAGTTCAAGGCACTGCCGGCAGATGAGCGGGAGTTCTATCGCGGGGCGTACTTCGATCAATACATTGCCCCCACGGTAGCCCCGGAAGCAGTCGGCGGGGCGCGTCAGCAATGGGATGATCTGACGAAGGTCAAGCCGCAATCGGCCATGCGCCGCGTCGGCGATGTCGGCGTCGATCTCGCCAAGGGCACCGTCGGGTTCGGCGAGTCCGCAGTCGGCATACTCGACCTCATCTCGTTCGGTGCGGCCGGCGAAGGGCTCGCGGCCATCGGCTACGATCCCAAGCGCACGAAGGATGCGCTCTCGAGCCTGTATTCGAACAACCGGCAGGCGGCGAATCAAAACGTCGCTGACGCGAAGGGCTTTGTCGACACGGCCTATGCGCTGGTGGAGAACCCGAGCGCGCTGGCCGGCGCCGTCACCGAGGCGATACCCGGAACGCTTGGCATTGCCGGCGTCGGCCGCATGGTCGCCATGCGTGCATACGAGACGGCATTCAAAGCGGCGGAAGTCGCCGGGCTCGGGGCAGAGGCGGCCAAGCAGGCGGGTATCGCGGCGGTCAAGTCGGCCATCCCGCGCATCCTGACGACCGTATCGGCGGCCGAGGGTGCGCAAGCCGCCGGCAGCATCGCCGAGCAGGCGCGGCAGGAGGGTCAGCCGTGGGCCGATTACGTCCTGCCGGCCACGGCGGCGGGTGTGGGCACGGCGGCGATTGGCCGCGCATCCGGCGCCATTGCGTCGAAGATCGGCCTCGGCGGCGACCTGGAGACGGGGATTGCCACGGCGGGGCTCGCCGATGGTGCCGCGAATCAGGCGGGCGGGATCATCTCGCGCGCCGCCAAGGGATTCGCCCGCGAAGGCGTGCTCGAGGAGATGCCGCAGTCGGCGCAAGAGCAGGCGTTCACGAACGTCGCGCTCGGCAATCCGGCGGGCGAGGGCGTGGCCGGTGCTGCCGCATCCGGCCTGATGGTTGGCGGCGCGATGGGCGGATTTCATGCCGGCATCGCCGGGCAGGACGCGCCGGCCGCCGAACCCGTCGAGCAGACCGTCGCCAAGATCACCGCCGCCCAGGATGCGGATAGCGCCGTCGCCGCGGCGACGAGCTCGCTGGACAGCGCCCTGGCCGCCCCGACGCAGGAAGACATGCTTGCCCGCATCGGCGACGACTCCCGCCCCGCCCGCGTGGCCGCCCTCCAGAAAGGCCCGGGCACGCCGTCCGTTTCCGGCCTGATCGCCGGGGCCAGGCAGCAGCCGACCGAGATTCCGGTCGAGCAGCGCGCGCAGGCCGCGCTCGAGCGCCCCGACTTCGAGCGCACCCCCGAAGACCTGATCGCCATCCGCGCCGCCCGCCAGCAGGCGGAATCCCAGGCGCAACCCCTCATCATCCCGGGGCAGGAATCCCAGCCGCAAACGGCCATCGCCCTCGCTTTCGAGCGAGCCCGCCAGAACGCGCAGGAAGCGCCGGCCGCCGAAGTGGCTACCTCCGCACCGGCACAGGAGCCGCAAGCGCAGGAAGCCGCGCCGCAGCCCCGCTCCGTGGCGGAAATGACGGACAAGGAACTGTCGCTCGCCCAGCGGCTAACCCGCAGCGAGGAGCGCCGGGCCGAAATCGCGGCCGAGATCGAGCGCCGCGCGCAGCAGCCCGCGCCGGTCGTGGATGCAGCGAAGGTGCTGGAGCCTGCCACCCCGGAAGTGGCGGATGCCACAAAAAATGTGGCGGATGCCACCCCGGAAGTAGCGCAGCCCGTTGCGCCGGCGCTGCCCGAGCGGCAGGAAGTCGTCGCGCCGGCCGCAGTCAGCGGCACTGAACCCCGGCCCGTGCCGGCGCCCGCCGCCACCGAACCCCCGCAGCGCACCGACACGCCGGCAGTCGGGGCTCCCGCGAGCCAAGCGCAGGCGGGGGGCCAATCGCTCGCCGACATCCCGCCGTCTCAGCGCCCCGCGCGCACCGATCGCATTGGCGATCAGATGGCGGCGCGCGCCCGCGAAGAAGCGGGGCGCGAGGCATCTACGCAGGCCGCCCGCGACGATACGGATGGCTTTGCCGATCAGATGACGCCCCCGCTGCGCCGCAAGGCCATCGAGGCACTGAACGTCAACCGGCTATTCGATGGCGAACTGCTGACCCGCAAGGAAGGTGTGCGCCGCGCCGTAGCGCAGGGCGCGACCATCACGCAGGGCAAGGAAGGCCGTCGCCTGATGAAGCCTGACGGCGCGTTCCTCGCCGAGCGCGACATATCGAAGACCGCGATGGACTACGCGGCGCACCTGATCGCCGCGAAATCGCAAGCCCCCGCCGTCCAAGTCGACAAAACTCCCCTCATCCTCGGCAAACCCGTCACCGATCTCACCCCGAAGCAACTCCAGAACGCCCTGAAGACCGGCTCCGACCGGGTGAAGGCAGTCGCGCAGGCGGAACTCGACCGGCGCGACCTGGAGAAACAGGCCAAGGCCGGAGACTCGCCATCGCTCAAGCTGCTGCGGGCGATTGCCGGCTTCGGCGGCGTGAACATCCAGCATGCCAGCGACATCTCTGGGGAAAAGAACCCCCTGAAGCTCGGCGGGCTGCGTGGCCGGATCTTCCGCAAGGACGGTCTGGGCATCGACGACGTGGCGACCTATCTGCACGAGCGCGGCTGGATCTCGGATGCCGAGTACGCGGACGCCGACGGCGGCGTTCAACGTGCTCGCGATCTGATTCGCGACGCCATCGACGGCCGGCTCGAGCCGATCCTGCCTGCCGACGTCGAATCGAACATGCGCCAGGAGGAAGCCGCGCGCGCACTCGCGGAGGCGCAGGAAGAAGCGGTCGCAGAGGGACTGCCCGGCACGCCGGAGCAGGCGGCGACCGTCGAAGAACTGACCGAGGCGCTGGCCGTCCTTTCGCCTGATGAAATCGAGCGATTCGACGCCCTGGCCGAGTCCATGACGGACGCCGAGTGGCGTGCTGCCGTGGTAAAATACGCGAAGGAGAAGCGGGATGCCGATCAGCGAGGAAATGCGCAAGATGTGGAACGCGGCGAAGCGGCTGGCGCAGAAGCGCCGCGCGCGCCGTCAGCAGAGCAGCCCGCCGAAGAAATCGCCCTAACCGGCGAGACTGAAGAAGAAATCGCCGCTCGCGAGGCGGCCGAGAAGCAAGCCGCAGCCGACAAGGCTGCCGCCGAGAAAGCCGCCGAAGAAAAAGCCCAAGCCGACGCCGAGCGTGATTCGTTCGCCCTGACCGGCAGCGATCGCGTTGCCGACGTCGCCGCGGCCGGCGGGCAGCAAGACCTCCTCGCCCCCGCACAACCCGCCAACCCCCTCACCGCAGCCGCCGCCGCACTCGAGCAAGCCGCGCAGGCGATACGGCAGTCAATAGAGCCGAAATCGGAGCCGAATAAAGAGCCGATTGCAGCCGAGCGGGCGCCCGAGCAGGCAGCGGAGCCGGCGGCCGAGCAGCCGGCGCAACCCAAGCCCGAAGAAGGGCCGATGTTCGCCCGCGAAAAACGCGGCCCCGCCCGCCACGGCATGACCGTCGCCCAGCTCCAAGCCGAGGGCGCTGAAACCATCTCCAAGTTCACCGTTCCGGTCGTCATCCACGAAAGCCCGCAAGCCGCCGGTAAGAAAGCCGGTATCGACGTCTACGACGACGCCATCGCCTTTGCCCATGACGGGAAGATTCACGCCATTGCTTCGGCCATTCCCAACCCGATGCTGTTCGAGGCGGCGATGTGGCACGAGGGCACGCACATCGGGCTGCATCTTCGCTACGGCCGGATGTCGCAGGCGTACAAGGCAGCCATCGACCGCGTGGTGCTGGCGAACAAGGGCATACGTGAGGCGGCGAAAGCCTGGCGCGAGCAGTACGGTGCCGACAAAGCCGAAGCCGTGAAGAAGGCGAACCGTCGGCTCACCGACAACGAGATCGCCGAAGTCGTGCGCTATTCCTCCTACGAGGAAGCCTTGGCCGAGATGTCGGAGCAGCGCAAAGGCAAGCCGATGAAGTTCGTCGAGCAGCTTGCGCTGGCGATGCAGCGGCTGATGCGGGCGATGGGGCTGAATCGGCTGGCGGGCTGGATGGAGTCTAGGCGGCGACTGGACGACCAAGGCAATCCGATGTTCGACGAGGATGGCAAGCCGATATTCGACGGCACGAACGCCGAAGCCCTCGCGCTGTTGCAACACGCGCTGGGCGCGGTGACGAAGCCGGGGATGCAGTTGCGGGTGCAGAATGCCACCGCCTACATGCGTGGTATAATGAACGAAGGAGGCCAAGATGGATTCTGGCAAAACCTCAAGCAATTCGCTGGACGAATTCGTGCAGGCAGCGCAACAGGCTCCGAGATCGCAGAAGCGTATGCAGGACGCGATCGCGTGGGACAAAGCGCAAAAAGAGCGGGGTATCGAGCGGCAGCCGACCCTGACGCCATGGGGCAAGAAGTTATTCTCTGGAATGATCGCCTCGCCGGATTTGATGGATACATTACGGTCGGAGCCTGGCGTGACGGAGGACTAGACCTTAGCGTTATCCCGCTTGACCTCGCCCGCAACATTCCCGCGGAGCGCCTATACAGCGCGGCGGTTGCCAGCGAGAACGCCATCACAACGCTGTCGCTTACTTCGCGCGGCGACAATGCCTACGAAGTTTCCGTATCAGAACCCGACCCCGGCACGCCCGCGTATCGCGCACTAGAAGAAAAGGGCGCGATCACGCCCACGACGGACACCGACATTGCCGGGCGTCCGTACAGCCGCGTGAACATCGGCGATGTCGCGATGCGTCGCCTGCTGACTGAACTTGTGCGCCGCTACGCCGTGGCCAAAGGGCAAGCGCCGGCACTGGAAATCCCGCGCCGCGACACCGGGGCAAACAAGGAGCGTGCGCGCAGCTTCACGCCCGAGCAGGTTGAGGCGCATTTCTCCCGCTCCCAAACACGCAGCGAGGGGCGTGTCACGCTGTCGCCCGATGAGCGGGCTTACTTTGAGTCGATCTTCGCCAACGAAGCGGACCTTGCCGACCTTCACGAGCAGGTGCCGTCGGCGCGCATGGATGGTGGCGCGCTCGTAGTCGATGCCGCGGACGCCTCCGGTCTTGAGGATTACGTCGCCGATACGTGGGCGTCTGCCAAGAAAGAATATGGCGGCGAGGGCGCAAAGTCTCTGCCGAAGTCGTTTGCGTCCGGCGGAAACAAGTTCGCGGAGAAACTGCGCGCAGCAATGCCAGATAGCGGAGCCATGTTCAAGCGCGGCGTCGAGGTGAAGGCGCGCGAAAGCCTTTCCTGGGACGCGGCCGAGCCGACCCCGCTGGACAACTTCATCTACAAACTGCAGGACCGCCAGATCGACACGAAGCGCGTCCTGCAAGCCATCCGCGAAGCCGGCAAGGAGATCGCAGACGAGAAGGACGTCTATCTGCAGGAGGAGCTGTACCACGGCCGGGCCGCCAAGCAGACGCAGGACTTCATCGACAAGGAACTGAAGCCGCTCGTGTCCGAGATGGCGATGCGCAAGGTGGAGATGGGCGAGTTTCAGGAGTATCTGCACGCCCGGCACGCCGAGGAGCGCAACGCCCAGATCGCCAAGATCAACGAGGACATGCCCGACGGCGGCTCCGGCATGACCAATGCCGAGGCGCAGGAGTACTTCGCCAAGCTCGACCCGAAGAAGAGGGCTGCTTTCGAGGCGTTGGCGAAGCGCGTCGACGCCATCACGGCTGCGACCCGCAGGACGCTCATCGACTACGGGCTGGAATCGGCCGACACGATCAAGGCATGGGGAGACGCCTACGAGCATTACGTCCCGCTCTACCGGGAAGACCTGGAATCGACGCCCGGTACCGGGCAAGGCTTCTCCGTGCGCGGGCCGGCGAGCAAGCGCGCGATGGGCTCCAAGCGGGCGGTGGTGGACATACTCGCCAACATCGCCATGCAGCGCGAGCGGGCCATCGTCCGCGGCGAGAAGAACCGCGTCGCCAATGCGCTCATCGGGCTGGCGAAGGACAACCCGCGCCCCGACTTCTGGCAAGTCGACCGCCCGCCGACGATTCGCTACGTGGACCCGCGCACCGGGCTTGTGACCGAGGCCATCGACCCGCTCCACAAGTCGCGCGATAACGTCGTCGTCGCTCGCATACCGGACGCCGAGGGCAAGATCATCGAGCATACCGTGACCTTCAACGAGGCCGACGAGCGCGCGATGCGGATGGCGCACGCCCTGAAGAATCTCGACATGGACCAGCTCGGGGAAGTGCTCGGGACGGCCGCCAAGATCACCCGGTATTTCTCCAGTATCAACACGCAGTACAACCCCGTTTTCGGCGTGGTGAACATCCTGCGGGACACGCAGGGCGCGCTGTTCAACCTGTCCACGACGCCCCTGCAAGGCAAGCAGAAGGAGGTGCTGCAGAACACCGTCTCCGCCTTGCGCGGCATCTACATCGACCTGCGCGACGTGCGGGCCGGCAAAGAGGCTACGTCGTCCTGGGCGTCGCTGTGGGAGGAGTTTCAGCGCGAGGGCGGGCAGACCGGCTACCGTGATATGTTCCGCACCAGCAAGGACCGCGCGGAGGCGATCGAGCGCGAGATCCGCCGCGTCGGAGAGGGCAAGGCCAAGAACTTCGGCCGCGCCGTTTTCGACTGGTTCTCCGACTACAACACCGCCATGGAAAATGCCGTGCGCCTGGCCGCCTACAAGGCCGCGAAGGACATGGGCGTGACGAACCAGCGCGCGGCGAGCATCGCCAAGAACCTGACCGTGAACTTCAACCGCAAGGGGCAGGCGGCGACGCAGGTGGGCGCACTGTACGCATTCTTCAACGCCTCCGTGCAGGGCACGGCGCGGCTGGCCGAAACGCTCTCCGGGCCGATGGGCAGGAAGATCATTGCCGGCGGCATCACCCTGGGCGCGATGCAGGCGCTCTGGCTCGCCGCGGCCGGGTTCGATGATGACGAGCCACCGCAATTCGTGCGGGAACGGGCGCTCATCATCCCCATTGGCGACAAGAAATACCTCACGATCCCGATGCCGCTCGGTTTCCACGTCATCCCGAACATCGGCCGCATGGGCGTAGAGTTCGTACTGTCCGGCTTCCGCGATCCGGCCAAGCGCATTACCGACTTCGTGGGCATGTTCACCGATGCGTTCAACCCCGTCGGCAATGCCGGCCTGTCGTTGCAGACCATCGCCCCGACCATCGTCGACCCGCTGGCCGCGCTGGCGGAGAACCGGGACTGGACCGGAAAGCCGATCGCGCGCGAGAACTTCAACAGCCTGCGTCCGACGCCCGGGCATACCCGCGCCAAGGACACGGCAAGCGAGTTCAGCAAGGCCATATCGAAGGCGCTCAACTGGATGTCGGGCGGGACCAACTACCAGCCCGGCATTTTCAGCCCGACGCCGGATCAGATCGACTACCTCATCGGGCAGGCGACCGGCGGGCTCGGCCGCGAGGCGATCAAGCTCGAGCAGACCGTCACCTCGACTATGACTGGCGAGGAACTGCCTACCTACAAGATCCCGCTGCTCGGCCGCTTCTACGGCTCATCGGAGGGGCAGGCGCCGCAGGGAAGCGCGTTCTACGCAAACCTCAAGACCATCCACCAGCACGAGGCCGAGATCAAGGGTCGCAGGAAGGCCGGCGAGCCGGTGGTCGAGTATCTGCGCGACAACCCGGAGGCGCGGCTCGTGCGGTTCGCCAATCACGCCGAGCGCGTGGTGAGCGATCTGCGTCGCAAGAAGCGCGAGCTGCTGGAAAAAGGCGCTCCGCAGGCGTCGATCAGGCTCATCGACGAGCGGATCACGGTCGAGATGCGCCGGCTCAACGAGCGGGTGCGAGCACTCAGGGAGCGAGAAGCAGCCTGACCAGGCCGACGACCACGGGAAGGAGGAGCAGCCCCCACATGACGAGCAGATGGCGCTCTCGCTGCTCCTCGGTCGTCTTGACGAAGTAGAAGATCAGGCCGGCGATGTAGAGGACGGCGAGGAGTTCCATGAATCATCCAGCATACGCCTAGCTCGCAGTTCACGCAAATGTCATGCCACAGGGCACCTTCGGGTGCCCTTTTCTTTTCTGGAGGCCCATGCAGATCACCGATCCGCAGGAACTCGTCGCGCAGATGGCCGGCACCATCGTCTCGGGCGAGGTCGACGTCAACGGCTCCGGGGTCCACCTGTTCTATGAGGACGGCCGGGTGGTTGTGCTCACCGGCGTCGTGCTCGCCTTCATCGGCCGCCTGAACGGAAGGACGCTGCAATGATCCGCATCCGCCGCGTCGACATCTCCGATCGCGTGATTCAAGAGGCGATCCAGCGGATGATCTACGACTGCTTCGCGCCCGGCGAGTGGACGAGCACGAAGCTCTGGACGCGCGGGGATTGGTGGATCGCCTTCAACGGCGAGATCGACGTCGCCTTCGGCGGCATGGTCCCGTCGCAGCAGTGGGCGAACGTCGGGTATCTCTGCGCCTCCGGCGTACTGCCGGAGTTCCGCGGCCACGGGCTGCAGAAGCGGCTCATCAAGAAGCGCGTCCAATGCGCCCGGGCGCACGGCTGGACGCACCTCGTCACCGAAACCATCGTCGGCAATGCCGCATCGGCCAACTCCCTCATCGCCTGCGGGTTCCGGCAGTTTCAGCCGGAGCGTCCCTGGGGCGCGCCGGAGGCGATGTACTGGCGGCTGGAGCTCTAATGCCGCTCCAGTGCCCCGAATGCGGTCACGACCGCCTGTATCCGAAAGGCCACGGTCGCGGCAAGCGCCGCTACAAGTGCGCGCCGTGCGGCTGGCATGGCTGCGACCCAGTGGGGCAGGACGACACCGGGATCGACAAGGACGCCACGGCGAGGCGGTACAACGGCCTGCGTGCGCTGCTCGGAAAGGGCGTGCGGCGCTACGTCATCACCGGCGCCCAGAATGCGACCGACGTTCATCCTGCGTTCTTCGCGTCGCTCAAGACCTATTGCAAGGCGACCGGGGCCGAGTTGATCGTCGTGCCGTATCGGTACACCAACCCGACCTCAATATGGTCCCAGCAGGCGCAGGGGCATGACTGGTGGACGCCGGACGTCGCGCCTTACCTGCTGGACCGCCGCATCGAGCTCAACAAGAACCTGGTGCTGCTGGCCGACATCATGTGCCAGCCGACGGCCACGAGGCCGCTGCAGGGCTTCGAGACGATCACCGGGGGCAAGTCGGCCATCCTCGCGCACCCGAAGCTCGAGCTCGTTACCATCCCGACCCCGCAGCACAAACTACCGAAGATTCTCACCACGACCGGATCCTGCACGCAGCGCAATTACATTCCGAGCAAAGCCGGGAAAAAAGCCGACTTTCACCATACGTTCGGCGCCTGCGTCATCGAGTGCGATGGCGACGTTTTCCACATGCGCCAGATCAACGCCGCTCGAGACGGCACCTTCATGGACTTGCTGGGGCACTACACGCCGACCGGCCGCAAGGCGATCGAGCGCGTCGAGGCGCTGGTCATGGGCGATTCTCACCTGGAGTTCATCGACCCAAACGTGGTCAAGGCCACGTTCACCGGCAAGTCGAGCATGGTCGGCATGCTGCGCCCGCGGTATCTCGTCTGGAACGATGTCTATGACGCATACGCGAGAAACCATCACCACGAAGGCCGGGTGTTCATCAACTACGTCAAGCACCACGCCAGAAAGGGGAACATCGAGCGCGACCTGGACATGGTATTCGCCTTCGTCGACAAGCACACCCCGCCCGACGCGCAAAGCGTCTTCGTTCCGTCCAACCATCCCGACGCGCTGGCGAAGTGGGTTGAGCGCACCGACCCACGCTCCGACCCCGAGAACTGCGTCTTCTGGGCGCGGACCTTCGAGGCGATGTGCCTCGGCTCGCGCATGACGGAAACCGGGGCCAGAAGCATAGACCCGTTCACGTACTGGGCGCGCAGGAAGCTCAAGAACGCCGATCGCTGTATTTTCCTGTCCCGCGACGAATCGTTCCGCATCAAGGGCATCGAGGTCGGCTATCACGGCGACCAGGGCGCGAACGGTGCGCGAGGCTCGATCAGCGCCTTCGGCAAGATCGGCACGAAAACCATCATCGGGCACAGCCATTCGCCCGGCATCCGCGACGGCGTGTATCAGGTCGGACTCTCTGCGCGGTACGGTCTGGAATACGCCCACGGCCCGTCGTCGTGGCTTCACTGCCATGCCGTCGTCTATCCCAATGGCAAGCGCGCGCTGCTGAACATCATCGGCACCGCCTGGCGCGCATGAAAGGAGCGTGATGCAACTCACGTATCTAGCATCCCCGTACACCCACACCGACCCCGCCGTGCGCGAGGCGCGCTTTCAGGCGGCCTGTCAGAAGGCCGCGGAGATGATGCTGCGCGGTCGCGTCGTCTTCTGTCCCGTGGCTCATTCTCACCCCGTATCCGAGGCCATGCCCGACGGCTGCGCTGTGGACGGCATTCTGTGGCAGAAGCAGGACGCGCCGTATCTTGAATTTTGCACCGAGCTCGCCGTGCTGATGCTCGACGGCTGGAATGTCAGCAAGGGCGTTGCCCATGAAATAGCACGCGCGAAGGAGCGCGGCATACCTGTGGAGTATCTCCGGCCATGATCGAAAAGCAAACGAACCACAAGGACGACTCGTGCAAACTGCCGATGCTGCTCCCGGCCGATCCGCAGGAGCGCAAGGGCATGCCGATCACGACAGGGGTGCTGGACTACTTTCCGCTCGCCATCGCCGAAGTGGCGCGCGTGAGCAAGGCGGGCAACGACCAACACAACCCCGGCCAGCCGCTGCATTGGGCGCGCGGCAAGAGCATGGACCACGCCGACTGCATCCCGCGCCACCTCATTGATAGAGGCCGGCTAGACAGCGACGGCATGCGCCATTCGGCCAAACTCGCATGGCGCGCACTGGCGCTCCTGCAGATGGAGCTGGAAGCGGAAGCCGAGCAGACCAATAAGACCACTGGCATTTTGTCCAGTGTCGGGCGATAATGTGGCGGCGCGGGCGGTGCGCTAACACCGTATCCGCGCCTAACCACCAACCAACTCGGATGAGGAGTTCGGCCAATGGCTGACGCGCATTATCCCATGACTGCGGCCCTAGCTCGCAAGCTCTGGCACTACGATCCTGCAACAGGCGTATTCCGCTGGAGAATCACAGCCTCGACGAAGGCCAAACAGGGGCAAATCGCCGGCACGCGCGACGAGTACGGGTACACGATCTTGCGTTATGCCGGCAAGGGCTACAAGGCTCATCGTATGGCATGGCTCTACGTCTATGGCGCATGGCCTGGGCCGCTGATCGACCACATCAATCAGGACAAGTCGGACAATCGCATCACCAACCTGCGCGAGGCAGATGCAACGGATAATCTGATGAATGTCTCCTGTCCGTGTAGCAACACCACTTCGGGCGTGCGTGGCGTGAGTTGGTTTTCGCAATACCGGAAATGGAAGGCGTCGATCATGCATCGTGGCCGGAAGTATTTTTTGGGCCACTTCGATACCATTCCCGAGGCGCAGGCGGCCTACTTGTCGGCGAAGCAAAAGCTCATTGCCGGAGAACCGTTGACGCTACGTCGCTATCGCCGACAAGCAGCCTCGCCACTACACGATCGCCGACTCGGATAGAGAGCCCTTGGGCATCCCGTACGGCTAACGCCCCTCCATATTGAGCGTCACCGCTCCAATATGACCGTTGCCGTCGTTGCCCCACATGAAGGCCGGATGGCAGCGCGGGTCGATGTCGCAATGCGGCCCGGGCGGGGGAACGAAGTGGTGGTATATGCGCTCGATTCCATCGGAGATCAGGGCGAGCATCCAGAAAAGCACGAACAGCCCGACAGCGCCGAGGTTGATCCCGAGAGAAACGGCCAGCACCGCATCCAGCAAGGTCATAGAGTCACCCCCACGATAGCACACCCCCACACCACCCCAATCAGCAGCCCCACGGCGAGCAGTATCCCGACCGCCCTAAGAATGCCCCATTTCTCCGCGGCCCACAGCACGGCCACGAGCAGGACGAGGAAGGCGGGGATGGAGAGGAGAGGGGTCATTCGTCGCCCGCCCCGCGCCCCGCCCGCAGTTTAGCCATTTTTCTGTGATATGCCCGACGCTGCATCTCGCGCCACCTGTCGGGGTTGTTCTGCTTCCACTTGTTGCTCGCGTCGTTTCCCCGCTTCTTCACGCAATCTGCGCATAGCAGTCGGCTTTTTTTGGTGATGACCGCGAACTTGCTGCGCTCCATTTGCGCGCCGCACGCATCGCAAAAAGTCTCCACCATTTCATTTACGGCCACCTTACTGATGTGCATTGGCGATCCGGCGAGCTTTTCAAGGGCGATCTCCTGGCGCTTCCGTGTAATGACCGGGGCGTGCGAAACGACGCCTCCAGTGTGGGACCGCGCTGCGTGCATGGCCTTTAGTTGCTCACTGCCCACATCGGCCGCCATGTTGTGGCCGTGCGTAATGAGCTTGGCTTTTGCCTCGCACCCGAGTAGACCATATCCCAAGGGGATGCCGAACATGATTTTATATTCCCTGGCGGGCATTTGATGATTGCGTGTGAGATGTTGATTTAGCCCCGCAAAACTCTTTCCGCAAAGCAAGCATCGAAGGCGGGATTGGGAGAAATAGACATCAAGCTCCTCTTGTGTCTGAAACTTCAGGCTACTCATCATCGCTCCCCGGCTCCCTCTCGAAGTCCCTACATTCCCGCATATTCGGAAACCCCGCAATCTCCTTCCCGCAAGCGGGCCATTCCTGGCGCTGTTGGCCGACTTTCGCGGAGCGGTAAGTATGCCAGCGGCAGGATAGGCAGAGGGGTTTAGCCATAATCTCGCGCAATTCATCGCGGCTTACCGTGCGAGTGACCATGACGGCGTGCCCCGTAAGTGCCGCCTGCTCTATCAACCGTTTCTCGTCCATCATCCCTCCTTTCTGGCTGCGTCGATCTTCCAGTCACGCGGGCAGTTCGGCTCGTAACATTGCCCGTCTTTAGACCGTAGGCAGTTCTCGACGCACAGCCGGTCGCAGTCGGCGTTATGCTCTGCAATCACCTTCCTCGCCTCAGCCAGTTCGCGGGTTAGAATCTCGTTCGCATCGTCCTGTATCTTTAGCTCGCGCTCTAGCTCGGCAATTCGCATTGCGCGGTCGCAGGCGTCTTTGTGGCGGCGTAGGTAATCCGCCGTCATGTCTGACAGGTCGCTTTCTAACTGGCGTATCCGGTCTGCAGCGAGATTGTATAACTCCCCCCTGCGATTCGGGACCAGTCGGGCCTCTATGCGAAGCTCCTCCAGCAATGGAACCCGCGCGACTTTCTCACTCATCCTTCCCTCCCATGCGTCATTCCTTCAGTTTTGCGACACGGACGAGTTCTCGCACCTTGCCGCGTGCCGTGTTGATTCTGCGCCTCGAATCCTTCTCCATTGCCTCAAGCGGGCTGCATCCGGCGTCATAATACTGGCGCATGACGGCCTCTGAAATGTCTGGATACTTGTGATACCGCCTCACCGTTGCAAACCAAAAGCCGAAGCGTTCCCGTCCACACTTCCTCACCCTCTCAATATCGCTCATCGTCGTCAGCCTCATAAGGTTGCCGCATTGCGCCAATTACCGTTCAAAATCCGGGGCCTCGATTGGCGCTTGGTTGACTCGGATGTGCGGCGCATCCGTTTATGCACGCCCCTTGAATTCAGTCCTTGCAGTTGGCGCAGCGCGACCATCCGATGTCCTGAAAACCGCAAGTCTCGCACTCCAGAATTTGCATGCAGCGCGGCCGATCGCTGTGGCGAATCTCAATTAGCTTATGCCCGCTTACCCACGCGAACTGTCCGCCGACGAACCCGCCGTGTAGGATGGTGCGCCATATTGTGCGGATCAAACACAGCGGATTTCTCATCGTCGTCAGCCTGCGGAATGGGGCGGGTTACGTGCGAACGAAATGCCGCTGCATCGCACCGAGCGCCGTCCAATCACTCTCTAACATCGGCCTTCCGTGGAAGTATTGCAAGATGGAGGCAAGCTCAAAGGCCGTGATGTCCGGCTGCGGCTGGAAAGTGCAAGAAATCGGAGGCCGAATTGAGCCAATGACCCATCCACCCGGTAGAGCAAATTCGCTCACCCCATCCCCCGCTTGCTGTGTCCCGTTGTCCACTCAGATGCCCTCCATGAGTTGCTGCGATGAGGCGTTCCAGTACTTCCGCTCCAGCTTGTAGGCGTCCGTCCCGCCGATCCACAGCAGGAAACGCTCTTTCAGCGTTAGCCAGTGCAGCCGACCATCGCGGAGATACAGTAGGGGCCCGTCAATGTGATTCCGCTGAATGTGTGGGCGGTTTTTCTGGGAGAACGTGACCTCTCCGGTATCGCCATTGATCGCCACCCATTGCTCACTATCGTTCAATTTCCATTCTCCTTAAAAATCACCCTAACCCTGCGTCCTTGTTGCAGAAAGTGCCGTCCATGGGTTTAGACATGGGAGACAGAGATGTTTAGTTTCCCGTGGGAAGACTGTGGGAAGCCTTCATGCCAAAATACGGCATTTCGGGGGTCGTCATACACCCTGTTTTCACTCTGTACGGATAGGAAACACGGCACTCATAATCCCTTGGTCGTAGGTTCGAGTCCTACCAGACCCACCAATCAGTTCAATGAGTCACGAATATGCTGCAGCTGTGCGGCATCTTCGAGACTACGCCTAGACTACTCCCGTCGTTGTCCGCTGCTCGGCAAGCAAACGGCTAATCGAGGGACGCTCCTAGCCCTTGTCGCGTGCCAGTTGCCGCATCGCGCCTACGGCAGAGCGCCGAATTTCAGGCGATGTGGGCTGCCCTCAGCGAGCCCCGTGCGCGACCAGCTCCCTCCTTTACTTGCCCTCTCTGTCCGTTTGGCGGAGTCCGCCCGGAGCCCCGCTCGCCTGCCGCTACTGCATAAACAGTGGCCAATTCTGCAAGTCACGAGTATCGCTCGAATTTTTCATCGAGCGATCCACGATGGCGAAGTGCACGTAAAAGCACCCGACAAGCCATGCTCGCTGTCCGATACTTCGTCTTCGCGTCCAACAGCGCCGATGCGTCGGGTATTGCGAACACCTCGAATGGCGGAAAAAACCAAGACCAGCAGCCTAGCCTTAACGATCGGCTTGGGTGGAGGCAGTACGAAATTCAATGCGACCGGCTGTCATCTCGCTAGGAAACATGCGGATGCGCGGTCTTGCAGCAGGTACGGCGTGTGTCCCGCGCTTTAATACTCACATCGCGCGTTACCGAATAGCGCGCCAATTTTCTTGATTTCCCTAATTGGTCTGATCCTTCCAGCACGCACGGGGGGTTGCCGGATTCGCTTCCGACACACTTGCCTTGAATTTCCTCTCGCGTGATGCCAACTGTCGGCGGCAGTGCGAAGGCACGGGCCGGTTCGCCGGCCTTTTTTGTCTTGAGCACCGGGGCCTGGAGCGAGCGTCGCCCGGGTAACCATGTGAGCAGTTGCTATGTGAGTCACGTGCGGGCATCCGGAGTGCAGCAGTACTACGGAGTAACGACGAGTTCTACGCCATGGGTGCGCAAGCACCCATCTACCGACGCATCTGCCGGTAGCCGAGCTCCTGATACACGATCCGCCACAGTTTGCGCCGATCGTAATGCTAACCATGCACTTCTCAGCGCTTGGTACGCGACTTCTTCGATCCCGACGCATTGTGGCTTCAGCGCAACAAACGTTCGGTCCCTCATTGCGCCACTGACCGTAGAGCACCATCAGCGTTGTCATTGCTCCCGGCGGTCTCGCCATAGGCTGATGGCGATCGCGAGGCCGCCGCCCGGCAATGCCGCCACGCCGGCGGGATTCGTCAAGCCAGTGCACGTGCTACACGAAGTACACGCGAACCTACCCCGAGTGCACTTGGTGGCGCCTCATGCTGAAGCCAAAAGCCCCGGCTTATTGCTGGTGGCATCACAACTTCATCATGCGGCTCAATCCCACGAGCTGGCACTTAATGCTGCGGCCGTGCGAGCGGCCCCGAAAAGAGTCAATCCATTGCGACACGTCGTTAATTAACGAGGATTGAGCTGCACAAAAGAGTTTCGCGGATGGCCACGGTCCAATTCTCCAATTCAACCGCACTTTCACTTTCACATGTTACGAACAACGATGTTCGCTTTTCCGCTTCGCCATAAATGGAATGATCGACTGCGCGCATATGGGCCTGTCTCGAGTGCCGCCTCTCGGCAAAACGCACCGGAGTTTACGCGCCGCCGAGTCGTTCATATGTTCGATATCGAACAAAATCACGGTCATTTTCGTACTAAACATCGATGAGTACTAAGAGTGCTATGGAGTCGAACGGAGGCACCAGCAAACAATAACGCGTCGTCAAAGAAGACGACGTGCACCGAAAAGGAGGATCTCATTATGCGCAAAGTCACTTACGGGGTGCTAGGGTCGGTATTGTTCGTTTCGGGTCTCGCATTCGCCGCGTCGCCATCGGAAGAGCAATGTATCGCGGACGGCGGCACGTTCGTCCGTGATGGAGGTCAAGTGTATTGCGAACTTCCTAAGAATAACGGCAATGGGTCGTCGACCTGCACGGACGGCAGCAATGGGACGCTGAACAATGACCCGCAAGCCAGCAAAGCCGGTCCGGGCGGCGGTAGCTCCGCCTCCTCATGCAAGTAGGCCTGTAGTACGACGCGTACATTAAGACGCTAAGGAGGAACTCGAGCGCGGGGAGGCTCGGGTTCCTCGGAGAAGTAGGCGAGCGGCAACGCTTTTCAAAGGTTCTCGATATGCGGACGACGACGTACCGCCTCGCAATGTTCATTGCTGTTGCTGCAGCGACCGCTGCTGCCAGCACCTATCCCTGGCGGTACTTCTCTCAAGACGATACCGGCTACCGGATCGCTGTGGTCGAGCGAGGCAACATCACAGTAGCTGTCGCTGCGACAGGGACCATTAACCCAGTCACTGCGGTTCGCGTTGGCACGCAGGTCTCCGGTCAACTTCAATCGGTGCAGGCCGACTATAACTCGATGGTGAGGAAAGGTCAGTTGATCGCGCGTATTGATCCGACGTCCTTCGAGTTGCGCGTCACTCAAGCTTCGGCGGAACTCGACGCAGCACGAACCGCCGTACTCACTCAACAGGCCAATTGCGCAGCCGCGGAAGCAGAATTGTCTAGAGCGAGAGCCGCTTCCGAGCATGCAGCACGGGAACTTGATCGAAACCGCGCTTTGCAGGCAGAGAACTTCATCTCCGCAGCGGCACTTGATAAGGCGAAAACGGAGGCGGACGCGGCTCAAGAGCAAGTAAAAATGGCGCAAGCGCGTCTTGTGCTGGCGCAGGCCCAGGTTCGCGCCGCTGAGGCGACGGTCCGCGTGCGGCAATCGCAGCTCCAGCAGGCGAAGGTGGACCTCGACCGCACTGAAATACGTGCTCCAGTCGACGGCATCGTGGTCACGAAACTGGTTGAGCCGGGGCAAACCGTCGCGGCGAGCCTGCAAGCACCCGATCTCTTCATGATCGCGAAGGATTTGAGAGAAATGCAGGTGGAAACTTCCATCGACGAGTCGGAGGTAGGCCGTGTGCGGGCAGGGCAGCCAGCGTGGTTCACCGTAGACTCCTTTCCCGGGAAGACGTTTAGGGGCACCGTGGCGCATGTGCGAAAGGCCCCGCAGGTCGTCCAGAACGTCGTTACGTACATTGCGATCATTCGCGCCGCTAACCCCGAGGCGGCCCTATTCCCAGGCATGAGTGCAAACGTCCGAATCCAGACCGACAGTCGGTCGGGGGTGCTCAAGGTGCCGAATGCCGCTTTACGATTCAAACCGGCCGAGCGCGCCGACAGTTTTTCTTCATCGTCGGCAAGTCCTGATCGCCGGAACCCTGTCACGTTTGCCGCTGCGACACGTAGAGACGGACCACGCGCGAACGCACGACTTTGGGTTCCGACAGCATCTGGTACACCAAGGGCCGTTCCGGTAGAACTGGGACTGACGGACGGTCAGTACACGGAGGTAGTGAGAAGCGAGCGATTAAGCGAGGGAGACGCCGTTATCGTAGGGACCGTATCGAAATCGAGAAGCACCGGCACCAAGAGCAACGGACCGCGCTTTGCCTCATAGCCGATATGGAAACGACTTTGGTTCGAACTCAGAACCTCATAAAGGACTACGAGCTCGACGGCGATGTAGTGCACGCAGTACGAGGCGTATCGCTGAGCATATCGGCAGGCGAATTTGTGGCGTTGATGGGTCCCTCCGGGTCCGGAAAATCCACGTTCTTGAATGTCATCGGGTGTCTGGACGAGCCCACCGGCGGAGAATATTGGCTTGGGGGAGCACGCATCTCTCTCCTTCGCGGCGATGTGCTCGCCAAAATACGAAACAAGAGCATTGGCTTTGTGTTTCAGGCGTTTAACTTGATTCCACGCATGACGGCTGCCGAGAACGTCGAGCTGCCGCTGGTGTATGCGAACGTTGCCAAAAGCGAACGCCGTACACGCGCGCGAAGGGGGCTAGCTGCGGTCGGATTGGAACATAGACTGAATCACTGGCCTTCACAGCTTTCCGGTGGCCAACAGCAGCGGGTCGCCATCGCCCGCGCGCTCATCAACGATCCGTTACTCGTTTTGGCCGATGAGCCGACCGGTTCCCTCGATTCGCAGGCAAGCTCGGAACTCATGGCTTTGTTCACGGACCTGCATTCTAAAGGGACCACCATACTGATCGTGACTCACGAGCGGGAAGTTGCCGCGTACGCACAGCGAATTCTCTTCTTTCGTGATGGCGTGATTACCAACGACATAAGACCGGCGATGGAGGTGAGTCGGCGTTCCAGCAATGCAATGGCGATTTGATGACGTCCGTAGACACAATCGGAACTGCATGGCGCGCCTTACGCGTGAACAAACTGCGTAGCACGCTCACAATGCTCGGCATCGTCATCGGTGTAGCGGCTGTCATCACGATGCTTGCGATCGGCAGCGGAGCGCAAGCGCGCCTGGAGGAACAGATACGCAGCATCGGAGCTAACTTGCTCACGATTCTTCCCGGCACTATAAAGGCGGGCGGTGTACGTCTGGTGACGGGCAGTCGAGTGAGCCTCAGTGAAGACGATGCACGGGATATCATGCAACACGTGGCTGCGGTGGAGACGGCAGCTCCGATGCTTCGCAGCAATGGGCAGGTTATTGCCGGTCAGAATAACTGGTCCACGATCTATTACGGCGTCACCACTGAATTCTTCGATGCTCGCAGCTGGTCGATTTCTCTCGGAAAAGGAATCGATACAGCCGACGTATCGAGTGCCGCGAAAGTCGCCGTTCTCGGGGAAACAGTCGCTCTAAATCTCTTCGGTGAAGAAAATCCCGTCGGAAAAACAGTGCGTGTGAATAAAGTCCCCTTGCAGGTCGTCGGCGTGCTTTCTCGGAAGGGGCAGAACACGGTCGGCTATGACCAGGACGACGTCCTCGTTGTGCCGATAACGACCGCCAGACAACGCATATTGGGTGGCGTCGCGGGGCGACAACGTTCAGTGCACTCGATAACCGTGAAAGTCACGGATGGCGCCGACATGGAGACGACAGAGAAGGAAATTACCGCACTGTTACGCGAACGTCATCGGTTACAAGCGAGCCAAGAAGATGACTTCACCGTCCGCAATCTCGCCGAGATGATCGTTGCACAAGAAGAATCGAGTCGAATCATGACGCTGTTTCTCGCCGCTGTCGCTTCCATTTCGCTGCTCGTAGGCGGCATCGGCATCATGAACATGATGATCGTATCGGTCACAGAAAGGACACATGAGATCGGCTTGCGCATGGCCGTCGGCGCGCGCCGAAGCGACATTCGGAGACAATTTCTCGCCGAAGCTTTCACGCTCGCCGTGCTTGGCGGCATCGTAGGCGTTGCTGCAGGAATTGGCGGCGCTTACGCTATCACGCGCTTCTCCGGTTGGCCGGTCACGATAAGTATATCGTCCGTTGCAATTGCACTTGGATTTGCCGCGTCTGTCGGCGTTTTCTTCGGCATGTATCCGGCGCGCCGAGCATCGATGCTTGTTCCCATCGACGCACTGCGACACAACTGAAGTTCCATATCGCCGGGACAACATGGATCGAAGGCTTCCGAGCATCGTGTCGGACGACTCAGTAGACAGTAGAGCATTACCCGGTACGCGGCGCTCGCGGTGGGCCCTTATGGCGATCCTCGGCGGGATTTTCGCGAGCGCGCTCGTGCCCCATTCCGCCGCAAGTGCCAGTCTTGTTGAGATCTTTCGACAAGCGCAGGTATCGGACGCCGCCTATGCGAGCGCTCGTGCAACGTGGGGGGCTGCTCAGGAGCGCGTTCCGCAAGGACGATCCGGCTTACTTCCACAGGTCACCCTATCTGCAGATGCTCAGCGGAACGACAGGCAGATTCAGGTTCGCGATCCGCGGTTTCCGACCAGCAGCACAACATTTTCAACGAAAGTCGCCACACTGAGCATCACGCAACCGCTCTACCGCAGGCAAAACCAGATTGCCTACGAGCAGGCAAAGACTCAGGCGACTCAGGCAGATGCCGAGCTTTCCCAGGCAGCGCAAGATCTCGTTCTGCGGGTCGCGCAAGCCTACTTCGATATTCTTCTCGCTGAGGACAACGTCGGACTTATTGATGCGCAGAAGGCGGCGATACAACTTCAACTCGAGCAGGCAAAGCGCAACTTCGAAGTAGGCACTGCTACAATCACAGACACTCATGAGGCGCAGGCGCGGTACGATTTGGCGTCAGCTCAGGAAATTTCAAGCCGGAATGATCTAGAGCTTCGCAGACGAGCGCTGGAAGAGATCATCGCAAGCCCGGTGCCACCGCTCTCGCGACTGAGTGCGGGGCTCGTTCTCAGCCTGCCCCAGCCTCCGGAGATGAACATCTGGGTCGACGAGGCACTCCAGGGAAACTTGTTGGTCAAGGCCGCGGAAGCGGGCGTGGCCATCGCAAGCCAGTCGGTTGCCCGCAGCCGCACCGGACACTATCCAACGTTGGATCTAACCGCGAATTATCAGGAGGTTCGCGCTGGGGCTGGCGTACAGGGAACGTTTTCTCCAGGATTCGATGCGAGGCTCAAATCCATCGGGATGCAGCTTTTTATTCCCCTCTACCAGGGTGGGCTGGTAAGTTCGTCGGTTCGTGAAGCCATAGTGCTCGAAGACCGCGCTCATCACGAGCTTGACCGCGCGCGCCGAGCGGCGGAATTCAATGCGCGTCAGGCATACCTCGGCGTGACAAATGGAGTCGCGCAAGTTCGGGCGCTCGAAGCCGCGCAAGTATCGAGCGAGGCGCAGTTGAACTCCACGCGGCGTGGGCAGCAAGTCGGCGTGCGCACGCAAGTCGATGTTCTGAACGCACAGCAGCAATTGACTACCGCTCGCCGTGACCTCGCTCAGGCTCGCTATAACTATATTCTTTCCGTGCTGCGCCTTAAGGCTGCGATAGGACAGCTAACGGAAGAGGACCTGATCGACGTTAACAAATGGTTGAGCAGTGCTTACGACACCGACTCTATAAAAATGGCGCAGAGACGCCCCAGTGCTCGTTAGAACACATGGGCGGCAACAGTCATGAACCGCCTCGCGCGCCGGCTGACAACGGTGGAGGCGAGTGTCGGCTATGACCGATCTATCGGACGAATAGTTGGATGAATTCGTGCGGGTCGCGGCGGCAGAACTGTCGCAAAAGAGCGAGGGCGCTGCAGCCAGAGCCCCAGAGCTCACCGGCTACGGTTCCTACCAAGTCCACCCAATTAAAGCATTAAGCCGCAACAACAACCGCACCCGGGCTCTCCGTTGCAGCAGCGTTGCAATAATGGAATTGACGGTTTCTGCCCGGCGGGAATCAGTGGCGTCGCGTCGACGTTAGCGGGCTTTGGCGAACTCGCGCGCGACCGCTCCGAACGACCCGAGTTGCGGCCGCGGAAAGCGGGCCCGGCTACGGCCTACCTCTTAGTGCGTTGTCGCCGTTCCGCAAAGAGCTGTATTGCCAATCTGTTGCCGTCTCATCATGAGCACGGCAGCTGTGCCGGCTCTAACGATGCAACTCTGCCGCCTCACGCGAAGACCTTGCGAAGCGAGAAGCCGCTCACATTGGCGTCTAGATGTAGCACGGCCCGGGAATGCCGGGGAGCTTATCGAACAACGACTCGTCCACCGCGACGCCGAGTCCCGGCTCGTCCGTGGGCTCGACATGTCCCTCGACGAGTACTGGGCCGCCCGACACGAGCTCGTCGCGGAACGGATTGAACGCGGCGCAATCGCTCTCGTACACAAGCGCGTTCTGCACAGCGCATAAAAGATGCAGGCAGGCGGCGCCGTCCACGCCACTCATGCCGGTATGAGGAGCAAACGATCGCCGGTAAGCGGATGCAAGGTCTGCGATCTTCTTGCATTCCGTGATGCCACCCGACTTGCACGGATCGGGTTGAACGATATCGACGGCGCCGGTCTCCAGTAGTTGCCGTGCCTGGTAGCGCGTGAAGTGGTTTTCTCCGCCGGCGAGCGGAATGCTGGTTCTCGCGTTCACGCGGGAGTAATCCGCGATGTTGTCCGGCGTAAACGGCTCTTCCAGCCAGTACACGCCGCATTCCTCGAGCGCGGGTAACGCGCGCAGGGCGTCGAGGTAGCTGTAGCGCGTGTTCACGTCCACCATGATGTCGACTGACGCGGGCAAGTGCTTTCGCACGTATCGCACGCGCTCGATGTCGTTCTCGACGGTATCGCCGAGACGGAGCTTGAGCGCCGTCCATCCGCGCTCGACGAACCGCTGTGCCTCTTCGAGCAGCTGCGCCGGCGGCTGGTAACCCAGGCACACGCCCCCCGCATAGGCGCGTATTTTCTTTCGAGATCCGCCCAGCAGGCGATAGACAGGCTGCTTCAAGGCTTTGCCGCGCGCGTCCCATAGCGCGATATCCACACCCGACAGCGCTTTGAACAATGCCCATCCCGGACCGTGCGTTTGTCCCTGCTTTACGTAGATTTTCTGCCAGATATCTTCGACCGCCATCGCGTCCTGTCCGACGACGATGGGTGCGAGGTTGTAATTCACGATGTCAGCGACTACCGTCGGTGCGAGCGCGTGATGCGCTTCGCCGTATCCGACAATTCCGTCTTCCGTCTTCACGCGCACGATGACGGTATCCTTCTTCACCGGCTGTCCGCTGCCGCGACGAGGCGCGTTCTCGAGCTTGAATGAGAGGGCGATGCCTTTCACTTCGACGATTTTCATCACAGGGTGAGTTCCTTAGAAATCAATCCGCTTTTGCGCCGGCCTGCTTGACGACCTTTGCCCAAATGTCGATCTCCTCCTTGAGCGCTAGCGCGAATTCTTCGGGCGTGGTCGGCACGATATCGAATCCCTGCGCAGTGAGGCGCTCGCGCACCGCCCGATCCTTGAGGCTCGTCTTGAGCGCGGCGTTGAGCCGTTCGACAATTTCTCTCGGCATTCCCGCAGGCCCGAAAATGCCGTACCACGTGTTGACATGGAAACCGGGGAGGCCTGCTTCGGACAGCGTCGGAAGCTCGGGCGCGAGTTCCGAACGTTTCGTGCTGGTGACACCGAGGCCACGTACCTTCCCTGTCTTCATGAGCGGCAGCGAGGAGTGCACTCCGATGAACATCATCTGAATCTGCCCGGCCATCAAGTCCGTCGTCGCAGGGCCGCTTCCCTTGTACGGCACATGGACGATCCTCGTGACGGCGGCCAGATTGAAATATTCACCGGTGAGATGCGATGTCGTGCCGCTGCCGCCGGAGCCGAAATTGAGCTGCCCTGGTTTCGCCTTCGCAAGCGCGATGAACTGCTTCAGCGTCGAGGCCGGAACGGACGGGTGGATCACCAGTGCCAGCGGCGCTGTGACAAGTCCGATAACAGGCGAAAAGTCTTTCACCGGATCGTACGGAAGCCTCGGATAGATGCTGGGAGCAATAGCATGCGAGCTCGGGCTGCCGACTACTAAAGTGTATCCGTCGGGCTTTGCCTTCGCGACGTGATCGGTCCCTATCGTGTTTCCGGCACCGCCCCGGTTCTCGACAATGACGTTCTGTCCGAGTTGACTGGCGAGTGCCTGTGCTACCTGTCTTCCGATAACATCCGTCGGCCCGCCTGCTGGTGCGGGTACGACGAGGGTCACTGGTCGGGTGGGATAGGATTGTGCATGTACGCCGGATACGGTGGCCGACACGGAGATGGCAAGAACAATTCGCAAAACTTGCATAAGAACCTCTCTATTATTTGCCACGGCAAGCCCCTGCTTCTTCCGCTCGGGATTGGTCCGGCGCAAGTCTGGATGACGGCTCGGTGGCAATCCTTTCTTTTTCAGCGACTCGAAGTAGTGCGCGGGTAACCCGCCGCTTTGCTGTTGTTCGGGGTCAATCCAGTTTTGCGCCGGTCGCCTTCACGACCTTCGCCCATTTCGGGATCTCGTGCTTGATGTAGTCAGCGAAGACCTCCGGTGAATTGCCGATCGGGTCGAGTCCCAGGTCGTCGAGGCGCGCAGCGATGTCCGGTGACTTCATCGCTTCCACCAGCGCGCGATTCAGCTTATCGATGATCGCCTTCGGGGTGCGTGCGGGCGCGACCATGCCGTAGAACGGCGCAACCTCGAACCGCAGCCCTTGTTCGTCGAATGTCGGCACATTGGGCAGCTCCGGCAACCGCCTGTTGCCTGTCACCGCGAGTGCGCGTGCCTTGCCAGCCTTGATGTGCGGCACCATGCCGGTCCTCGAGCCCAACGTGAAGTCGACTTCACCGGAGAGAAGGGCGTTGACGGATGGTGCTCCACCCTTATAAGGCACGTGCACCGCCTTCATGCCGGTCAGCATGGCGAATTGCTCGAGCGAGAGATGGACGTTGTTTCCCGAGCCAGTAGAGGAGAAGGTCAACGTGCCGGGTCTTGCCTTCGCAAGCGCCACGAGCTCCTTCACATTCTTCGCTGGCACAGTGGGATTGACCACCAGCAGAAAGGCGGTGGTCGTCAGTGCGGTAATCGGCGCGAAATCGGCTACGGGGTCATACGGCACCTTCATGAGACTCGGCGTGATCGTGAAGGCGGCGTCCACGGATCCAATCGTATAACCATCCGGCGCTGCATGAGCGACCATGTTGATACCTATGGTCGAGCTTCCGCCTGCGCGATTGTCGACGATAAACTGCTGTCCGAGTGAGGTGCTCGCCTTGGTCGTGACGAGGCGGACGGTGATGTCCGACACTCCGCCGGGTGCGTAAGGCACGATCACGCGTATCGGGCGAAGCGGATAAGTTCCTGCCGTCTCCGCCGCTTGCACTGAAAGAGCACACTGAAAAAGAAGGATGCCGCCGAGTATGATCGAGCGGCGGCGGTAATTGTCGGTCATTCGTTTCTCCTCGTCTTTGTTCTTGCGCGCAATGCGATCGTTAGGTCACGCTGGGACCGGAGATGCCGGGATACTTGGCGAATACCTTTTCGTCTACTTCGATCCCGAGCCCCGGTCTGTCGTTGGGCTCGACGTACCCGTCCACGATTGCCGGCGCGCCGATAACCAGTTCGTCGCGAAACGGATTGGTCGGGGACAGGTCGGCCTCATAAACAAGTGCGTTTTGCGCGGCGCACAGTACATGAACGCACGCAGCAGCTACGACCCCGCTTGTCGCATTGTGAGGTGCGAAGGCACGTCTGAACGCGGACGCCATGTCGGCGATCTTTTTGCATTCGGTAATGCCGCCGCATTTGCTCGGATCGCTCTGAATGATATCGATCGCCCCGGTCTCGAGAAGTTGTCGTGCCTGGTACCTCAGGTAGTGATTCTCGCCTGCAGCGATCGGCAAGCGCGTCGCTCCGTTCACCTTCGCGAAATCGCCTACTGCGTCGGGCGGGAAGGGCTCCTCGACCCAGAACACTTTGCATTCCTCGAGAGCCGGCACGGCACGCTGGAAATCGGTCCAGTTATAGCGGGTGTTGATATCGACCATGATGTCGACGTTACTGCTGACAGCCTTGCGCACGCCCTGCACACGGCGTATGTCGTTCTCCACCGTATCACCGAGCCGAAGCTTGATTGCCGTGTAGCCTTGCGACACGTAACGCTGCGCTTCGTCGATCAGCTCTTCAACGGATTTATATCCAAACGAGGCACCCCCGCAGTACGCGCGGATCTTCTTGCGGCTGCCGCCCAGCAGCCGGTAGACCGGCTGCCCTAACGCTTTGCCTCGAAGGTCCCAGAGCGCCATGTCGACGCCGCTCTGCGCGCAATAAAGCGCGTTTCCGGGCGTGTGAGTCTGCCCCTGTTTGGCATAGACCAGTCGCCAGATGTCCTCCACTGCCATTCCGTCTTGGCCGACGACGATCGGTGCGAGGTTCGAATTGACGAGCTGCGCGGTCACGACCGGGTTTAGCGAGTCGTGGGCGTGACCGTATCCGACGATACCGTCTTCACTACGTACGCGAACGATTACCGCGTCCTTCTTCACCGGCTGCCCCATTCCACGCCGTGGCATGTTCTTGAGAGGCGACGACAAGGGTATTGCTTTGACTTCGACGATTTTCATTGACGCAGTCCTACGATCCGATTCTTCGCGTCATCGTAACGAGGTCTGACATAACTTTGAAATGGTATTATGTCATTGCCTTATATCCCGACGGCTATGACATGACGCTACAGCAGCTACGTTGTCTCTGCGAAGTTGTAAACCAGGGG
>JBLNBW010000019.1:0-45839 GCA_050260255.1 Rhodospirillaceae bacterium | reverse complement strand
CAGCGTCGCTAGACCTACCACTTTGTTGTGTGCTTCCCCCTGCGCCCCCGATTGGGGGCGTTTTTTTTGTACGGCGTGGCTTCGCGCTCGTAATCAAGCTCAACCGCACCACCGGTATACTGCTCGCTCGGCTCAACGGAGGCGGACGGTGAAGATACGTGCGAACGGCATAGACATCGAATATCAGATCGAAGGCAACGGCCCATGCGTCACGTTGAGCCATTCGCTGGCGTGTAACAATGCAATGTGGGACCCGCAGATTGCTGCGCTTGCGCGGCACTATCGGGTATTGCGCTATGACACCCGCGGCCACGGCGGCAGCACGGCAACACCCCCACCTTACACTCTCGAGCAGCTGGCCGAAGATGCACGAGCGCTGCTCGATGCGCTCGGCATCGAGCGCACGCACTGGGTCGGTCTTTCTCTGGGCGGGATGATAGGCGAGACGTTCGCGCTCCAGTATCCCGATCGCCTGCAAACCCTCGTGTTGTGCGATACGACGAGCCGCTACCCGAGCGAAGCGGCAGCCATGTGGGACGACCGCATAAAATCGGCTGCGGCAAGCGGCATGGCGGCGCTTGCCGAATCTACGTTAGGCCGCTGGTTCACGAAGCCCTATCGCGAAAGCCACCCGGACATCGTGCAGAAGTTCGCGAACGCCATCGCCGCGACACCGCATGCCGGCTATGCAGGATGCGGACGCGCAATAGCGGTGATCAACGTGACGGAGCAACTTCGGCAGCTCCGCCTTCCCACTCTGGTGATCGTGGGAGAGCAGGATATGGGTACGCCGGTGGCGATGGCGCGTGAAATCGCAGACGCGATTCCGGGCGCGGAACTCAAAATACTGCCTTCCGCCGCCCATCTCTCCAACGTCGAGCAAGCCGAGCTGTTCAACGAAGCATTGATTGGATTCCTCGCGCGCCACGACGGCTAGGCGGCAGTGCGGGCAGCGCGATGCATGAGCGCGCTGCCTGCTGCAAGCAGCGCCGAGTTGGAGATAAACACCGGGTAATAGCCGAACGCGGCGCCCACGCTGCCGAATACGAGCGGCATGGCGAGATGCATTACGTTGTTGACAGTTACCCGCAATCCGGCGGACTCCGCAGCCCGCCCTTCCGGCGCCATCGCGTAGATGAGAGACATGGACATCGGTTGTCCGCAGCCTAAGCCCAGCCCGAGCACGAACGCGACGGCGCCCAGCGCATAGGGATTCTGAAAGAACGGAAACAGCGCGAATGCCATCGCGGCCACGAGGATCGCGAGAGCGAGAATTTCTACTTCCGTAAGCCGCTTCACCATCGCCGGCAGCACCGTTCGAATGGCGAAGGTGGCGAGCGCGAATACGCCGAGGACCGTACCGATCGCCGACGCGGACAATCCTATGCTGTGCCCGTACACCGGAAAGTAAAACTGAAATAGATCCCAGCCTGCCGAAACGAAGCCGCTCGCGATGAACGTGTCGCGCAACCGCGGTATGCGCCACAAGTCCCGCGTACGATGGCCCTGTGGGTCCGTGTGCGACACGCGTACAGCCTTGGGCAGCATGTCCGGTCTTGCCCAGATGAGAACGAGGGGGAGAACCGTCAATGCAGCGAGCACGCCGAACGTCCAGCGATGCCCGATGTTGTCGATCGCAAATCCCGCCATCATGGGCCCGATGAAGCTTGCGGCCGAGAACCCCATGCTCACGATCGCGAAGTTGCGGGCCCTGTTCTGCGGCCCGTCTATCCCGCCGGCAGTGCCTTGCACCGGAACGAAGAAGAAGTGAAACGACGAGCCGAGCAGCAGCGAAGCAAAGTAGAGTGAATAGAGTCCGGGAAACGCGAGCGGCGTCGCGAGCGCGATACCGACACCCAGCGTGCCGATCAACATCGGCAGGCGCGGTCCGAGCCGATCCGAGAGCTTGCCGCTGTACACGCCGAGCAGCATGGGGAAGATCGCATACAGGGCCATCATGATGCCGACGGTGAACTGATCGGCGCCGAGCTCCAGCGCGTACAGCGACACGCCCACGCGACTGCCTGAGAAGGCAGCGTGGTTCATGACAATCAACAGCAGAATGAAATAAATCATCGGCGTGTGCGGAAGTCGCCCGATGTTAACATCGAGGCGCGCCGCGCTTAGCCGAAGTCCGCGACATGGACACATCCGAGGGATATGCCACCGCCGCGCAGATTCGGCTCACTGCGCGACGAGATAGTGCACCGAGAAATAACGCGCAGGATCGGACCAGCAGGCTTGCGGAGAAAAACCGGCGCCCGACGCAAGCGCCTGAAAGCCGTCGATGGTGTACTTGTACGAGTTTTCAGTGTGTATCGTTTCGCCGCGCCGGAAGTCGAAGGTCTTTCCCGCGATCGTCACACGCTGATCGCGCTCGCTTTCGAGATGCATTTCGATGCGCCCTAAGTCCGCATTGTAGAATGCACGGTGCGACCACGCAGACACGTCGAAGTCGGCTCCCAGCTCACGATTCAGTCGCTCCAGCAGATTGAGATTGAATTGCGCCGTCACGCCTTGCGCGTCGTTGTATGCGGCATGCAGCACCGCATGGTCTTTTTTGAGATCGACGCCGACGAGCATTGCGCCGCCAGGTTGCACCAGCGTACGCGCGCGCTGGAGAAAAACATGCGCTTCTTCCGGCGTGAAGTTGCCTATCGTCGATCCTGAGAAATATACGGCGCGGCGTGCCGCACCAATATCATCGAGCGATTCGATATGCAGCTCCTCTGAGTAGTCAGCGCACACCGCGACGACCTTCACTTCGGCAAATTGCCTTGCTACTTGTGCGGCAGCGCTTTGCAGCTGCTCGGTGGATATGTCGATCGGCACGTATGCAACCGGCCTCAGCGCTTCGAGCAGCACGCGGGTCTTCAGACCGGAACCGCTGCCGTATTCGATGAGGACAGCGCGCGGGCCGATCCGGTCCGCCATGGCGCGTGCCGAGAGGCGCATGATCTCCATCTCGGTCCGCGTGGGATAGTACTCCGGCAATGTGCAGATGCGCTCGAACAGCGCGCTGCCCTCGGTATCGTAGAAGTATTTTGGCGGCAGCGCCTTGCGCGGCTGCGAAAGACCGTGCAGCACGTCATCCCGCAATGTTGCGGTGCACGGATGCAAGTCATGAAAGGAGTAGGCCCGGGATGTCATATGGCACTGCACCTGGCAGTATTCGGGCCTGCCGCCGCGAGATAGCTAGAGCGGCCGAATCAGCCCGCCGGCTGACGGGTCAGCTGGCTCTCTATCCACTTCTTGATGCGGTTCGCATCGCCTATGCGCGTTTGCTTGCCCCACGAGTCCAGCAGCACGATGACGACGGGCTTGGTTGCAATCCAGGCGAGCATCACGAGGCAGCGGCCCGCCTCGGAGATGTAACCGGTCTTCGACAGACCTATACGCCATTGGGGGCTTTTGACCAGTCCGTTCGAGTTGCGGTACTCGATGCGGCGGCCGTTCGCGCCGACCACCGAATACGATGTTCCGGTGGTGTACTCGCGAATCAGCGGATAGTTGTATGCAGCCTGCACCATCTTGGCGAGGTCGCTTGCGGTCGACACGTTGTCGCTCGAAAGACCGGTGCTGTCGACGAAGCGGCTGTGCCACATGCCGAGTTCGACGGCTTTGTGGTTCATCGCCGCAACGAACGCCCGTATGCCGCCCGGATAATTCCGGCCAAGCGAGGCGGCGGCGCGGTTCTCCGACGCCATTAGCGCGAGTCGCAGCATCTCATCGCGGCGCAGTGTCGTTCCCACCTTGAGCCGCGAGCGCGTGTGCTTGAGCTCGTCGACATCGGCATCGCCGATCGCGATGCGTTCCTCGAGCGGCAGCTCCGCATCGAGCACGACCATGGCAGTCATGAGCTTGGTGATCGAAGCGATCGGTACCACCGCATCGGTATTCTTGCCGTATAACGCGCGGCCTTCTTTCTGGTCCAGAACCAGCACGGACGAGGATTTCAGATTGAGGTGTGCCGCCGCGGCTTCGGTGGTCGTTTCCGCGTGCTGGTGCCGCACTCGCCCGTGCGCGGCCCAAGCCGGCACAGCCACGGCGCACGACAGCGCAATGGCCAGAATTAGTCTTTTCAGAATCGCTCCCCTTGTCGGGCGGCCGGCAGGCCGGCCAGGAAAATTGTTTTCCAAAAATACCGGGTTACAATGGCCTTTTCAAGGAGTTTTTAACTCCTATCCATAAGGCGCGGACCACGATATGGCCGGACGAGGGGCAAAAAAAACTCCGCTCGGGACAGTGTGGGTTGTCCCGGCGGAGCTTAAAGAGGCCATGCAATCACCCGCTCAGCACAGGCAATTGCAACTGCCAGGCCTCCGAGGAGGAAAGACCGAACTGACTACAAAATCCGCAGCCACGAAAATTCGCGCTGAGGCTATGGACTGCACAGTAACAACCGTTACTTACATGAACCTTACACAAAGCGAACCCGCCGGTAAGGCGCCGCCGATGCCCCTTCATTTCGCGGGATCGGGTTACTATCGGTCGAGCTTCCCATGCGGATATTGATCGTAGAAGACGACCCGGTGCTGGCCGACGGCCTTACACGCTCGCTGCGCGCGAACGACTATGCCGTCGATTGCGCAAACAGCGGTGCCGAAGCCGATCACGTACTCGCAGCCCAAGCCTATGATCTTGTCATACTGGACCTTGGGCTCCCGAAAATCGACGGTTATGAAGTGCTCCGGCGCCTGCGCCGGCGCGGAGCGAAGGTGCCGGTACTCATCCTGACCGCTCGAGACGCACTGGAAGATCGTGTCCGAGGCCTGGATCTCGGGGCCGACGATTACCTCACCAAGCCCTTCGATCTGCCCGAACTGGAAGCACGGGTTCGCGCGCTCATACGCCGCGGACAGTCAGGCGGGAGCTCGTTGCTGACTCATGGTGCGCTGACTGTCGATATCGCGGGGCGGCGTGCGACGCTGAAAGGCACGCCGCTCGATCTTTCCGCACGGGAGCTGGGCGTGCTCGAAGTGCTGATGATGCGCAGTGGCCGCGTCGTCGCGAAAGAGCAACTCGCCGAGCAGCTGTACGGCTGGGAAGAAGAAGTCGGGCCCAACGCCATCGAGGTGTACGTGCACCGACTGCGAAAGAAATTGGAACCGGCCGGAGTCAGCATACGCACCATACGCGGGCTCGGTTACCTCTTGGAAAAACCGGATGAGTGATCACGAGGCTTTTCTTCTGAGGCGCACGGGCGCGGCCGGTCATCCGTGATGGCGGGCTTTTCGTTCAGGGCACCGAATACGACGCTACGGCGGAAGCTGCTGTGGTGGCTCAGCGCGCCGCTGTTTTCGTTGTGGCTCATCAGTTCGGTGGTCGACTACGACATCGCCAATCGCTTCGTGAACCTCGCCTACGACCGCGCGCTTCTCGAGTCGGCGCTGGATATCGGGCGGCAAGTGAAAGTGCTCAATGACAAGGTCTACGTCGATTTGCCTGAAATCGCAGTGCAGATGCTGCAGACGCGCGAGTCCGGCCGTGTCTACTATCTCGTGACCGGGCCGGGTAACGAATTCGTCACCGGCGAGCCGGATTTGCCGCCGCCGCCCGATCCGCTCTCGGGTCGCATCAATTACTACGATCAGCAGTATCGCGGACGGCAGGTGCGCATCGTCGCATTGCAGCTTCCCGTGGAGCGTGGCAAAGAACGGGGCCTCGTCATGGTGCAGGTCGCCGAGAACCGCGCGGCGCGCAACGAGTTCGCGCGCCAGATCTTGCTCGGCATGGTGCTGCCCCAGATGCTGCTCATCGTGCTCGCTGGACTGCTCGTATGGCACGTCGTCGGACGGGCACTTGCGCCGCTCTCGACGCTGCGCGACGAGATTGGCAGCCGCTCGCATCGCGACCTGTCGCCGCTGCCCGAGAACGACATGCCGCTGGAAGTTCGCCCGCTGATCCACGCGATGAACGAGCTGCTGCAGCGCTTGAGCCAAGCGCTCGCTTCGCAACAGCGCTTCATCGCGGACGCCGCCCACCAATTGCGCACACCGATCGCAGGCCTCAAGACACAAACCGAGCTCGCGCTGCGCCAGACGCCATCGGGCGACGCACAGGCTACGTTGAAGCAGTTGCGAAGTGCCACGGAGCGCACGACGCGTCTCGTAAATCAACTGCTTTCGCTTGCGCGCGCCGAACCGCCCATCGGACGGGTGCGACCGACTCAAACGATCGATCTCGTCGCGCTTGCGCGCGAGGCGGCAAGTGACTGGGTCCCGCGCGCGCTGGCACGTCGGATCGACCTTGGATTCGAAGAACCGGGCACGCCGGTTTGCGTCGAGGGCGACGCGTTCCAGCTGCGGGAGATGTTGAACAACGTGCTGGACAATGCCGTGCGCTATACCGACAGCGGCGGCCAGGTAAGCGTGCGCGTCGCGGCAGAGGGCTCGAACGCTGTGGTCAGCGTCGAAGATGACGGCCCGGGAATACCGGAATCGGAACGGTCTCGCGTGTTCGAGCGTTTCTACCGCGTGCTCGGTACTGGCGTAGAGGGATGCGGCCTCGGGCTTGCGATCGTGAAGGAAATTGCGCAGCAGCACGGAGCCGAGGTCACGCTCGCGTCCGGGGCCGACAGCAAGGGCACCGTCGTCCGCATTGCGTTCCATTCGCGGCGCGCAAGTGCAGCGAACGATCCCAGCGCTTCACTGGCCGCTGACGGCTAGCTCGGCAGGCGGACGGGCTTCACGCCGCGCATCTTCCTGCTGTTGCAGGCGCCACATCTGCGCATACGCGCCGCCCATCGAGAGCAGCTCGTGATGCGTGCCCCGCTCGATGATGCGGCCGCGATCCATCACCAGTATCTGGTCGGCGTTCATGATGGTGGAAAGCCGGTGAGCGATCATCAACGTCGTGTGTCCGCGCGCAATGCGGTCCAGCTCCGCCTGTATGGCTTTCTCCGACTTGGAATCGAGCGCAGACGTCGCCTCGTCGAAAATCAGGATCTGCGGCCGCTTGAGCAGCGCGCGGGCGATCGCGACCCGCTGCTTCTCGCCGCCCGAGAGCTTTAGTCCACGCTCGCCCACGCGCGCGCTGTAGCCCTCTGGCAGGCTCTCGATGAAATCGTGGATGTGAGCGGCTTTCGCCGCGTCTATCACTTCTTCGCGCGAGGCATCCGGGCGGCCGTACTGAATGTTGTAGTAAATCGTGTCGTTGAACAGGACCGTATCCTGCGGGACGATCGCTATCGCACCTCGCAAGCTCGCCTGCTTGAGTTCGCGTATGTCGGTCCCGTTGATGCGCACCGCACCGCCGGCGACATCGTAGAACCGGTACAGCAGCCGCGCGAGAGTCGACTTGCCGGAGCCACTGGCGCCGACCACCGCGACTATCGCGCCCGCCGGTATATCGAACGTGACGCCGTGCAGGATCTGCCGCCGCGGATCGTAACCGAAGTCTACGTTTTCGAAACTGACCGATGCAGCGCCGGCCGGCAGGTCGCGCGCGTTCGGCCGATCCTGAATCTCGCGATTCTCTTCGAGCAGCCTGAACATGCGATCCATGTCGATGAGCGCCTGCTTGATTTCGCGGTACACCATGCCGAGGAAGTTGAGCGGTATGTAGAGCTGGATCAGCAGCCCGTTGATGAGCACGAGATCGCCCAACGTGAGCTCGCGCGCGATGACGCCCTGCGCGGCAAGGACCATGAGTGCGGTCACTGCGGCGGCAATGATCACGCTCTGGCCGATGTTCAGTATGCCGAGCGATGCCTCGTTCTTCACTGCAGCCGTCTCATAGCTGCGCAGATTGTCATCGTAGCGCCGTGCCTCGTACTCCTCGTTGTTGAAGTACTTCACCGTCTCGTAGTTGAGCAGGCTGTCGATGGCACGTGTGTTGGCCCGCGAGTCGAGCTCGTTGGCCTGCCGGCGGATTTCCATCCGCCATTCTGTTATGACCACGGTGAAGGCGATGTACACGCCGACGGCCGCAAAGGTCACCGCCACAAAGCGCCAGTCGAACTTCGCGAACAGGACGGCCGCAACCAGCGCGAATTCCAAAATGACGGGAATGATGGAGAACAACATGTACGACAGCAGCGTCGAAACGCCGCGCGTGCCGCGCTCGATATCGCGTGACACGCCGCCTGTCTGGCGTTCGAGATGGAAGCGCAGCGACAAGCTGTGCAGGTGCCGGAATACGGTAAGCGCAATGCGGCGTATGGCCCGTTGCGTCACCCGCACGAACACGATATCGCGAAGTTCGGCAAACAGCGTCGTCGACATGCGCAGCACCCCGTAGGCAACCAGCAGCGCCAGGGGCAGCGCGAGCACCGCCCGCGTGGGATCGAGCGCGTCGATAATCTGCTTCAACACGAGCGGAACGCCGACATTTGCCAGCTTGGCGGTCGTCAGGAAAGCAAGCGCGATCACCACTCGCCACTTGTACTCCCAGAGGTAGGGCAGCAACAGCGGCAGAACGCGCCATTCCCGCCGGCTCCATTTGACCGGCTGGGGGTGCAGGGATACTGATCCAGATCGTCTCATGATGATTGCCTGTGCGACGTGGCAACGCCACGCCACTCGCCGACGCCGTTTGCCCGAAATAGCGGAAACGGGATATGAAATGGCTTCAATTGACCTCCGCCGCGGCATGTTTTTTTCGACGGCGCGCGGGAAGGCGCGCTACCGCGGCTGCTTCGAGTGTAATCTCCGGCGCACCGCCCCAGCAATGCCGCGCGCGAACGCAGCGCTCACAACCTGCCGAGCGTCGTAGTGAGCGCAGCGTGGTCGGAAATGCGCGCCCAGGCCGGGCCGTGATGAACGTGCGTGCGAAAAACCCTAAACCCGCGCACGTATATGCGATCGAGGCGGAATATGGGCAACGCCGCCGGAAAGCTGCGCGCGGCCTGACCGTGTACGAGCTCGAACACTTCGTGCAGTCCCAGCGGATGCGCTAGTTCGTGCGCTGCGTGATAGCGCCAGTCGTTGAAATCCCCCGCGACGATAAGAGGCGCTTCCGCCGGAACGAGACGCTCTATGCGCTGGCGCAAGCGCTCCAGCTGACGGCTTCGGCTGCGCGATGTGAGCGCGAGGTGCACGCACACACAGTGCAGCGGCTCGTCCCAACCGGGCACGTTGATTTCGCAGTGCAACAGGCCGCGCCGCTCGAAGCGGTGGGCCGACACGTCCTGATTGTCCCAGCGTTGTATCGTGTAGCGCGAAAGAATCGCATTGCCATGATGACCTGCGTCGTACACCGCATTGCGGCCGTACGCAAAATCACGCCACACGGAATCGGCAAGGAACTCGTACTGCGGCTCCACCGGCCATTCGCCGTGGCGCAATGCATGGCGGGCATGCGTGCCCAGCACTTCCTGCAGAAACACGACGTCGGCGTTCAAGATGCGCAATTTTTCGCGCAGCTCGTGGATCACGAGCCGGCGATTGAACATCGACAATCCTTTGTGGATGTTGTACGTCGCGACGTTAAGCGTACGGACGCGTTCTGCGTGCCTGGTGGGTGCCGTCACTACCACCTCCGCACGCCGCCGCGCCGGTGCGCTGCACATCGGGCGCGGACGAGCATCACGCGGAGTGAACCGATACGGGCGCCCGCGTCAGGAAACCGCAAGCATGCGGTCGAGCGCGATGCGCGCGAGTTCGGCTTCGCGTGGCGGCACGTGGATGCGATTGACCACCTTGCCGGCGACCAGATTTTCCAGCGTCCACGCGAGATGCTGAGGATCTATCCGCGCCATCGTCGAGCACATGCACACTGTCGGCGCCATGAACTGTACGACCTTGCCCTGCCCTTTGTATTCTTCGGCTATGCGGTTCACGAGGTTCAACTCCGTGCCGACCAGCCAGCGCGTGCCGGGAGCGCTCGCAGCTATCGTCTTGATGATGAAGTCGGTCGAGCCGACGTAATCGGAGAGCTTGCATACTTCGAAGTTGCACTCGGGATGGCTGATGACCATGCCGCTCGGGTTGTGCTGCCGCCACCGCAGAATGTGCTGCGGCTGGAACATCTGATGCACCGAGCAATGGCCTTTCCACAGCAGCACTTTCGCCATCTTGATCTGCTGCGCGGTGAGGCCTCCCATAGGCTCGTCCGGATCCCATACCGGCATTTCTGCAGGCGGTATGCCCATCAGGTACCCTGTCCAGCGGCCAAGATGCTGATCCGGGAAGAACAGCACTTTCTCCCGCCGGTTGAACGCCCATTGCAAAACTTGGCGTGCGTTGCTTGACGTGCACACGATGCCGCCGTGCTCGCCGCAGAACGCCTTGAGATCTGCCGCGGAATTGATGTACGTGATCGGCGTAATCGCCTGATCCGGATCCATGACTTCCGAGATTTCGCGCCACGCGCGCTCGACCTTGGACAGATTCGCCATGTCCGCCATCGAGCAGCCCGCATTCATGTCGGGCAGCACTGCCTGCTGGTGCGGCTTGGAAAGGATGTCTGCGACTTCCGCCATAAAATGGACGCCGCAGAACACGAGATACTCCGCGTCGGTCTGCGCAGCGAGCTTGGACAGTTTCAGCGAGTCGCCGGTGAGATCCGCGTGCTTGTACACGTCGGCGCGCTGGTAATGATGGCCGAGTATGACGGCACGGTCACCGAGCGCGCGCTTCGCAGCGACTATGCGCTCTTGGCAAGCCTCATCGGCCAGCGGCTTGTAGCGATCGAACTGAATAGTCGTTTCTTGCATCGTAACCTCGACTGCCTACGCCAGCGGAAGTTCCGCACCATACCACAATACGTTCAAAAATCCAGTCTGCGCCGACCCTGCTCTTGATCCGGGTCAGCTTCGATCCCGAGCGAGAAATCGCCTCGCGCAACGCAAAATAGCGTTACGGCTCGGCCGCTCCACGCACCCGCTGGGGCAGCTCGCGTATCGCCTCGGCGTTGCTCCAAGAGAACGCGCGCTCGGCGGCGGCATCCCATGGCAACCAGACATACGCGAGATGCTCGCGCGGGGCCAATCGGACAGGCAGCGGAGCCGGGAGTTCCAATCCGAATACGTGCTCGGTGTTGTGAGTCACGCCCGGCTCATAGCGATGCCGCCAGTGGGGGTAAATCTCGTAGCAGTTCTGCTTCCCCCAATCGCTCAACGCGTACGCTTCAGTATCCAACCCCGTTTCTTCCGCCACTTCTCGCACCGCGGTCTCACGCAGTGTCTCCCCGGGGTCCTGACTTCCCGTCACCGATTGCCAGTATCCTGGTCGGTCGGCACGCTCGAGCAGCAATACTTCCAGTGCCGGCGTGTATACCACCACGAGCACCGATATCGGCGTCTTGTAGCGCGGGACGGTCACGCGCGCAGCGCCGGCAGATCGCTCGCGCCATGCACGAGCACGAGAAACGTCTTCTGGCGCGACGCCCAGTACGTGGCGGCGCCGCGGAAGATATCAAGAGCAGTCGACCAGTCGGCGGGCGCGCGGTGCCGCAATGTCTGCACGCCGGTGACCTCGATGACGAGGCGCGACCACTCGAGCCACGACAAGTCCTGCAGCGCGTCGGAGAGCGCATCCCAGTTATGGCCGAAATCCGCGGGGAAGTCGAGCGCGCGGGAAAGGGCGTCGAGAAGACCGGCTTTATCGCGCACCGACACGAGATCCAGTGAACGCCACACGTCGCCGTTGTTGCCGTATAGAGCACGGGTCGTCCGCGTATCGGCCGGCGCCGCGTAGAGACCGCCGTTGTGTGCGTCTTTACTCATGGCAGGACGCGCCGGAAGCTACGATAGTGGTCTTCCGTGTAATAGATCTCCGCCGGACCTTCACATTCGCGAAAACCGACAAACGTCGCCCCACTTGGCGGCCGATCAGGCGCGCGGTCGCGGTGGCATCCGACGATCAGCCGCCGTGAGCCACGGTGACGAAGCCCCGGCGTGTCGACGGTGTACTCGCGGTAATAGCCGCGGTTGCGCGGCGGGAGCAGCCGTTCGTAATTGCCGAAAACTGCACCATCGCGACCGTAGCGGTAAGGCCCGCCGCGCTCCAACCGCATCAGCATCTCGCGCGCCTCGGCAGGCAAGGTTGCCGCCGGGATCCCATCATCTGCTCGCGTTGCAAGCGAGGCGGCGGCGAGCCAGACGACCAGCAACGCACGAAGGGCGTCCCGTGCCTGCACGACCCAATCTGCGACCGCCATGCCGCCAGCGAGGCTACGCCTTCTTGACTTCCGGCTGGCGCAGCCGGATATGGAGCTCGCGCAATTGCTTTTCGTCGACCGTGTTGGGCGCGTGCGTGAGCAGACATTGGGCACGTTGCGTCTTGGGGAAGGCGATCACGTCGCGTATCGATTCGGCGCCGGTCATCAGGGTCACGATGCGATCGAGGCCGAACGCGATCCCGCCATGAGGCGGCGCGCCGTACTGCAGCGCTTTCAGCAGAAAGCCGAACTTCGCTTCAGCTTCGTCCGGGCCGATCTTCAAAGCAGTGAATACTTTCGACTGAACGTCCTGGCGGTGGATACGGACCGAGCCGCCGCCGATTTCCCAGCCATTCAGCACCATGTCGTGCGCAATGGCGCGCGCGGCGCCGGGGTTGGTCTCCAGCAGGTTCTCGTGGCCTTTCGCCGGCGACGTGAAGGGATGATGCATTGCCGCCCAGCGCTGACCCTCGTCGTCCCATTCGAACATCGGGAAGTCGAGCACCCACAGCGGGCGCCAGCCCGCTTCGGCAAGGCCGCGCTCGTGGCCTACCTTCACGCGCAACGCACCGAGCGCTTCGTTCACGATCTTCGCGCGATCGGCGCCGAAGAAAATGAGGCTGCCGCTTTGCGCGCCGGTCCGCTCGAGTATCGTTTTCACGATCGGCTCGGGGAGAAATTTGAGTATCGGCGATTGCAAGCCGGCGATGCCGGCCGAGGCGTCGTTCACCTTGATGTACGCAAGCCCTTTCGCGCCGTAGATCTTCACGAACTCGGTGTAGTCGTCGATCTCCTTGCGGGAGAGCTCTCCGCCATTCGGTATCGCAAGCGCGGCGACCCGTCCGTCCTTCAGGTTCGCCGCCTCACGGAAGACCTTGAACTCGACGTCCTTCATCACGTCGGTAAGCTCGGTGAGCTTGAGCGGCACGCGCAGGTCCGGCTTGTCGGATCCGTACAGCGCCATCGCCTCGTCATACCCCATGCGCGGGAACGGCTGAGGCAGTTCGATACCGGCGGCCTCGCGGAACACTTCGCATATCAGCTGCTCCATCAATGCGGTGATTTCATCCTGCGTGAGAAACGAGGTCTCGATGTCGATCTGCGTGAATTCAGGCTGACGATCGGCGCGCAGGTCTTCGTCGCGGAAGCATTTGACGATCTGGTAATAGCGGTCGAAGCCCGAGACCATCAGCAGCTGCTTGAAGAGCTGCGGGGACTGCGGCAGCGCGAAGAACTCGCCCGGATGGACGCGGGAGGGCACGAGATAGTCGCGCGCGCCTTCGGGCGTGGAGCGCGTGAGCATGGGCGTCTCGATGTCGATGAACCCGTGACGGTCGAGAAACTTCCGCACCGCAAGGGCCGTCTTGTAGCGCAGCTTGAGGTTGCGCTGCATCTGCGGGCGCCGCAGGTCCAGAAACCGATATTCCAGCCGGACGTTCTCCGAAATGTGGTCGTCGTCCATCAGGAACGGCGGCACCAGCGACGAATTGAGTATTTCCAAGTCCTGCGCGAGGACCTCGACCTCACCGCTTACGAGATTCGGATTCACGGTGCCTGCGGGACGCTCGCGGACACGCCCCACCACCTGTACTACGAACTCGTTGCGCAGCTTGTCCGCCGTCGCGAAGGTCGCCGGGTTGTCGGGATCGCACACGATCTGGACCAGACCTTCGCGATCACGCAGGTCGATGAAGATCACGCCGCCGTGATCGCGCCGGCGATGCACCCAGCCGTAGAGCGTGACGGTCTCACCGAGTTGAGCACGGCTTACCAGGCCGCAATATTGACTACGCATGTTGTTGTCTTCGGAACGTTGAAATGGAAAATTGCGGCCGGCTCACCGTGAGTCAGGGGCTCGCAGCGGGCGCATCTTCGGGTTTCGTGGGCTGCGCATCCGGACGCAGCCGCATGACGTCGCCTTTGCGGCCGCCCGCCGGTGCCACGACACCCATGGAGATGATGTACTTCAGCGCCTCGTCGACTGTCATGTCGAGCTCTATCGTCGCGCTGCGGGGAAGCATCACGAAGTAGCCGCCCGTGGGATTGGGCGTCGTCGGCACGTAGACGCTCACGTAATCGCCCGGAAGGTGATTCACGACATCGCCGCCGGGTTTGCCGGTGAGGAAGGCGATCGTCCACATGCCGTCGCGCGGCCACTGCACCAGCAGCGCTTTCCGAAACGCCTGCCCGGTCGGCGACAGCAGGGTGTCGCTCACCTGCTTCACGCCGGTATAGATGGAGTTCACTACCGGGATGCGCATGAATGCGCGCTCCCAGAAGGCAACGAGCCGCTGGCCGATGATGTTCGCGGCGAAGAGGCCCGTCAGGAACACCACCAGCAGGGTGAGCAATGCGCCCACGCCCGGCAGGTGGAAGCCCAGCCAGCGCTCGGTCTGGGCGCTCTGCGGCAGCAGAAGAAGCGTCTGGTCCATCGTGCTCACGAGCAGGTTGAGCACCCACACAGTGATCACGACCGGAATCCAGATGAGGAGGCCGGTGATGAAATAGCGCCGTATGGGACTTTTCGAGGACATTTGAAAATATTGACGCGCTGCCGGCGCTCTCGCGCGGTACGGCAGAAAAAGGTGACCGGGCGCGTCTCGCGCCCGGGAATTCAGTCAGGAGCTTTCAGTCGCCGCTTCAACTGCAGGCCTGGCAGGCGCCAGTACCGCAGGCGGGCTCTGCCTTGGGAGCTTCAGTCTTCGCGTCCGAAGAATTTTCCTGCTTCGCCGGCTTGTTGCCGCCTTTGTTTTTGAAGTCCGTGACGTACCAGCCGTTGCCTTTGAGCTGAAAGCCCGCCGCCGTCACCATCTTGTTGAATTCGGCCTTGCCGCATTCCGGGCAGTCGGTCAGCGGCGCATCACTCATGCGCTGCAGGTATTCCTTCTGGTATCCGCACGCCCCGCACCGGTATTCGTAAATCGGCATGTAACACCCCTGACGCAAAAAAATGATTATACCTTAGCCCCTTACGGGCTTTGTAGCGGATGTGGGGATAGTGCGGAAAATTACAAGCACCCTGCCATGGCGCTCGGGCGCGCGACGGGGCAAAATCACGCCCTGTCATGACGATCCCCCTGCCCTATCCGATGCCGTTCGGCCGCGCCGTGCGCCAGCTGGCATATGCCATTCTCTTGCTATGCACCACGACCCAGGCGCCAGCCGCCGACAACCTCTACCTCGCCGGCCCCGACGTCAAGCTCGAGCAGCGTGCGGAGGCCGACCTGGTCGCGGCCGCGGGACGATTGTCGTTGGACGGCGGTGTCGAGGGCGACGCCGTGCTTGCCGGCGGCTCCATCGACGTGAGAGCGCCGGTAGGGGACGACCTGCGAGCGGCGGGCGGCATCATTACGCTGGCGAGCACGGTCAAGGGCGAAACGCTGGTCGCAGGCGCCAGCGTCCATGTAACGCCGGCGGCCGACCTAGCGCGCCGGGCGTGGCTCGCCGGCAACGAGGTCACCATAGACGGCAAGCTGCACGGCGAAGTGAAGGCGTATGGCCGATCCATCACGATAGGCGGCGACATCCAGGGACCGGTCATGCTGTCCGCCGAGCGCATAGAGTTCCTGTCGTCCGCGCGCGTGCATAGCGATGTCACGTACTCCAGCAACCAGGACATCGTGCTACACCCCGATGCGCAGATCGCCGGCAAGATCACCCGAGAGCCGGGCGTCTTTCAAATGCCGCGGCCGAAGATCGAGATTCCCGGCTTGTCGGCCGCACGGCCGCTGCTGCTCTTCGGGCTGCTCGCTGCCGGTGTCCTGCTGTACGCCCTGTTCCCGCGGTACACGATCAGCGCCGCCCGGACACTGGAAAGGGCCCCGCTCAAAAGCCTGGGGTTGGGCGCCGCAATGCTCTTCAGCGCCCCGCCCGTCATACTGCTTCTCGTAATCACTATCATCGGCATACCGCTCGCGCTGGTCGTCGCCGCCCTATACGCCGTCGCGTTGCTGGCCGCGTATCTCATGGCAGCCTTCTTCGTGGCGGAACGCCTGCTGGACCTTGTCGGGAGACGGGCCGCAGGCAAAGCCTCGCGCGTAGGTGCCCTCGCTGCAGCCCTCGCCGCGTTATGGCTGCTGCGTGAGATCCCCTACGCCGGCGGCGTGGTGACGCTCGCTGCGCTGCTGTTCGGCCTGGGCGCGCTAACGCTGCAGGCTTTCACGCAGTACGCGGATCGCGCATGACCGATAATTCCAAAGAGACGACGTTACGCTACGGGCGCTGCGGCAGTTGGCTCGAGGAAGCGCGTTCGGCCGGGGCGCTTCCGACGGCTGTCGTCTACCCATGTTCGCGCGATGCGCTCGCAGGCGCCCTCGAAGCCCGCGACGCCGGCCTCATCGATCCGGTGCTGGTCGGCCCGGAAACTGCGATACGCACCCTCGCCGAGCGTGAAGGTTTCGACCTCGCGGGCTGTGCACTGGAAACCGTCGAGCAGCCGATCGATGCCGCACAACGTGCTGCAGGGCTCGTGCAAGACCACCGCGTCGCGGTACTCATGAAAGGCAGCCTGCACACCGACGAATTGATGAGCGTCGTCGTGGGGCGAGGCTCCGGATTGCGAACCAACCGGCGCATCAGCCATGTCTTCGTGATGGACGTGCCTGCACACGACCGGCCATTGCTCGTCACCGACGCCGCGATCAACATCGCTCCGCCGCTGCATGTGAAAGCGGACATCGTGCGCAATGCGATCGATATCGCGCGCGCGCTGGGCATCGATACGCCGAAAGTCGCGCTGCTGTCGGCGGTCGAGACGGTGAATCCCGCCATACCGTCCACGCAGGATGCTGCCGCGCTCACCGAGATGGCAGCGCGCGGCGATATCACCGGCGCCGTGCTCCACGGGCCGCTCGCATTCGACAACGCCATATCGGCGGCGGCCGCTCGCATCAAAGGGATAGACTCGCCGGTCTGCGGCGATGTGGACATACTCGTCGTGCCGGGGCTGGAAGCAGGCAACATTCTGTACAAAGCGCTCGTCTATCTTGCGAACGCGCTCGCTGCAGGGGTCGTCGCGGGGGCCTCAGTACCGATAATCTTGACGAGTCGCGCCGACAGCCCGGCAAGCCGCGTCGCATCCGCTGCCGTGGCGTGTCTGCGGGCCCGCTACGCGCAGAGTCCCGCGCCCTAACCCAGCGGATAAAAAATTGGCAGCACCACCGATACCGTAGCCCAGAGCAGCAGCGCGAGGGGCACGCCGACCTTCGGAAAGTCGCGGAACTGATAACCGCCCGCGCTGAACACGAGCAGGTTGCAGTTGTCGGCCATCGGCGTGCAGAACCCCATGTTGGCGCCGAACAAGACCGCAAGTACGAACGGCTCCGGCGGCACGTTGAGCAAGTGGGCGATGTTTACGGCGATCGGCGTACCGATGACCGCGGCGGCGGTGTTCGATATGACGTTCGCGAACGCAGCCATGACGAGCACCATGCCGCTCAGCAACCACACCGGCGCGAGATTCCAGCTGGCCTGCAGGAACACTTGCGCGAGAAACTGTGCACCGCCGGTCTGCACTAGCGCCGTGCTCAATGCAAGGCTCGCCACGGTGAGGAAAATCATTCCGGCATCGAGTGCGTTCGTTGCATCCCGCCACTTCATGCAGCCCGTGATCACCATCAGCACCACGGCAGCGAGCGCACTCACCGATATCGGCAGAACCTTTAGCGACGCGAGCGCGACGGCGCCCGCCATGATGAGCACGGCGAGTGGCGCTTTCGCGGTGTGCGGCAGATCCGTCGTCGCATCGAGGACCAGCAGCTCGCCGCTTGCTTTGAGCCGAGCTATCTCCTCAGCGGCGCCTTGCACGAGCAGCACGTCCCCCACGCGCAGCAATTCGTCGCCGAGCTCGGTCCCGGATGGTCCATGACGATGACCGCGGTGCAGTGCAAGCGGAACGAGGTCGTAGCGATAGGTAAATCCCGCCTGGTTCAGCGTGCGCCGTGCGAGCGGCGAGCCCTCCGTGATGACGATCTCGGCGAGCTGCTGATCTTCGGCGGCGAGTGGATGATCTTCCGTCACGGGCGCCTCGCCCTTGCTGTCGTACAGCGTGAGACCGAGCACTTCCTCGAATTCCTTGAGCTTCTCCGGCTTATCGCTCACGAACAGACGATCGCCCTCGCGCAGCACCGAGCTCGGCAGCTTGGCGAGGCTCAGGTTCTCGCCGCGTTGTATGCGGGTAATGCGCATCTCGCCGGTGACTTTCTGCAGCACGTCGGCAATGGGGCGTCCATTGGCGTAGCTGTCCTCGGTGACATGCAGCACAGCATTGAACACTCGCGGCGAGGTGTCCTGGAATTGAGTTTCCCGGTCGGGCAGCAGCCGCGGCGCTATGAGCCAGAGATACAGGACGCCGACCGTCGCGACGATGAGGCCAGGCACCAGAAAATCGAACATGCCGAAACGGTGAACGCCCATTTGCGCAGCGCTGCCGATGATGAGCAGATTGAGTCCGGTGCCTATGGGGGTCAGCATGCCGCCGATCTGCGCCGAAAACGTCATGGGCATCAGCAGGCGCGACGGCGAAGTGCCGGACCGCAAAGCCACGCTGATGAGGATGGGGATCATCACCACGACTTGCGGCGTATTGTTCATGAACGCGCTGACGAGCGTCGTAATCACCAGTATGCCGAGCATCGCCGCCGAAGGGCTGAGTTGCCAGACGCGTGCCGACCATCGTCCTATCGGCGTCAACGCACCGGTGCGCACGAGGCCTTCGCTTGCCATCATGAGCGCGCAGATGGCGATCAGCGATTCGTTGCCGAAACCAAGGAAGAACTGCTCGGGCTCGAGCGTGCCTTGCTTCGTCTCGTACGGGAACAGCACGAAACCGAGAGCGAGCAACGCAAGGACGAGCACGCTCGAGCTCTCTATCGACAGGTTCTCGCGCGAGAAGAGATAAAGCGCGACAACCGTCAATGCCATGACGGCGATCGCATGCGCATTCGGCCAGGCGAGCGACTCCATGTTTACGAACGGAACCGCGCTGCGGCGCACGCGCGGGTCAACCGGCGTATAAAGTCGAATGGAAGCATGGACAGTGGAGACGCAAAGCGCGTTCCACTGCAAGGACCGGGCCCGCAGCGCGGGCGCCATGGAACCTCGTGAGAGCTGCCGGAAGAAGAAAAACGAAAGCGCCGGGCAGCGATGCCGCCCGGCGCGTCACACGCTAGAACGGAATATCGTCGTCCATCTCGTCGAACGCACCGCCGCCCGACTTCGGCGCTTTGGCCGGTGCAGCCGGCTCGCGTCCCATCGGCTCGCTGCCACCGCCACCGCCCGAGCCGCCACGGCTGCCGAGCAACTGCATCCGCTCAGCGACGATCTCGGTCGAATAGCGGTCCTGACCTTCCTTGTCCTGCCACTTGCGCGTGCGGATGCGGCCCTCGACGTACACGGGCGAACCCTTTTTGAGATACTCCGCGGCGATCTCGGCCGTCTTGCCGAAGAAGGACACGCGATGCCACTCGGTGTGCTCCTGCTTCTGACCCTGCTTGTCCTTGAAATTCTCGGTCGTTGCGATACGAATGTTCGTTACCGCATCGCCGCTCGGCAGATAGCGTGTCTCAGGATCCGCCCCAAGGTTGCCGATGAGTATCACTTTGTTGACCGAAGCCATATGGGTTCCCCGCTCGAAATGACCTACATTGTCGTTGGGCGCGTGCCCGGTGTCTACCTGCCGCCGCGCCGTGTACCGCGTCTTATGTCGCGGCCGCCCCGAAGCTCGCCGCCGGCGTACGGTCCGGCACTTTCATTCCGGTGGCGACCACGAGCCAGATTGCCGCTAGCGCCGCGCACAGCATGGTTACGCCGTGGGCGCCCCAGCGACCGTAAGCATAGCCGCCGATCGCCGAGCCGACGAAGGTGCCGAGAAACTGGACACTGCTGTAGATGCCCAGTGCCGCGCCCTTCGATTGCGGCGGCGCCATGCGGCTGATGAGTGCAGGCAGCATGGCTTCCAGCACGTTAAACGCAGTGAAGAACACGAGGAGTACGACCGCCAGCGGCCAGAAGTGCGCAGGCAGGACGTAGAGCAGCACCTGGGCAAGCAGAACGAGGGCCACGGCGAACACGAAATAGCGTTTCAGCTGCGTGCCTCTGCCCGTGCGCATCACCGCCGGCATCATGAGCACGAACGAAAGCAGCATCACGGGCAGGTACACGTGCCAGTGCTGCGCAACCGGCAATCCGGCGTCGCGCAGGGAAAGCGGCAAGGCAATGAACATCGCCATCAGCAGGGCGTGCAGCGCGAATATTCCGTAGTTGAGACGCAGCAGCTGGCCGTCGGACAGCAGCGACCTGAACTCCGCGACGGTTCCGCGAGCCGGCGCGACCGGTCCGGTCGGATTCGGCACGACCCGCCACACGACGACGATCGCGCTAAGCGCCAGCAGGCCGGTCAGCGCAAATATGCCCGGCACGCCGATGAGTCGATTGAGGACGGGGCTCACGACCAGTGACAGAGCGAACGCCACGCCGATCGTGCCACCGATCAGCGCCATCGCTTTGGTGCGGTGCTCCTCGCGCGTGAGGTCGGCGACCATCGCAATGACTGCGCCGGATATCGCGCCCGCCCCCTGCAAAATGCGGCCGACGATGACGACTTGCACGGACGACGCCATCGCGGCGACGAAACTCCCCAATGCAAACATCGCGAGCCCCATGTAGATGACCGGCTTGCGCCCGTAGCGATCGGACCACCAGCCGAACGGGATCTGCAGTATCGCCTGCGTGAGCCCGTAGGCACCCATCGCGATGCCGACCAGCGCCATGTCGTGCCCGCCGTCGAGATGCTCCGCGTAAATGACGAATACCGGCAGAATGATGAACATGCCGAACAGGCGCAGGCCGAAGATTGCCGCGAGACTCAAGCTCGCACGCAACTCCGTCGGATTCATCCGGTTGGACCTAGCCATGGGGGTTTGAAGCAGATAGTGGAACGACTGCCGGGTGCGGTATATTAACAGGTTTCCATTCGGTCAGGCCCTCAGTGGCAGCATATTCACCGCACACGAAAGGTCAGCTGGTACCGGTCCCGGGAAGCGCTGCGGACGCGATGCGAGCGAACGACAGCATCCGCATCCGCGGCGCACGCACGCACAACCTGAAGAACATCAGCCTGGACCTGCCCCGCAACCGCCTCGTGGTCATCACGGGGCTCTCCGGCTCGGGCAAGTCCTCGCTCGCGTTCGACACGCTGTACGCCGAGGGGCAGCGCCGGTACGTCGAGTCCCTGTCCGCGTACGCGCGGCAGTTCCTCCAGCTCATGGAAAAGCCGGACGTCGATCTCATCGAAGGACTGTCACCGGCGATCTCCATCGAGCAGAAGGCAACCAGCCACAATCCGCGCTCCACCGTAGGAACGGTCACGGAGATCCACGATTATCTGCGCCTGCTGTACGCGCGCATTGGCGAGCCGCACTGCCCGGAACACGGGATCGTGCTCACGGCGCAAAGCGTATCGCAGATGGTCGATCACGTGCTGCAGTTGCCGGAAGACACGCGGCTCATGATACTTGCGCCCCTTGTGGTCGGCCGCAAGGGCGAACAGGTGGATCTCCTCGATGAGCTGCGCGCGCAGGGCTTCGTACGCCTGCGCATCGATGGACAGGTGCACGAGATCGACGAGGTACCGAAGCTCAAGAAAAATCTCAAGCACACGGTCGAAGTCGTCGTGGACCGGCTCAAGCTCCGCGCGGACGCGAAGCAGCGCCTGGCGGAATCGTTCGAAACCGCGCTGCGCCATGCCGACGGTCGCGCGCTCGCCGTGGAGATGGACAGCGGCCATGAACATCTCTTCTCGGCGCGGTTCGCCTGTCCAATATGCAGCTATTCGCTCCCCGAGCTCGAGCCGCGGATTTTTTCGTTCAACAATCCGATGGGCGCGTGCCCGCGGTGCGACGGTCTGGGCACGATCAGCTTCTTCGATCCGAAGCGGGTCGTGGCGTTCCCCGATCTTTCGCTCGCTTCGGGCGCGATCAAGGGATGGGATCGGCGCAACCAGTTCTATTTCCAGATGCTGCAGTCGCTCGCGAGCCACTACGGCTTCGATCTGGAAAAGCCGTTTCAGGAGCTGCCGGAGGCCGTGCAGAACGCCGTGCTTCACGGTTCGGGGCGCGACAAAATCCGTTTCGTCTACATCGCCGAGCGCGGACAGAAGCAGGTGCGCGAGCACACCTTCGAAGGCGTGATTCCGAACCTCGAGCGGCGATACCGGGAAACCGACTCGATCGTCGTCAAGGAGGAGCTCGCGAAGTATCTCAACAGCCAGCCGTGCCCGGAATGCAGGGGAACGAGGCTGCGCCGCGAGGCGCGACATGTGACTGTCGCAGGCAAGGCGATCTACGAGGTGAGCGCGTTGCCCCTCGCCGAGGCCGTGCCGTTCTTCGAACGCATGCAATTGAGCGGCGTGAAGCAATCGATCGCCGAAAAAATCGTGCGCGAGATCGTGAACCGCCTGCAGTTCCTCAACAATGTGGGTCTCGATTACCTCTCGCTGGATCGTTCGGCCGATACGCTCTCAGGTGGCGAAGCACAGCGCATACGGCTTGCGAGCCAGATCGGCTCGGGGCTGACGGGCGTGATGTACGTGCTCGACGAGCCGTCCATCGGATTGCATCAGCGCGACAATAGCCGCCTGCTGGATACGTTGAAGCGGCTGCGCGACATCGGCAACTCGGTGATCGTCGTGGAGCACGATCAGGACGCGATCATGGCGGCCGATCACGTCGTGGACATGGGACTCGGCGCCGGCGAACACGGTGGCTCAGTCATCGCGCAAGGGACGGCGCAGGACGTCATGGCGCAGCCCGATTCACTGACCGGGCAGTACTTGAGCGGCCGCCGGCGGATCGAAATACCGGCGTTGCGGCACAAGCCGAATCCCAAGCGTCAGCTCACCGTGAGCGGCGCGCGCGGCAACAACCTCAAGAACGTGTCCGTCGGCATCCCCGTCGGCCTGTTTGTGTGCGTGACCGGGGTATCCGGCTCGGGCAAGTCCACGCTGATCAACGACACGCTCTACAACGCGGTCGCGCGCCACCTCTACGGCAGCACGGCGGAGCCGGCGACGCACGATGCGCTCGAAGGGCTCGAATTCTTCGACAAGGTCGTGAACGTCGATCAGAGTCCTATCGGGCGCACGCCGCGCTCCAATCCGGCCACGTACACCGGGCTCTTCACCCCGATACGGGAGCTCTTTGCCGGCGTACCGTCGGCGCGCGAACGCGGTTATGGCGCCGGGCGCTTTTCGTTCAACGTGAAAGGCGGACGCTGCGAAGCGTGCCAGGGCGACGGCGTGCTGCGCGTCGAGATGCACTTCCTTCCGGACATCTACGTACCGTGCGAGGTATGTCACAGCAAGCGCTACAACCGCGAGACGCTGGAGATTCAATACAAAGGCAAGAACATACACGAAGTGCTCGAAATGACCGTCGAGCAGGCTGCAGTCTTTTTCGATGCTGTTCCGGTGATTGCGCGCAAGCTGCAGACGCTGCTCGACGTGGGCCTGGGCTACGTGACGCTGGGACAGAGCGCCACGACGCTCTCCGGCGGCGAGGCGCAGCGCGTGAAGCTCGCCCTCGAGCTCTCCAAGCGCGACACCGGGCGCACGCTCTACATCCTCGACGAGCCCACCACAGGCCTCCATTTTCACGACATCGACCTCCTGCTGCGCGTACTGCATCGACTGCGCGACCATGGCAATACGATCGTCGTCATCGAGCACAACCTCGACGTCATCAAGACGGCTGACTGGATCATCGACATGGGTCCGGAGGGCGGGGATGGCGGCGGACAAGTGGTTGCCACCGGCACCCCGCAGCAAATCGCTGCAAACAAAGCGAGCCATACCGGGCAATATCTGAAGAGCGTGCTACATTAAGCGCGTGACCGGTTACTCGTGACCGGTTACTGTGAGCCCAGCGCGGTGCACCGGCCCGATTAACGAGTAACGATTAACCGGTAACGCCTCATACATTCATGTCTCCCCGCGAACTCCTGCTCGGCAGCTTTCAAGCGGCCGTCGGCGCCGCCGACCCGCTGCGTATCGTACCGCGGCATCTGCCCCAGCCGCCGAAAGGACGAACGCTCGTCGTCGGCGCGGGCAAGGCCGCCGCTTCCATGGCTCTCGCCGTCGAGCAGCACTGGCCCGCTTCCGCGCCGCTCGACGGCCTCGTGATCACGCGCTACCGGCACGGGCTTCTCACCAATCGCATCAAAGTCATCGAAGCCGGTCACCCGGTCCCCGATGAAGCCGGCGAGCACGCGGCCGCGGAGATCGTCAAGCAGGCAAAATCGCTCGGACGCGACGATCTGCTGCTGGTGCTGGTATCGGGTGGTGGCTCGAGCCTCATGTCGCTCCCTGTTTCGGAAGTGAGCATGGCGGATCTCAAGGCGACGACGCGAGAGCTGCTGCGTTGCGGTGCGCCGATCCAGCAGATGAACACCGTGCGCAAGCACTTGTCGTCGATACAAGGCGGCAAGCTCGCGGCGGTCACCAAAGCGCGCGTTGTCGCGCTGATCGTTTCCGACGTGACAGGTGACGACCCCACGCATATCGCATCGGGGCCGTGCGCGCCCGATCCGACGACCTACCAGGACGCACTCGACGTCCTTGCGCGCTACGATGTCGTGGCGCCGCCCGCGGTCGTGGAGCACCTGCAACGCGGAGCACGCGGCGATCTGCCCGAGACGCCCAAGCCAGGCGACAGGGTATTCGCACGCGTGGAGAACCACGTCATCGCGACAGCGCAGCAATCGTTGAAGGCGGGCGCGGCATACTTCGCGACGCACGGCATACGCACGGCGATACTGGGCGACTCGGTGACCGGCGAAGCCCGCGAGGTCGCGAAAGTGTATGCGGCGCTGGCACGCGAGATCGCGCAGCATGGCGAGCCCTGGCAACGGCCCGTCGCCCTCATCTCGGGCGGCGAGTGTACCGTCACCGTACGCGGCAACGGGCGCGGCGGACGGTGCGCGGAATTTCTGCTCGGGCTTGCAGTGGAGCTCGCCGCCGCCGAAAACATCTGGGCGCTCGCATGCGATACCGACGGCATCGACGGCACCGAGGACAATGCAGGCGCGGTGCTCACGCCGGACGCGCTGCAACGGGCTTTGAAAGCGGGTAAGAACGCAGATCAGCTGCTCGCCGACAACGACGGGTACGCTTTCTTTCAGACGCTCGGCGATCTCGTCGTCACCGGGCCGACGCGCACCAACGTCAACGACTACCGCGTAATTTTGGTCGCGTAGAGCGCGCTCATGCCGGAGTGGCTGCGAGCCGGCGCTGCCACATGAGCCACGAGGTCGCGATCGCAGCGAGCACGAGGAACGGTATCGAACCGTAGTTCACGGCGTGCCAGCCGCTCTTGCTCATGAGCAGGCCGGAGGACGCCGACGAGATGGCCATCGTGACGAACACCAGGAAATCGTTCGCTGCCTGCGTTTTCGCGCGCTCCGCCGGCGTGTAGCACTCGGTGAGGAGTGCGGAACCGCCGACGTACATGAAGTTCCACCCTACGCCGAGCAAGAACAGCGCTGCCCAGAAGTGCAGGAAGTACGTCCCGGACAGCGCGGCCACGATGGACACGAACAACAAAACGATACCGGCGAAGATGATGTTGAGCACGCCGAGGCGGTTGATGAGCCAGCCGGTGAAGAACGACGGTGCATACATCCCGATCACGTGCCATTCGAGCACGAGCGCGGCATCGTTGAAGTGGTGATCGTGGGCGCGCATCGCAAGCGGCGTCGATGTCATGAAAAGATTCATGATGCCGTACGACAGCGCCGAGGCAAGTGCGGCCACTATAAAGACCGGCTGGCGCATGATTTCGGTCAGCGGCCGGCCTGATTCGTTGCGCTCATGCTCCTGCAGCTTCGGAATGTCGAGACGCGTGAGCAGCAGCGTGGCGATCATGCAGACGACGGCAAGCGAGAGATAGGAGCCGAAATACATATGGCCGGCGAACAGGTCTTTCGTGCGCTTCGCCATCTCCGGACCCAATATGCCGCCGACGATGCCCCCGGCGAGGGTCAGCGAAATCGCCTTGGCCCGAAACTCGGTGCTCGCCACATCCGCCGCCGCAAACCGATAGTATTTGCCGAAGGACGTGTACATGCCCATTACGATCATGCCGGCACACAGCAGCCAGAATATCGCCAGGTAGACAGCGAGACTGCATAGCGCGGCGCCCGCTATACCGAGCATGGTGCCGACCTGAAAGCCGGAGCGGCGCCCGATCGTCCGCATAAGGAGTGATGCCGGAATGGTGGTCGCGGCGGCGCCGAGCACGTAACACGTGAGGGGCACGGTAGCATAAGCGGGGTTGGGAGCGATCATCGCCCCGGCAAGGCCCGTGACGGCGATCATGGTGATGCCTGTCGTCTGGAGCGTCGCCTGACAGCCGGAGAGCACCAGCACATTGCGATATTGTTTCTGCATCTGCCTTCTTTGTACCGGACCTGCCGCGTCCGTCGAGGTGCGCACTATACCGCAAACTCGGAGCACCCCTTTGCGTTCGAGCCGCAGATGTCTTCGCCAGCGCGGTCCACATTTTGCTTCGGCATGCCCACGGCGCCGCGTGCGCCCCATCCTTCATTGAGGAAACACAGTGGACGTCGAGCGACTCCTTCGACTGCTCGCCGAGCAGACGCGGGAGCAGGCAATCATCCTCATCGATACCGACGGCAGAATCGCCTGGTGGGGCAGCGGTGCCGAGCATGTGTTCGGCTACAAGCGGGAGGCCATCATAGGTCAGCACATCTCGCGGCTGTTCGCGCCGGACGACGTGCGCCGCGGGATGCCGCAATACGAATTGGTCACGGCCTGCGTCGATGGCATGGCGGAAGACGATCTGTGGATGATGCGCGCCGACGGCTCGCGCTTCTGGGCGGCGGGCGCGGTGACTCCGATACGCGACGATGCCGGCGAGGTCATCGCGTACGGGAAGATACTGCGCGACCGCACCGATCAGAAGGAGCAGCTCGAAACGCTCCGCAACAAGGCAGCCGCTCTGGAACGGGCCGATCAGCATAAGAACATCTTTCTTTCGACCCTCTCGCACGAGCTGCGCAACCCCCTTGCGCCGCTGGTCAACGCGCTGCAGCTCATCCGCATGTCGAGCCCGGAGAACGCTTCGCTGCAATATCCGATCAAGCTCATCGAGCGCCAGGTGGAGTTCATCCGCCGGCTGGTGGACGATCTGCTCGACGTCACGCGCATCAGCTCCGGCAAGGTCCAGCTCAACACCGAGACGCTCGATGTGCGCGACGTGCTTTCGCGTGCGATAGAGAGCGTGCGGCCTTCGCTCGAGGAAAAACGGCACAAGCTCACGATCAGCATGCTCAACACCGCCATTCTGGTGCTCGGAGACCGGGACCGTCTCCAGCAAGTATTCGTCAACCTGCTCGGCAATGCCGTGAAGTACACACCGGAGGGCGGACAGCTTAACGTGAAAGCCTTCATCGAGGCCGACGAGGCGGTGGTGAAAGTGCAGGACGACGGCGTCGGCATCGCCGAAGACATGCAACCGCGGATATTCGATCTCTTCACCCAGGCCGAGAACACGCTGTCGCGCTCGCAGGGCGGCCTCGGCATAGGTCTTTCGCTCGTGAAACAGCTGGTGACGCTGCACCAGGGATCTGTTCAGGTCCGCAGCGAGGGCGTGGGCAAGGGCAGCGAATTCACCGTGCGGCTGCCGCTACACGACTGACAGCGGAGCACATCATTCAGCCAACCCGAGGCCGAGCTGCGCAGTTCGGTCGTACACGACGACACCGTCGTCGATGCGCGCGATATCGTTGAGGGTGTGTTCGCGCCGACTGCCGGGGCCAATGAGATGAACCACGCGCATACCTCGCGACACCAGATAATCCGCGATCAGATAGCGGTGACATTGCCACGGCAGGCGCTCGGCGCACATGACCGCCGTTGGCTCGTCCGCTGCCTCGCCAATGAGTCGATCCATCGCGTCGACGAATTGCTGCGTTTCCATATGATCCGCATACGCGCGGAAGCTATCGTTACGCCACGCGATGTGGCGTGAACCGCGACGCGGCTTGCGACGGCCACCGAGCGCGTCACCGGCCCAGCTGTACGCTATGCCAGCAGCGATCAGGTCGGCTTCGAGCACGCCTTTCGAGAACTGCGGATGGCGTCGCGACCCGGGATGCGCACGAACGTCGATCAAATGCCGTACACCGGCGTCCTGCAGCAGCTCGCGGAACTCGGCAGCCGCTCGATTGCCGTGGCCTATGGTATAGACCGTCGTCATTCCACGGTTATGCGAGCGCCGACCTGCAGGCCCAATGTGGCTGCAGCGCTCGCCCGATGCGCCGCGATTTCGACGAGCCCGAGGCTGTTCTCGTACCAGAAAGGCGCGCCTGTCTCGACGGCACCGAACACCGGCGCGTAACGCAAGCGCACGCCGGCGATCGACAGAACCGCATTCCGGGACACTCGTGAAGCGCGGACGCCGGTGCACGCGTTGCCGTAGCGGTCGATGTAGATGATTGCATAGGTGTCTTCAGCACTCGATGTCACATCGGGTGCGGGCTTCGGTGCGAGGCGCGATTCGGGCCATTGCCCTGAAGCAATGGTGCCCGCGATGGGCGCGAAAAGGTCGCGTCCGTGGAACGAGTTTGACAATGCCTCGGGCCGCCATGCAATGGACCAGAAACGGGCGGTGCTCGCTCGTGCTCCACAAACGGACAGCAACCCGTTGTCGGGCCCGACGAGAATGCGTCCGTCGCATTCGCCGACGAGCGCGCCGCGCTCCGTTCCCACCCCGGGATCGACGACGGCGAGAAAGATGCTGCCTGGCGCAAAGCGAGGCACGCACGCAGAGAGCAGATGCGCGCTCGCCGCGATATCGAACGCGGGCGCATCATGCACGAGGTCGATGACGGGAACCGCAGCTGCATACTCCAGCAGAACCGCTTTCACCTGTCCGACGTACAGGTCGGCACCGAAGTCGGTAAAGAGCACGATCGCCATGGGCGTCGCTAATCGACGGGGGGTTCGTCCACGCTCATCACATACCGCGCGTGTATGTCGCTGAGGCGGTTGAGAACGTGCTCCTTGCCGAGCAACGTGCTTGCACGCACGGTGCGCTCCAGGACGTCGAGAGTCAGCGACCGGGTCGCCGAGGTCGATACGGCGGCATAGCTCAAATGCCACGCTTCGGGAAGCACGCCGCCGCGATACGTCGCGTAGGGACGGTAAAAACCGTAATCGCCCATGTGCTGGTCGAGCCACTGATGCAGGCGATGAAAGACACCGCCCGGCGCCGCTTCTTCCGGCAGCAGACGCAGGCGGTATCCTTCGGGCATTGCCGCCCGGTCGTACACGTCGATTTCCGTACCCCAATGATGACGGCTCGCACCAGGCAGCGCGCTCCAGCACAGGATCGCCTCGACGAGTTCGCCTTCGTCCATGTCGGCGTGATTGCGCGGCTTGCCCTGCGCGTCGTACAGCGGCCGCTCGCCGCGATACTTCATATCCCAGATGCGCTGCTGTGCCTCGAAATCGCGAAAGGCGCTTGCGATGGCGATATCGATGCCCTCTCTTGCTGCATCGGCACGCATGGCGGCAAACGCCTCCAGCGCCGCCGGATGCAGCGCCGCGCCGAGATCATCCCGCTGCACGACGTGAGTGCGCGTGCGCCCGGTGAGTTGCAGCTCGTTCAGCATGCGGTCATTCTATCCCCTGCCGCGCAAGGCGCAACGCAAGGCTAAGCGAGCGAAAGGAGCAGAGCGCCTACCGCGAGCGCCATGATGCATGTGCTGGTCCATCCGGTAAACGCAAGACGCCGCGAGATGGCGAACTTGCCCATGACATCGCGACGCGCGGCAAGCCGCATCATCACTGCCATTACCGGCACGGCGACGATGCCGTTGATCACTGCAGCCCAGATCAGCGCTTTGAACGGATCGACCTGCAAAAAGTCGATCGCAATACCGATGAGCGTCGCGGCGACGATGATGCCGTAAAAGCCGGGCGCGTCGAGCGGCAGGCGTCCGAGCCCGCGTGGCCAGCGGAACGCTTCAGCGACGGCGTACGCTGCAGAGCCGGCGAGTACCGGTATCGCAAGCATGCCGGTGCCGATGATGCCGAAGCTGAAGAGCACGAAGGCGAGATCGCCCGCGACGGGGCGCAGCGCGTTGGCCGCGTCGGCGGCGGTGCGGATATCGGTCACGCCGTTGGCGTGCAGTGCTATCGCCGACGTCAGCATGATGCAGAAGGCGATGACGTTCGAAAGCCCCATCCCGACGAACGTGTCGATCTCGATGCGGCCGAGCTCCTTGGTCGCGCGCCGCGGCTTCTTGATGAGCGGCGCCGGATGGCCGTTGGCGTGCTGATCCTCGACCTCCTGCGACGCCTGCCAGAAGAAAAGATACGGGCTGATCGTCGTGCCGAGGACCGCAACCAGTGCGAGGAGGTAGTCTTCGCTAAATTCAACGCCGGGGGCGAGTATGCGGCGTCCGACCTCCTCCCACGGCACGTCGACCACGAACAGCGTCGCCACGTACGCGAAGAGCGCCAGGGTCGACCACTTGAGCAGCGGCGCGTAACGCGGGTACGGGATGAATACCTGGAGCAGCACGCATACCGTGCCGAAGAGCAGCGAGTACAGGTGTGCCGGTCCGCCCGCAACGAGCTTGAGTGCCTCTGCCATGGCGCCGATATCCGCGCCGATATTGATCGTGTTTGCGACGAGAAGTGCCGTGACGACGGCATAGAGCAATGCCGGGGGATAGTGCTGACGGATATTCGCCGCAACGCCGCGCCCCGTGACGCACCCTATGCGGGCGGCCACGAGCTGTATGCCCACCATGAGGGGCAGCGTAACGAGCGTCGACCAGAGCATACCGTATCCGAATTGAGCCCCCGCCTGCGAATACGTCGCGATGCCGCTCGGGTCGTCGTCCGCTGCGCCCGTAATGAGGCCGGGGCCGAGCTGCATGACGGCAGCGCGCAGGCGGGCAACGCGGGATGGTTTGTGGCTTTCGGACATGCTGGCCCTGTCGGACACGGCCGCGACGGGCCGGGCGCCGGTGATCCAGCAATAAAAAAGCCGGCCATGCAGGCCGGCTTTCCTGGCGAACGCAGTCTTACGGTCAGGCTGCCGCTTCGGCCGGCGCTTCTTTCTTGCGCTTCGCCTTGGCGCCGCCTTCCGTTTCCGGCGTTTCGGACTCTTCCGGACGGTCCATCAGCTCGACGAGCGCCATCGGCGCATTGTCGCCCTTGCGGAAGCCGAACTTGAGGATGCGCAGATAGCCGCCATTGCGCGTCGCGTAGCGGGGGCCGAGCTCGTCGAACAGCTTGACGACCATGTCGCGGTCGCGCAGCCGGTCGAACGCCAGACGCCGGTTCGCGAGCGAGGGCGACTTGCCGAGCGTGATGATGGGCTCGACGACGCGGCGCAGCTCTTTCGCTTTCGGCAGCGTGGTCTTGATGATCTCGTGCTTGAGCAGCGAGTTCGTCATGTTGCGCAGCATGGCCAGGCGATGGCTGCTGGTGCGGTTCAGCTTACGTAAGCCGTGACGGTGACGCATGGTTCTTTCCCTTAATCAGGGATGGGCGCTCTGCGCCCACCCTTTCTTTTAGACTTTTCCAGCCCCTGCGATCAGACTTTTTCGAGTCCGACGGGCGGCCAATTCTCCAGCTTCATGCCGAGCGTAAGACCGCGCGAAGCGAGCACTTCCTTGATCTCGTTGAGCGACTTGCGGCCGAGGTTCGGGGTCTTGAGAAGCTCGGTCTCGGTGCGCTGAATGAGATCGCCGATGTAGTAGATGTTCTCGGCCTTGAGGCAGTTCGCGGAGCGCACGGTAAGCTCGAGATCGTCGACCGGACGGAGCAGGATAGGATCGATCTGTGTCGCCTTGCGCTCCTCCATCTGCGGGGCCATGCCTTTGAGATCCGCGAACACCGACAGCTGCTCGACCAGGATGCGCGCGGCATAACGCACCGCTTCCTCCGGCTCGATGGCGCCGTTGGTCTCGATGTCCATGATGAGCTTGTCCAAGTCGGTGCGCTGCTCGACGCGGGCCGACTCCACCGAGTAGCTCACGCGGCGCACCGGGCTGAACGACGCATCCAGCATGATGCTGCCGACGGACCGGCTTTCATCAGCCGACTTGCGCGTGGTCGCCGCGATATAGCCGCGGCCCTGCTCGATCTTGATCTGCATGTCCAGCTTGCCGCCGGGCGCGAGATGCGCGATCACGTGGTCGGGATTGATGACCTCGACGTCGTGCATCGGCTCGATGTCGCCCGCAGTGACGAGGCCCTCGCCGGATTTCTTGAGCGTGAGCGTCGCCTCGTCGCGGTTGTGCATGCGAAACACCATGCCCTTCAGATTGAGCAGGATGTCCACCACGTCTTCCTGCACGCCATCTATGGTCGAGTACTCGTGCAGCACGCCGGCGATCTTGACTTCGGTCGCGGCGTAACCGGGCATCGACGAGAGCAGTGTGCGGCGCAGTGCGTTGCCGAGCGTGTGGCCGTAGCCGCGCTCGAACGGTTCCATCGTCAGCTTCGCGTGGAACGGCGAAATGTTTTGAACATCGATGATGCGAGGCTTCAGAAAGGCGCTGCTTGCCATAGGTTCGATACCTCTCGACGATTACTTCGAGTACAGCTCAACCACGAGCGACTCGTTGATGGTGGACGGCAGCTCGGAGCGCTGCGGCCGCGCCTTGAAGGTGCCCTTCAGAGCCTTGGTGTCGACTTCGATCCACTCCGGGAAGCCGCGCGATTCTGCCGCTTCCACCGCGCCCTTGATGCGCAGCTGGTCTTTCGCGCCTTGCGCCACTTCGATGACATCACCGGGACGGCACTGGAACGACGGAATGTTGACCCGTTTGCCATTCACGAGAATGCCGTTGTGGCGCACCACCTGGCGCGCCTCGGTGCGCGAGGCGCCGAAGCCCATGCGGTACGCGACCGAGTCCAGGCGGCCTTCCAGCGCCTGCAGCAACGCCTCACCGGTGACGCCCTTGCTCTGCGACGCGTCCTTGTAGAACTTGCGGAACTGGCGCTCCAGGATGCCGTAGATGCGGCGCACCTTCTGCTTCTCGCGCAGCTGCACACCGTAGCCCGAAAGGCGCGTGTTTTTCTGGCCGTGTTGACCGGGCGGGTAGTTGCGACGCTCGATGGCGCACTTGTCCGTAAAGCACTTCTCGCCCTTCAGAAAGAGCTTTTCGCCTTCGCGGCGGCATTGCCGGCACTTCGCGTCGAGATTCCTTGCCACTGGGCAATCTCCTTTAAATACGGCGCTTTTTCGGCGGACGGCAGCCGTTGTGCGGCACCGGGGTCACGTCCGAAATGCTGGTGATCTTGAAACCGACGGCATTCAACGCGCGCACGGCGGACTCACGACCGGGGCCGGGTCCCTTGATGCGCACTTCGATGTTTTTCACGCCCGACTCTTGAGCGAGACGGCCGGCCTGCTCGGCGGCGACTTGCGCGGCGAACGGCGTGCTCTTGCGCGAGCCCTTGAAGCCGTTGCTGCCCGATGTCGCCCACGACAACGCGTTGCCTTGGCGGTCGGTGATGGTGATGATGGTGTTGTTGAAAGAAGCGTGAACGTGCGCGATGCCTTCCGCGACGTTCTTCTTGACCTTCTTGCGCACCCGGGTGCTTGCTTTCGCCATGGTGTGGCTACCTTTACGCTGTCGTGCCTTTGAGGATCTTCACTGCGGCCTTGCGCGGGCCCTTGCGGGTGCGCGCATTGGTGCGCGTGCGCTGTCCACGCACGGGCAAGCCCGCGCGATGCCGCTTGCCGCGCCACGTTCCGAGGTCCATGAGCCGCTTGATGTTCATGGACGTCTCGCGGCGCAAGTCGCCTTCGATCGTGTATTTCGCGACCTGCTCGCGCAGCTTGTCCATTTCGCTGTCGGACAAGTCTTTCATCTTCGTGGTGTATCCCACGCCCGCTGCGGCGCAGATGGCGCGCGCGCGGCTGCGACCGATGCCGTAAATCGCGGTGAGCGCGATCTCCGCATGCTGATGATTCGGGATGTTTACGCCACCTATCCTGGCCATGTGTTACCCCAAAAACGGAAAACCGGAAATTGTATCGTCTAACGCGCTAATTTTCAAGAGAAAATCAGCCCTGCCGCTGCTTGTGCCGCGGGTCCTTGCTGCAGATGACCCGCACCACGCCCTTGCGCTTGATCACTTTGCAGTTACGGCAAATTTTCTTCACCGATGCCAGCACTTTCATCTCTCGCTTCCTTTCTTACCTGCAGTCCCCAGCCCGGCGGGACACTAGAGGACACTTAAGTTCTGCGGTTGGTTCGACCGTCTGCCTTACTTCGCCCGGAACACGATCCGGCCGCGGGTAAGGTCGTATGGGGTCAATTCCACCGTGACCTTGTCGCCGGGCAGGATACGGATGTAGTGCATGCGCATCTTCCCGGAAATATGTCCCAGCACTACATGCCCGTTTTCGAGCTTTACCCTGAACGTCGCATTGGGCAAGGTCTCCACGATCTCGCCCTGCATCTGTATGGTTTCTTCTTTCGCCATTACCGTGACGGAAACATGCCACCCTTGAAATTGGCTTTCTTGAGCAGGCTTTCATACTGGTGCGACATTACGTACGCCTGCACCTGAGCCATGAAGTCCATCGTCACCACCACGATGATCAGCAGGCTGGTGCCGCCGAAATAGAACGGCACGTTCTTCCACACGATCAGGAACTCGGGCAGCAGGCACACCAGCGTCACGTAGATGGAGCCGGTGAGCGTCAACCGCATCATGATCTTTTCGATATAGCGGGCCGTCTGGTCCCCGGGGCGTATGCCGGGAACGAACGCGCCGCTCTTCTTCAGGTTGTCCGCCGTCTCTTTCGGATTGAAGACGAGCGCCGTATAGAAAAAGCAGAAGAATATGATCGCCGACGCGTACAGCAACGTGTAGATCGGCTGCCCAGGATGCAGCGTGGACGCGACATCCCTTAGCCACGAGAGCCGCTCATTGGAGCCGAACCATCCAACCAGCGTCGCCGGAAACAAAATAATGCTCGACGCGAAGATCGGCGGTATCACGCCCGCCATGTTGAGCTTGAGCGGCAGGTGCGACGTCTGTCCGCCATAGATCTTCCGCCCGACCTGGCGCTTCGCGTAGTTCACCAGAATCTTGCGCTGACCGCGCTCCACGAAGCAGACGAACGCCGTCACCAGCACGACGAGTGCGAAGATGAACAGGACCACCGGTATCGTGAACGCACCGGTGCGTGCGAGCTCCAGCGTGCCGCCGATGGCATGGGGAAAGCCCGCCGCAATGCCGGCGAAAATGATCAGCGATATGCCGTTTCCTATGCCGCGCTCGGTGATCTGCTCGCCCAGCCACATGAGGAACATCGTCCCGGTCACCAGCGTGACCATCGCGGTGAGGCGGAACATGAGCCCGGGCTCGATCACGAGACCGGCCTGCGACTCCAGCGCGATCGCGATACCCATGCCTTGGAACATCGCGAGCGCCGCCGTGCCGTAGCGCGTGTACTGCGTGATCTTGCGCCGTCCCGCTTCGCCCTCTTTCTTGAGGTTCTCGAGCGTCGGCGACACGACGGTCATGAGCTGCATGATGATCGACGCCGAGATGTACGGCATGATCCCGAGCGCGAACATCGAAAACCGGGAGAGGGCGCCGCCCGAAAACATGTTGAACATGTCGAGGATGCCCCCGCGCTGCGAGCGGAACAGTTCCGCAAGCTGCGCCTGATCGATCCCCGGCACCGGTATGAACGAGCCGATGCGGAAGACGATCAACGCCCCGAGCAGGAACAGCAGGCGACGTTTCAGGTCGCCCATCTTCCCGGAGCCGAGCAGTGAGTCGTTGACAGCCAAAGTTACTCAGCCTTTGCTTGTGCTGCGTTCTTGCGGGGTAATTTCTTCGGCGGTGTTACCTCGACGGGCAGCTCGTAGCTCCCGCCGGCCGCCTCGATGGCGGCCCGCGCGCCCTTCGTGACGCCGAGTCCCTTCAGCGCGATCTTGCGCTTGATTTCACCGGCAAGGATCACCTTCGCACCGAGCGCGACCTGCGGCACGACACCGGCCAGCTTCAGGACCGTCAGATCGATCGTGTCGGCCTTGAGCTTGTCGAGCTGGTCAAGGCGCACTTCGGCAGTGCGATCCTGCGTGAGCGAGCGGAACCCGCGCTTCGGCAGACGGCGCTGCAGCGGCATCTGACCGCCTTCGAAACCGACTTTGTGAAAGCCGCCGGAGCGCGCTTTCTGACCCTTGTGTCCGCGGCCGGCCGTCTTGCCCAGCCCGGAGCCGATGCCGCGACCCACGCGCTTCTTCGCGTGCTTCGCGCCGGCGGCCGGCTTGATCTTATTGAGCTGCATCTATCCCTCGCACTTCAGCAGGTACGACACCGCGTTGATCATGCCGCGGTTCGACGGCGTGTCCTGCACTTCAACAGTATGATTGACTCGGCGCAGGCCCAGGCCGCGCACAGTCGCGCGATGCTCGGGCTTGGTGCCGATCAGGCTCTTCACGAGCGTGATCTTGATTTTCTTCGCGTCTGCCATTGCGCCTACTCCGTGAGCTGCTCGACCGTAAGGCCGCGCTTGGCGGCGATACCGGCAGGCGTATTCATCGCGGTGAGGCCGTTCAGCGTCGCGCGCACCACGTTGTAAGGGTTGGTCGATCCCAGGCATTTCGCCAGGATGTTCGTGACGCCCATTACCTCGAGCACCGCGCGCACCGGACCGCCGGCGATGATCCCCGTGCCCTCGGATGCGGGCTGCATGTAGACGCGCGACGCTCCGTGGCGGCCGATAACCGCGTGCTGGAGCGTGCCATTGCGCAGCGGCACTTTGACCATCTTGCGCCGTGCTTCGTCCATCGCCTTCTGCACGGCGACCGGCACTTCCCGCGCCTTGCCCTTGCCCATCCCGATGCCGCCGTCGCCGTCGCCGACGACCGTCAGCGCCGCGAAGCCGAGCACCCTACCGCCTTTCACCACCTTGGTGACGCGGTTGATGGCGACCATTTTCTCGCGCAGTCCGTCGTTGCGTTCTTCGCCGGTCTGCATCTTGCCTGCTTGCATTTTTGCCATGACGTTTCCCGTCTAGAACTTGAGACCGGCTTCGCGTGCCGCGTCAGCCAGCGCCTTGATGCGACCGTGATACTTGTAGCCCGAACGGTCGAAAGCGACCGCCTCGATGCCGAGCTGCTTCGCTTTCTCCGCGATGCGCTTGCCAACTTCGGCCGCAGCCTTCACGTTGTTCACGACCTTGTCGCCGCGCACGTCTTTTTCGGCGGTCGACGCCGAGGCGAGCACCTTGCCGCCCGTCGCATCGATAACCTGCGCGTAGATGTGGCTGTTCGAGCGGTGCACGCAGAGACGCACTGCCTTCAGCTGGGCGATTTTGACGCGCGTCTGGCGCGCCCTACGCATCCGTGCTTCGTACTTGTCACTCATGTCTCACCGCCTACTTCTTCTTGGTTTCCTTGAGCACTATGCGCTCATCGGCGTAACGCACGCCCTTGCCCTTGTACGGCTCGGGGCTGCGGTAACGGCGCACTTCGGCCGCCACCTGCCCGACGAGCTGCTTGTCCACGCCCTTGATCAGGATCTCGGTCTGCGTCGGCGTCTCGGCCTTGATGCCTTTCGGCAACTGATGAACGACCGGATGCGAGTAGCCGAGCGTGAGGTTCAACTTGTCGCCCTGTGCCTGCGCGCGGTAACCGACGCCGACCAGCTGCAGCTTCTTCTCGAAGCCTTTCGTCACGCCCGTCACCATGTTGGCCACGAGGGCGCGGAGCGTGCCGGACATCGCATCGGCCTGCCGCGAGTTTTCGTTCACCTTGATCTCGAGACGGTTGTCGACCTTCTCGATTTTCACGTTGGGCGTAATGCGCTGCGTCAGCGTGCCGAGCGGGCCCTTCACCGAAATCTCGTCATTCTTCAGCGAGACTTCGACTTTCTCGGGCAACGGCACCGGGTATTTGGCTATTCTGGACATATCGTTGCTCTCCCCGGCGTTAGGCGACGATGCACAGCACTTCGCCGCCGACGCCCATGCCGCGCGCTTTGCGATCGGTCATCACGCCTTTCGACGTCGACACGATGGCGATACCCAGGCCGTTCATGACTTTGGGGACTTCACGGCTCGGCTTGTACACGCGCAGGCCGGGACGGCTGATGCGCTCGATCTTCTCGATGACCGGACGGCCCGCGTAGTATTTCAGGCTGATCTCGAGCTGCGGCCGGCCGTCGTTCGGACGCACCGCGAAATCTTCGATATACCCCTCGTCCTTCAGCACCTTGGCGATCGACGCCTTGAGCTTGGAAGCGGGCATCGCCACCGACTGTTTTTCCGACTTCTGCGCATTGCGGATGCGCGTGAGCATGTCGGAGATGGGGTCACTCATACTCATGCAATCGTCTCCTGCTTTCCAGGCTTACCAGCTCGCTTTGATCACGCCGGGGATTTCGCCGCGCATCGCGATATCGCGCACCTTACCGCGGGCCAGACCGAACTTACGGAACACACCGCGAGGACGACCGGTGAGCTTGCAGCGGTTGCGCAGCCGCACGGGAGAAGCGTTGCGCGGCAGCTTCTGCAGCTTCAACCGCGCCTCGTAACGCTCTTCCGGGGCAAGCTTCTGGTTGTTCACGATCGCCAGCAGCTCTTCGCGCTTGGCGGCGAACTTCTTCACCGCGTCACGGCGCTTCTGCTCACGGTTGATCAAGGCAAGCTTTGCCATATCGGTCCCTCAGTTCCTGAACGGAAATTTGAATGCCGCGAGCAGCGCCCGTGCTTCGGCGTCCGTCTTCGCAGTCGTGGATATCGTGATGTTCATGCCCCGGATCGCGTCGATCTTGTCGTACTCGACTTCCGGGAAAATGATCTGTTCCTTCACGCCCATGTTGTAGTTGCCACGGCCGTCGAACGACTTGCCCGAGATGCCGCGGAAGTCGCGGATGCGGGGCATCGCCACGTTCACCAGACGGTCGAGGAACTCGTACATGCGCGCGCCGCGCAGCGTCGCCTTGCAGCCGATGGGGTAGCCTTCGCGGATCTTGAAGGTTGCGACCGACTTGCGGGCCTTCGTGACGAGCGGCTTCTGGCCCACGATCTTCGTCATGTCGGACACGGCATTGTCGAGAATCTTCTTGTCCGCGACGGCTTCGCCCACGCCCATGTTGACCACGATCTTCTCGATGCGCGGCACTTCCATGACACTCTTGTAGCCGAACTGCTTCGTAAGATCCTTGATGACGTTCTCTTTGTAGAACGTCTGCAGGCGCGCCGGAGCCGTCGGCCGCGCGGGCTTGCCCTGCGCGGGCTTGGTCGCTTTCGCTTCGGCCGCGCCCCTGGCTTCCTTACCGGACTTCGCTTCCTTGCCGCCAGCCTTCGCTTCTTTTGCCGGCTTGGCTTTCTTGCTGTCTTTGGCTTCGCTCATGCGTCAACCACTTCGCCGTTGGACTTGAAAAAACGCACCCGCCGGCCGTCTTCGAGGGTCTTGATGCCGACGCGGTCGCCCTTGCTGCTCGCAGGATTGAACAGCGCCACATTCGAGATATGCAGCGGCATTTCGCGGTCGATGATGCCGCCCGTGACACCTTTCATCGGGTTCGGGCGCTGGTGCTTGCGCACTTTGTTGGCGCCTTCGACCACGACATGCTCGGCGTCGACGATGCGCAGCACCGTGCCGCGCTTGCCGCGGTCCTTGCCGGTGAGCACGACGACGTCGTCGCCCTTCCTGATCCTCATTTTCGCCTTCGCCATGACCATTCCTTTACAGCACTTCGGGTGCGAGCGACACGATCTTCATGAAGCGCTCGGTGCGCAGCTCGCGCGTGACCGGCCCGAAGATGCGGGTGCCGATGGGCTCGAGCTTGGGATTGAGCAGCACCGCGGCGTTGGAGTCGAACTTCACCACGGAGCCGTCCTGGCGGCGCACGCCTTTTGCGGTGCGCACGACCACGGCGTTGTAGATCTCGCCCTTCTTGACGCGCCCGCGCGGGGCGGCGTCTTTCACGCTCACCTTGATGACGTCACCGATGCCCGCATAGCGACGCTTGGAGCCGCCCAGCACCTTGATGCACATGACCGCGCGCGCACCGGTATTGTCAGCCACGTCCAGTATGGACTGCATTTGAATCATGATTTCTTCTCGCTTGTCACAACTTCCCCAACTTAGCCGCCGTTGTCGGCCAGTATTGGAGCCCGTCCGGGTCGATCGTCCCGCGCCTTCGATAAACGCGAGCCGAGCTTGTCATCGGTGTCTTTCGGCGGCCAGCCGAAAGGCGGCCGCCGAAAAACGCGAAATTATATACGCCGACGGCCGCCCGCGCAACGCGTCGAGCGCAGAAAGTGCTAGACCGTGCGCGCTTTCTCGACCAGCTTCGTCACGCGCCAGGCCTTGGTCTTCGAGAGCGGCCGGCATTCCTCGATCAGGACGAGATCGCCCTCATGAAACTCGCCCTTTTCGTCGTGCGCATGGTACTTCTTGGAGCGGGTGACGATTTTGCCGTAGAGCGGGTGCTTCACACGCCGCTCGACGAGCACCGTCACGGTCTTCTGCATCTTGTCGCTCACCACGCGGCCCGTCAGCGTCCGCTTGTTGGGCGCCTTGTCTTCGGTCGTTGCCTTGCTCGCTGCTTCGCTCATGCTTGCACCTTAAGCCTTCTGAGCCAGCACGGTGCGCACGCGCGCGATGTCGCGGCGCACTTTACGGAGCTGGCTGGTATTGGTCAGCTGCTGCGTCGCCTTCTGCATGCGCAGCGAAAACTGCGCTTTCAGGAGCGACTGCAGTTCCTGCTGCAGTTCGTCGGGCGACTTGCCCGTCAGTTCTTTGGCTTTCATCCTTTACGCCCCTACCTGGCGATGCACGAACGTCGTCGCGATCGGCAACTTGGCCGCGGCGAGCCGGAAAGCTTCCTTGGCTATCACCTCGTCCACGCCGTCCATTTCGTAGAGCATCTTGCCGGGCTGAATCTCCGCGACCCAGTATTCCGGATTGCCTTTGCCGTTACCCATCCGCACTTCGGCGGGCTTCTGCGAAATCGGCTTGTCCGGGAAGATGCGAATCCAGATGCGGCCGCCGCGCTTGATGTGGCGCGTCATCGCTCGCCGCGCCGCTTCGATCTGGCGCGCCGTCAGGCGGCCGCGACCCGTCGCCTTGAGGCCGTATTCCCCAAAGCTCACCTTGTTGCCGCGCGTGGCTATGCCTTTGTTGCGGCCCTTCTGCTCTTTACGGTACTTACGTCTGGCTGGCTGTAGCACGTTTGGCTCCTGTCCTAGGTCCTGCCGAGCGGCGCGGCTTGCGCGGCGCCGGGGCTTCCGGTTCGGGCGCGGGCGCGGCCGGGGTCAGCGAGACCTCGTTCTTCGCCATGATTTCGCCCTTGAACACCCACACCTTGATGCCGATGACGCCGTACGTCGTCTTCGCTTCCGAAAAACCGTAGTCGATGTCGGCGCGCAGCGTATGGAGCGGCACGCGGCCTTCGCGGTACCACTCGGTGCGCGCGATCTCGATGCCGTTCAGGCGTCCGGCACTCATGATCTTGATGCCCTGCGCACCGAGGCGCATGGCATTCGTGATGGCGCGCTTCATCGCTCGACGGAACATGATCCGCTTCTGCAGCTGTTGCGCGATCGAGTCGGCGATGAGCTGGGCATCGAGTTCGGGCTTGCGCACTTCCTCGATGTTGACGTGCACGGGCACGCCCAGCATCTTCTGCAGCTGGCTCTTCAGCGACTCGATGTCTTCGCCCTTCTTGCCGATCACCACACCGGGGCGCGCGCTGAACACCGTAATGCGCGCGTTCTTCGCCGGCCGCTCGATGACCACACGCGACACCGCAGCGTGCCCGAGCCGCTCCTTCAAGTACTCGCGGACCTTGATGTCTTCCAGCAGCATGCTCGGGAAGTTCTGGTTGTTCGCGTACCAGCGCGATGCCCAGTTCCGATTGACCGCGAGACGAAATCCGGTCGGATGTATTTTCTGACCCATGCTTATTTCCTTCCGTCGCCGACAGTCACGAACACGTGGCAAGTCGGTTTCAATATGCTGGCGCCACGGCCTTTCGCCTGGGCGCGGAAGCGGCGCAACACCGGGCCTTTCTCCACATAGATGCGCGTCACCTTGAGCTCATCGATGTCGGCGCCGTCGTTGTGTTCGGCGTTCGCAATCGCGGACTCGAGCACCTTGCGGATGATCGCCGCGGCTTTCTTCGGCGAGAACTGCAGGATGCCGAGCGCCTTGTCCACGGGCTTGCCGCGAATCTGGTCGGCAACGAGCCGGCCTTTCTGGGCCGACAGGCGCACGCCGCGCAGTTGAGCAGTCGTATTCATCGTCTAAGTCCTCGCTACTTGGCTGCCGGCGTGGGGCTCGATTTCTTGTCGCCGGCGCCGCCGGCTTTCGAGTGCCCCTTGAACACGCGGGTGTGTGAAAACTCGCCCAGCTTGTGGCCGACCATGTTCTCGGTGACGTAGACCGGGATGTGCTGCTTCCCGTTGTGCACCGCGATGGTCAAGCCTACGAAATCGGGCAGGATGGTCGAACGCCGAGACCAGGTCTTGATCGGACGCTTGTCGGATGCAGCGCGTGCCTTCTCGATTTTCGCGAGCAGGTGATGATCGACAAACGGGCCCTTCTTAACGGAACGTGCCATGCTTTACCTCTTACGCCGTAGACTTAGCGTTGCGACGGCGCACGATCATGCTGCTCGTACGCTTGTTCTTGCGCGTCTTGTAACCCTTGGTCAGGACGCCCCACGGGCTCACCGGATCCTGTGCAGCGGCAGTGCGGCCTTCGCCGCCACCGTGCGGGTGATCGATCGGGTTCATCGCCACACCGCGCACCGTCGGACGCTTACCGCGCCACCGGACGCGGCCCGCCTTGCCGATCGATTCCAGCGAATGCTCTTCGTTGCCCACTTCGCCGATCGTGGCGCGGCAGGTCACGTGCACTTTGCGGATCTCCCCGGAGCGCAGGCGCAGCTGCGCGTAATCGCCTTCGCGCGCGAGAAGCTGGACCGACGTGCCGGCCGCGCGCGCAAGCTGCGCACCTTTGCCGGGCATCATTTCGATGCAGCAGATCGTCGTGCCGACCGGGATGTTACGCAGCGGCAGCGTGTTGCCGACCTTGATCGGCGATTCCGACCCGGACATGAGCTGCATGCCCGCCGTCACGCCCCGCGGCGCGATGATGTAGCGGCGCTCGCCGTCGGCGTAGCACAGCAACGCAAGGTGCGCGCTGCGGTTCGGATCGTATTCGAGGCGCTCGACTTTCGCCGGAATGCCGTCCTTGTTGCGTTTGAAGTCGACGACCCGATAGTGCTGCTTGTGGCCGCCGCCGTGGTGACGCATCGTGATGCGGCCATGCGCGTTGCGGCCCGCCTTCTTCGACTGGCGCGTGGTCAGATTCGCGACGGGGGCGCCTTTGTGCAGCTCGGGAGTGACGACCTTGACGAGGCCGCGACGCCCGGGAGAAGTCGGTTTGACTTTGACCAGCATTACTTGGTCTCCCCTTCAGCGAAGTTGATCTCCTGTCCCGGCTTGAGACAGACGTAAGCTTTCTTCCAGTTGTTGCGACGGCCCATGAACCGGCCGAAACGCTTCTCCTTGCCGCGCACGTTGAGCACCTTCACGGACTCGACCTTGACTTTGAACATGAGCTCGACTGCGGCCTTGATCTCCGGCTTGGTGGCATCGCCGGTCACGCGGAAGATCACCTGCTCGTTCTTGTCCGCGACGTACGTGCCCTTCTCGGAGACGACGGGTGCCAGCAGCACCTGCATCAGCCGCTCTTGCTGCCTCAGGCTCGGCGCAGTGGGGGTTGCAGTGGCGTTCATGCCAGCATCTCCTCGATCTTGGCGACCGCACCTTTCGTGAGCAGAACCTTCGCGTGGCGGATGAGGCTCACGGGATCGGCACCGGACACGGTCACGACATTTACATGAGGCAGGTTGCGCGAAGACAGCCACAGATTGGTGTCTATCGCATCGGTGACGATGAGCACATCGTCAAGGCCCATGCCTTTGAGCTTTTGCGCGAGCAGCTTGGTCTTCGGCGCTTCGAGCTTGAACCCGTCTACCACGGCGAGGCGGTCTTCACGGGCGAGCTGCGACAGTATCGACGACACGCCTGCGCGGTACATCTTCTTGTTGAGCTTCTGGGTGAAGTTCTCGTCCGGCGTATTCGGGAAGATCTTGCCGCCGCCACGCCACAACGGGCTCGACGTCATACCGGCGCGGGCGCGACCCGTGCCTTTCTGCCGCCACGGCTTCTTCGTCGAATGCTTGACGGCGCTGCGATCCTTTTGCGAGCGCGTGCCGACGCGTGCATTCGCCATGTACGCGGTGACTACCTGATGCACCAGCGCTTCGTTGTAGGCACGGCCGAACGCCGCGTCCGAAGCAGTGACCTTCGAGGTCGCCTGCCCTTGATCGTTGATCAGTGAGAGTTCCATGTCGCCCCCGCTTATTTCGCTTTGCCGGCCGCCGGCTTCTGCACCGGCTTGCGCGCCCGCTTGGCGGGAATGACCACGACGTCGCCGCCGCGCGATCCCGGCACTGCGCCACGGATGAGCAGCAGTTGCCGCTCGGCATCGATGCGGACGATCTCGAGGTTCTGCACGGTGCGCTTTACAGCGCCCATGTGGCCCGGCATTTTTTTGCCCGGGAACACGCGGCCCGGATCCTGCGCCATGCTGATCGAGCCCGGCTTGTTGTGCGAGACCGAGTTACCGTGGCTTGCGCGGTTCGATGAAAAGTTGTGGCGCTTGATGACGCCGGCGAAGCCTTTACCGTGCGAGACGCCGCGCACGTCGACCATCTGGCCGACCTGGAAGACGGTGTCGGGACCGACGGTGCTGCCCGGCTTGAGGTTCGCAAGCTCCTCGGCGGTCGCCCGGAATTCACCCAGTGCGCTGCCCGCTTCGATACCGGCCTTGGCGAAGTGACCGGCGGCCGATTTGCGCACGCGGCTCGCACGGCGCTTGCCGTACGCCACCTGCACTGCGGAGTAACCGTCGGTTTCCGGCGTCTTGATTTGCGCGACGCGGTTGTTCGATACATCGACCACGGTGACCGGGATGGTGTCGCCATCGTCGGTGAACACACGGGTCATGCCGACCTTGCGGCCCAGCAATCCTATACTCATATCGTTGCCCTTTTTGCAAAGGTGCCGACTTCAATTGGTCGGCGGTTCGTTTTTGCTGCCCGACGGAGCTCTTCCGTCGTAAAGCCACTGCTCGTTACAGCTTGATCTCGACGTCCACGCCAGCCGGCAGATCGAGCTTCATGAGCGCGTCCACCGTCTTGTCCGTCGGATCGATGATGTCCATCAGGCGCAGATGCGTGCGAATTTCCAGCTGATCGCGCGACGTCTTGTTGACGTGCGGCGAGCGCAGAATGTCGAAACGCTGCTTGCGCGTCGGCAGAGGCACCGGGCCCTTCACCACAGCGCCGGTGCGCTTCGCCGTATCGACGATCTCGAGCGCCGACTGATCGATGAGACGGTAGTCGAACGCCTTCAATCGGATACGTATTTTTTGACTTTTAACAGCCATGTCTTAAACCCCGTGACTAGTGACTGGTGACTGGTGACTCGAGTTACTGGTCACGAGTCACGGGTCACGAGTCACGCTGCAATCAATTACTCGATGATCTTCGCCACCACACCGGCGCCGACGGTCTTGCCGCCTTCGCGGATGGCAAAGCGCAAGCCCTCTTCCATCGCGATCGGCTGAATCAGCTGCACTTCGAT
>JBLNBW010000018.1:0-4942 GCA_050260255.1 Rhodospirillaceae bacterium | reverse complement strand
CATTCTGTCAAGCCTCGTCGCGATGCGGTTCGGCGCGCCCTTGCTGCTCGTGTTCCTGTTGGTCGGCATGCTGGCCGGCGAGGGTGGCCCCGGCGGACTGGCGTTCAATAATGTCAGCATCGCCTACACGGTCGGATCCGTTGCGCTCGCCCTGATTCTGTTTGACGGCGGATTGCGCACGCGGCTGTCGGTGTTCCGGAATGTGCTTCCGCCCGCAGTGACACTCGCGACCGTGGGGGTGCTGCTCACGACACTGCTGACCGCCCCGGTTGCCAAATTTCTGCTCGGCATCGGATGGATCGAGAGCCTGCTGGTCGGTGTCGTGATCGGTTCGACGGATGCCGCCGCGGTGTTCTTTCTGGTCAACGCCCGCGGCTTGCGCCTGCGCCCGCGTGTGCGCGCGACGCTGGAAGTTGAATCGGGCACCAACGACCCTTTCGCCGTCTTTCTGACGCTCCTTTTCATTCACATCCTGCTGGGCGGCAACGAAACCTGGTCGCATAGCCTCCTGACCCTCCTGCGCGACGGCATTTTCGGCGCTGTGATCGGATACGTTGGCGGCCGTCTTGTCGTCTTCACATTGAACCGCGTTGACCTGCCCCAGGGATTGCACGCGCCGTTTGTCGCCGTCATGGCGGTTATCGTGTTCGCGCTGGCCAACGCGGTTCACGTTTCGGGATTTCTTGCCGTCTACCTTGCGGGGCTCATTGTCGGGAACCGGCAGATCCGCGCGCAGAATTCGGTTACGGCTTTCCTCGATGCCGTCACCTGGCTTGCACAGATCGTAATGTTCGTGCTGCTGGGACTTCTGGTGTGGCCGCAGCGGTTAGGCAGCACCTTCGCCCCGGCCGTGGTGGTGGCGCTGACGTTGATGCTGATCGCGCGGCCTGCAGCGGTGTTCCTGTGCCTCGCTCCGTTCAATTTCCCCTGGCGGGAGAAAGTGTTCATAGCCTGGGTGGGATTGCGCGGCTCGGTTGCGATCTTTCTCGCTTCCATTCCGCTGCTGGTGGGCCTGTCGGGCGCTTACATGTACTTCGATGTCGCCTTTGTCGTGGTGCTGCTCTCACTCATAATCCAAGGCTGGACGGTGGCCTTCGCAGCTCGCAAGCTGGACATCTCGTTTGCCCGAAGCGATCCGCTGCCGCGCCGCGTGGAACTCGACTTGCCGGGGCAGCTCGCCCGCGAGATTGTCGGTTATCCGGTCGTCGCCAATAGCCCCTATCTGCGGCGCGGCTTGATCCCGAACTGGGCGCGCCCGACGCTCGTCGTTCGCGACGAGCAAATTCTCACGCCGACCGAAGCGGCGCCGGTGCGCGAAGGCGATTACGTGTACCTGCTGGCGCCGCCGGAAAAGGCGCAGGCGCTGGATCGCTTCTTCGTCGATATGCCGCCGCCGGCGCGGCCCGACCCGCGCCTGCTCGGCGACTTCTTCGTGCCGGGCACGGCGACGCTCGGCTCATTGGCCGAGATCTACGGGCTTCAGATTACGCCGGAGCGGGCCAGCCTCACGCTGGCCGAGCATTTTGCCCAGGAGCTGAAGCGCATGCCCAAAGCCGGTGACGTCATCGACTGGGGGCCGGTCGCGCTGGTCGCGCAGAAGGTGACAAAAGGCGAAGTTACGACCGTCGGCTTGCGCCTCGCGGAGCCCGACCCGGCGGAGCCGCAGACGCTGAAGACGCGCGCCAGAGCGTTGCTCACCCAGCTGCAGAAGTATCTCGGGTGAGAAGAACCCGGAATATTCAACTCGCCCGCCGCAGCACCGGCGCGTTCTGCACGAGCCAGGCGCCGCCGAACAGGACGGCGGTCCAGAACAAGTCACCGAACACGGTCTTGTCGAGGAAAGGCAGCGCTGCGAGATAGCATTGCGCGAGCCCTTCGAGCGTGTGCGCGTACATGCCGCTGAACGCCCAAACGGCGAAATTTGAAGCGGCAAAAAAGATCAGCGAGCAGGTCACCATGGCAGCCGCCGTCATGGCTGCGCCCGGATGCTTGCGCAGCCACATGCCGGCAAGCGCCGGCACGGCGATCGCGGCATAGACGATTGCCAAAATTCGCCAGTCCTCGGTGCCGAGCAGCGGGCTCGATAGCGCCATCGCCGCCACCGGCACGATCAAGGCAAGCCCCGGAACCCGCAGCATGCGTCCAGCGAACAGTGCGCTCGCCGCAACCGGCAAAAAGCCGGGTGCATGCGGCAACAGCCGCGCCACGGCGTCGAACGCGATCAGGAAAACGACCAGCGCGAAGTCGGCCCAAAGGGGTGTGGCGGTACGGGTCTTGTCAGGCATCATTGACGGAAATTCCTTGCGGTTCGGAAGGTTCAGACTAGCACGAGCGGGAGGCCAATTCTACGAGGCTTGCAAGGCCGGGCTCGCCGCCCATTCCCGGATGATGGCGGCGAGCGCGTCGAGGCCGTCGGTCAGCGCGGCTGGGCCGGGTTGAAGGATGACGGTTGATTTCACCTCGCGCAGAAAGCCGCTCGCGACGGCCGGGATCGCGGCAAAGCCGGGCCGTGCTGCGAGCTTTGCGGGGACGAATTTCTTCCCGCACCACGAGCCGATGATGATGTCGGGCTGCGCGGCAATCACGTCTTCGGCCGCGACGATGCGGTCTTTGGCGTTCTTGCGCTTTGCATTTTCCGGAAACACGTCAACACCCCCGGCAGCATCGATCAATTCCGATACCCAGCCGAGGCCGGAGATCATCGGGTCATCCCATTCCTCGAAGTAGACACGCGGCCTGCGCGGGAGGCGCGACGCGTGCTGGCGCACCGCATCGACGCGCGCGGCCAGCGAGCGCGCAAGCGCATCGGCTTTGTCGTTCGTGCCGACCAGCGCACCGAGCGTGCGGATCATGTCGAAGATGCCGCCGAGGTCGCGCTGGTTGAACGCATGCACGGCGACGTTGGCGCGGATCAGTTCCGCGACGATATCTGCCTGCAAATCGGAGAACGTGAGAACAAGGTCGGGCTTGAGCGCGAGAATCTTCGACACGTCCGCTGAGATGAACGCCGATACGCGCGGCTTCTCGCGCCGGACTTGCGGCGGCCGCACCGCGTAGCCCGACACACCGACGATGCGCTTGTCCTCGCCGAGGAGATAGAGCGTCTCCACGGTTTCTTCGGTCAGGCACACGATGCGTTCGGGCGGGAACATGGGTGGAGTGTACACCGCGGCGCTTGCTTCAGCCTACCAGCTCAACCCCGCCGTTCCCCACCACGCGCCCGCGCTCCAGCCGCACGATGCGCGTGGCGATGCGCTTCACTTCCGCCGGATCGTGGCTGACGTAAATCATCGGCACACGCGCCTCGTCGCGCAGGCGCTCGAAGTAGGGCAGAATTTCATCCTTTCGCTCGGCATCGAGCGAGGCGAGCGGCTCGTCAAGCAGCAGCAGCCGCGGATTCATCAGCAGCGCGCGGCCGACCGCCACGCGCTGGCGTTCGCCGCCGGAAAGTTTGCCCGGCCGGCGGTCGAGCAGTGCGCCGATGTCGAGTAATTGAACGACGCGCGCGAAGGCTGCTTCATCATGCGTGCGGTCGGATATCCAGCGGCCGTAATCGAGATTGTGCCGCACCGAGAGATGCGGAAAGAGGCGGCCTTCCTGAAACACGTAACCGATCTGTCGCCGCCACGCCTGCACGTCGATGCGTCTTTCGCTGTCGAACAGCGTGTCGCCCTCGATGGCGATGCGGCCGCGATCGGGCCGGATCAACCCGGCAATCATGTTGACGACGGACGTTTTGCCGGCGCCCGAGCGTCCGAACAGCACCGTCGCGCCGCTTTCGCTCGCGAATTTCACGTTCAGCGAGAAGTCCCCGAGCCGCTTCTCGATCTCGACGGACAGCATTTCAGGCTCCGTGCAATCGGGCTGCGGCGCGGCGCGCAAAAAATTCCGATGCGATCAGCGCGGCGAACGAAATCGCGACGGCGACAATCACGAGATGCAGTGCCGCGGCATCGCCGCCGGGTACTTGCGTCAGCGTGTAGATCGCCGCCGAGATCGTCTGCGTTTCGCCGGGAATATTGGAGACGAATGTAATGGTTGCGCCGAACTCGCCGAGCGCGCGCGCGAAGGCAAGCATCATGCCGGCGATGACGCCCGGCAGCATCAGCGGCAGCGTGACGGTGAGGAACGTCCACATCCGGTTAGCGCCGAGTGTCCAGGCCGCCTGTTCCAGCCGCATGTCGATCGCCTCGATCGAAAGCCTGATCGCGCGCACCATCAGGGGAAACGCCATGATGCCGCACGAAAGCGCCGCGCCTGTCCAGCGGAAGGAAAACACGATGCCAAAATGGTCGGCAAGAAATGCGCCGACCGGCGCCTTGCGCCCCAACGTAATGAGCAGGAGATAGCCGGTCACGACCGGCGGCAAAACGAGTGGCAGGAAGATCACGGCATCGAACAGCGATTTGCCCCAGAAATTCTTGCGCGCCTGCACGTAACCCACCGCGATGCCGAACGGTAGCGACACAAGCGTCGCTACCGTTGCAATGCGCAGCGAGAGCAGGACGGCAGTCCAGTCCTCGGGCGTGAGATGCAACACGTCTTAGGCGCTCACCTAGGAGGTCGTTCTGGCAAGGAACACGAAACCGTACTTTTCGAAAATCGCCTTCGTCGCCGGCGTGTGCAGGAAATGCAGATACTTGTCGACACCGGATTTCGTCGTGCTCGACGTTGCAGCGGCGGGATAGATGATGGCCGGGTAGGAGCCGTCCGGAAACGTGCCGATAATTTTCACGCCCGGATCGACTTTGGCATCGGTGCTGTAGACGATGCCGACCGGCGTTTCGCCGCGCGAGACGAAAGCGAGCGCGGCGCGCACGTTCTCGGCCTGTGCCAGTTTCGGTTCAGCCGCCGTCCATGCGCCGAGCGAGGTCAGCGCCGCTTTGGCATAGCGGCCGGCCGGCACCGCTTTCACGTCGGCAACCGCAATGCGTCCCGGCCC
>JBLNBW010000017.1:0-20868 GCA_050260255.1 Rhodospirillaceae bacterium | reverse complement strand
CGCGGCGAAGTCGGCCATGTACTCCGATAGCCGAGCCATCGGGATCGTCGCCGGGCTGAAAGCATCGATGCGACGCCGCCGAGGCCGCTGTTCCAGGGCTCGACGGCGGCGAGCGCGAGTCCGGTGGCGACCGCGGCATCGACTGCGTTTCCGCCGGCTGCGAGCATCTGTTTGCCGGCAAAGCCGGCGATCCGGTTCTGCGTCGCGACGATGCCGCCGCGGGTGCGTGCGACCGGTTTTCGGACTTGCCAATTCTGGACGAGGTGTTCGAGCATGATGAAAGCAAGGGCTGTAGGGATCGCACATCATAGCGGAAGTGGGCGATAGCGGGGACGCGCGGCGCGGTGCCTGCAGTGCGCGTTATATAATCCGGCTACACAGATTCCGGCATGCGGGCTTTCGAGGCGCGCTCGCCGCCTCGTCATCATCACAGAGCATTCGTCACTCGCCATGGTCCGCACCCGCTTCGCTCCGAGTCCCACCGGCTATCTGCACATAGGCGGCGCCCGCACGGCGCTCTTTTGCTGGGCTTATGCCAAAAAGCACGGCGGAACGTTCGTGCTGCGCATTGAGGATACGGACCGGGAACGCTCCACGCAGCAATCCGTGCAGGCCATACTCGACAGCATGGCGTGGCTGGGACTCGACTACGAGGGGCCGTACTACCAGATGCAGCGGCTCGATCGCTATCGCGCAGTCGCCGAGCAGCTGCTGGAGAAAGGCCACGCGTACTACTGCTACGCGAGCAAGGAAGAGCTCGAGGCGACGCGCGAGCAGCAGCGCGCACGGGGTGAGAAGCCCCGCTACGATGGCCGCTGGCGGCCCGAGAACGCCAAGCGCGCCGGTTTGGCGCCGCCCCCCGGAGTCCAGCCTGTCATACGCTTTCGCAATCCGGACAGCGGCGAGGTGACCTGGACCGATCTCGTAAAAGGGCCGATCACTATCGCGAACTCCGAGCTCGACGATCTCGTGATCATGCGTGCCGACGGCATTCCGACCTACAACTTCGGCGTCGTCGTCGATGACATCGACATGGACATGACGCACGTCATTCGCGGCGACGACCACGTGAACAACACGCCGCGACAGATCAATATGTACCGCGCGCTCGGCGCAACGCTTCCGGCCTTTGCCCACGTCCCGATGATTCTCGGCCACGACGGCGAGCGATTGTCCAAGCGTCACGGCGCCGTGAGCGTCATGCAGTACCACGAGGAGGGCTATCTGCCGGAGGCGCTGCTCAATTATCTCGCGCGCCTCGGCTGGTCGCATGGCAACGACGAAAAGTTCAGCCGCGATCAGCTCGTCGAATGGTTCGATCTCGAGCACATCAGCAGGTCGCCCGCGCGCTTCGATGCCGAGAAGCTCACATGGCTCAATCAGCAGTATCTCAAGGAAGCGGACAACGAGCGCCTCGCCGAGCTGACCGCTCGGTTCCTCGAGGCCGATGGCTGCACGCTCGCGGGCGGGCCGCCGTTGGCGGCCGTGGTTGCGTTGCTCAAGGAGCGCGCGAGCACGGTCGAGGAGCTCGCCGACGCCGCGGTCTATTTTTACCGCGCGATAGAGCCGTCGGAGAAAATGAAGCAGGAGCATTACCGGCCGGAAATACGCGTCGCGCTCACCGCGCTGCGCGACCAGCTCGCGTCGGTGGAGTGGAATCGCGCCCGGATCAGCGAGACGGTGAAAGCAGTCGTCGCAGAGCACAAGCTCAAGCTGCCGGCGCTCGCGATGCCGCTGCGTGTGATGGTGAGCGGCGGTCCGCAGACGCCGTCCATCGACGCGACGCTGGAGCTCATAGGGCGCGCCGCAGTGCTCGATCGGATGGATCGCCAGTTGCAGGCATTTCCGGGGTAACGGGGCGTTTACAGCGGTAAGGCCGCTCTGTATAATCTCGCCTCTTTCGTGGGGGTATAGCTCAGCTGGGAGAGCGCTTGCATGGCATGCAAGAGGTCAGCGGTTCGATCCCGCTTACCTCCACCAGCATCACCCGCAACAAGAAGTAGAAGTGCAGTAAGTAAGCCCTTTAGTCCCCATCGTCTAGAGGCCTAGGACATCGCCCTTTCACGGCGGTAACCGGGGTTCGAATCCCCGTGGGGACGCCAGATTGCCAAAGCCACCCGAGCGGTGGCTTTTTTCGCATGGTAGCGAGGCTTTCGGCGGTTCGGCGACGCGGCTCGTCAAGCGACGCATCGACAGCACGTCTCGATGATCGATCGCAACGTCGTCATCTGCGGAAGTGCGTGATTAGTTCGCTATAAGGGCCTCGCTAAAGTCGATATACTTGGCGCGGGCAGTAGGAAGCACTACGCGGATGTGCTTGCCGAAAGGCAGGGTTCCGCAGTCATCGAACCGCCCGCGAGCCCGATCGTTGCTGCCTGGATCTGGCACGCATAGGCGGCACAATGGATCTCATGAAAAAAAACGTTGAAATCTCAGACGGCGCGTCCAAGGATGCGCTGACCCTGCAAGACGCATTTCTCTCCGATCTTCTGAAGCAGCAGACCGATGTGACGTTCTTTCTGGTGAATGGCGTACGCCTCACCGGAAAGGTGGCCGCATTCGACCGCTTCGTCGTCCTGGTGCAGGACACGGTGACACAGATGGTATACAAGCACGCGATCTCGACCATCGTGCCGAACGTCACCCAGGCGAGTGCTTCCAGCGAAGCGCAGTCCGGCAAGCGAGCGCCCGAGATTGTCCGGCGTCCGCGGCCTCGCGCCGTAGCGATAGGCTAGCTGCTACTCACGCTTCGACGTCTGCGTTGCACGCGGGCGCTTACGGCTTGTCGTGGCGTATCGGCGAGCGGGGGACGATGCACCCTCCGTTGTTGCGCGGCGGTGGGCGGACCCAGGCGTCGCCCGCGATTGCTTTTATAGGAGGGCGGCCGGCATTTCGATGCCGTACCCTTGGGCATAGTCGACGCCCAGTTTCTTGAGCTTTTCCAGCGTTGCCGGACGCTCGACGAACTCGGCGATCGTTCGGACGCCGTGAGACTTGCACTGTTGCTGCAGGGTCGCGACTCTTTCCTGGCTGCGCGCACTCGTATGTAGCGTCGTGACGATATCGATGTCGAGCTTGATGCTGTCCGCGCCCAGGGCGTTGAGCTTGGCGGGGGGAATGAGACTGCCACTGTAGCTCGTCAGCGTGAAGCCGCATCCCTCGCTTTTCAGCGCTGCCGCGGCATCGGCGAGCGCCTGCATGTGCGTGTGGGCGTCTTCTTCGGCGATTTCGAACGCGAACTTGCGGCCGCTCACCCGTCCTTTGTGAAGCTGCTGCTTCACGAAGCTCGCGAATTCGGTGTTCGTCAGCGTGTCGTTCGAGATGTTGATGCTCGAGCAGGGGGCGTTCCAGAGCGGGTCCTTCTTGCGCCGCGCGTGTATCCACTTGATCACTCGGTTCAGCACCCAGCGGTCGAGTATGTGCATCAGCTGCGAGCTTTCGAGTACGGGGATGAACGTCCCGGGAGGCAGAAGCTTCTCCTCTTCCTCCTTGAAGCGGATGAGGATCTCCTGATGCGTCTGGGCTTGCTGCTCCGTATGCAAGGGCCGTATGGCCTGCTGGTAGAGGACGAAGCCGTCCTGATTGAGCGCCTCGATCAGGCGTTCGGCGGTATCGTCCTGTACAGGGCCTTCGCTTGCGATGTTCATGGTGTCGGTAGCGTGGAGTTTAACGGCATGCTACCGGACGAGCGCCACTCGCACACAAGCCTAAAGCCACACTTGAAGAACGATGTCACGACCGGCGACGGCTGTTTCGTGCCGGCAATGCCGAAGCGGGCTTGCTCGTGGCGGCGTGGTGCTTTTGCGGCCGGCCCTGCGCCGCATTACGGCGTGTGTAACGTCAGGAATGGTTGCCGCTGCGGCCGTTCGTCAGGATGTCGCCGCGGCGCATGACGAACTCAAAACGGTAACCTTCACCGCATTCATCGCACCGCACATGCACGCCGGCTTCCTCGCACACGATGTCGAGATAACCCGAGCAGGGCTTGGCACGCCGAGTGCCATCGGCCTCGTAGAGATGGGGGTAGCGGGTTCGGATAATGCGCTTCATGTCGGCTACCACAGCAAACAGCGGGCCATGCTGTTTTTGCGTGCTCGACATGAGCGAGAGCGGCGATTTCCGCCGGACGCGGCTTGTTGACTCTTCACTGCTGTGGCGGCTTTACACTGTCTGTGTGGCGCACTCGCGCTGCCCTGTGCGATGCGTGTGATAAGTCCTGCCGAGGACACGAGGCGCGTTCTAATATTCGCGTGCGCGATTCGCGTCTGCGGGGGCGCAACAACAAAACCTACAAGCATGTGCAAAGGGGGGTAGCGGGATTCCGGTAAAGCGGTGTCTCGCGCCGCTAACGGAGCTCTCGATGAGAGCTCTTTTTTTTGCCTGCAGCAGCAACCCGATCCACAAAAAAAAGAACCCGGCGGGGGGCCGGGTCAAAGGGGGGGAAGCACTTACGCGACCCTATGAAGCAACCCGTGTGCCAGACGTAGTTTCAATTACAAGGCGCGTGTAAGTGACTGAAAGTAAGGGACGCCGCTCTTGAGCTTCTTTGAACCGTAAGGCCGCTCACGCTGTAAGAATGGGGGAAGCGGCCGGTCGGACGGTAAAGATTACAAACCGTTGCGGCGATGTGACGAGGAGAGGCGAAAAAAACCGGGCGGCGCCCGGTTGGTGAGCCTGCTTTCCGGCTACAACGACGCTCGCACGTAGGGACGCGTCACGAGCGGCTTGCGGGGCAGGTAGCCATGGTAAATGGCGTTGCCGACACAATCCGATTCCGATTCGAAGCAGGCCGCGCTCATGCGCACCGCGCCGGCGGCGTTCGTATGGCGCCAGTACCAGGCGCCGTCGTTCTGCTGCAAGAACTCCCAGGTGTCCATGACTTGCTCCGTTGCGCTTTGCAATTTGCGCATCTTTGAGCAAGACATATGCCGGACGCAAAGCACTTCGCCACACCGGTTCGCCGCTTTTCCACCGGTCTTCCGGCTCTCATTTCACCCGGTCGGGCGGACACCCGCGTCATTCAATCGCGGTCTTGTCCGAGCTCGTTGCGCACATCGCGGATATCGGCGCCGGCGGCCGCGACGGCGTCGCGCAACTGCTGCTCGGAAACGCCGAGCGTGGCGCACCACCACGCGACCTCATCGGTGCTCGTCACATCGACGCGCGTGCGGTCTCGGGGAGGACTTCCGGGGGAGAGCTGAGGCATGGCCGGTCCTCGGAGGCAGGGGACCGAATCCGTTGCAAGCCGTGCGCCGTGCGATGGGATGGCGGCGTCGGGTGATTACGCGGTGCGCGTGCCGTGCAGCTTTTTCAGTTTGTCGAGCTGCTTCGAGTCGACTTCGATGTTCGCGCACAGGAAGTAGAGGTGAGCTCCCAGCGGCTGCCATTCGCACTTGCCGTCGAGGCGGCGCTCCGCGAGCTCATAGCACTTGCCCTTGTGGACATGCAGGACATCGATTTTTTCGTTTTCCTTCCGCCGCGGCAGATCGAGGAAGACGGCGGCACCCTCGCTGATGTCGCTGATCATGTCGCCGCAAACGTCGCAGCAGAATATAGGGCAGGAAAGTGCTTGCTTGAACAGTATCTTTATCATTTGGATGTCAGATCGATCATGCTTCGCCCCCCGCGGGCAGCCGTAGAAACTCTACAGGAAAAACCGGGCGCGATGCCAGTGTTTTTCTCACGATCATTCCGACATGCGAACCATGCGCTGATCAACGCAACAGCGATCGCGCGGCCGACTTTTTTCCGCGCCCCGCGCACTTTCGCACGCCGAGCGCCACGCTCTTCTTGACCCTCGTGCTCAAGTCAATGAAGCTCATCCTTCCTCAGGAATGGCGCTACATGAAGACCTGCAAGATCGCCGTCATCGCTGTGCTTTGTGCGTTCGCCGCCGCACCTGCGTATGCGCTCGATCCACTAAGCCTCATCGTACTGCGCATGTTGAGGGATCAGCTCGTGAGCTCGCAGATCGAGGCCGCGCTCGCGCCCGGTCCGGCCGAAAGCGTCGTCGCGCCGCCGTCCGCGTATCCGCGTGACCTCAAGGCCGTGGTCGATCAAGGATTTCCGCATCTCGATGCCGGCCAGCGGCGTGCCGTGTACGAGCGGCTGACCGAAATGATCAACGATCCGCAAAACGCCGCGCAGCGCGATCTCATCGTCAACGAGTTCATCAATGCCGCATCCGCATCGCGGCGCGCGCACCAGGCGCTTGTTCATCTTACGGACGCTCAGAAACGCGCGATCGCGGTCGAGGCCGCCGCTGCTTATCGGGACAGGAGCCCTGAGGCGATGCAGCAGGCGATCGAGGCGTTGCGTACTTCTGCCATGCCTATCCCGAGCGATTTGCGCGAGCTGATGCTCGCCGAATTCAGCGCCGAATCGGAGCGCATGCGGCCTCACTAGCCCTCCCGCTATTTGCTGCCCCGGCGATGCGGTCGGTACAATGCGGCGCCGGCGCAGCATGCGCCTTATCACTACAGGAGAATTACGTGAGGCTTCTGACTTTCGCGCAGCGCCGCGCCCCGCAGAACGCGCGCATCGGCGCGATGCTGGGCGATTCCGTGCTCGATCTGCAGAACGCGGAACAGATTTGGGCAACGGGCGGTGGCGTTTCGCCCATCGTGCCGGGGACGATGAAAGAGCTGCTGCGCCTGCAGACTCGAGGCCGCGAGCGCGTGCAGGTGCTGCTGGATCATGCTCGCCGCTCGCCGGACGCGTTACGCGCCGCCATCCTTGCGCAGAGCGACATCATTTTTCTGCCGCCCGTCATGGATGCGGACAAGTTTCTCTGCGTGGGCAAGAACAACCGGACGCACCTCGAAGAGCTGCGGCGCAACAATCTCCTCAAAGAGACGCCGCAAGAGCCGACGGGCTTCATCAAGGTCAACTCCTGCCTCTCGGGGCACGACGCGAAAGTCGTTCGTCCGAACGGCGTGGTGCGTCTCGATTACGAGCCGGAGCTCGCGTTCGTCATCGGCAAGCCGGGCGTCGCGATCAAGAAAGCCGAGGCAATGGATTACGTGGCGGGCGTGATGCTGCTCAATGACCTCACGTGCCGCGATCTCCAGGAGCGTGAAGTCGCGGCGGGGTCGCGTTTCTGGACGGGCAAGAACATTCCCGGGTTTGGACCGCTCGGCCCGTACATCATCACGCTCGACGAGATCGGCGATCCGCATGAGCTGTGGATCACCTGCACGGTGAACGGAGAGCTCAGGATGCGGGGGAATATGCGGGACCAGATCTACCACATCCCGGATATTCTCGAGCACTTTACGCGCTTCATTCCGGTGGAGCCGGGCGATCTGTTCTCGACCGGCGCGCCGGGCGGCGTGGCCGTCGGTCATGCCAACGCGGCGCAGCTTTACCTCAAGCCGGGCGACGTGATCGAAATCGGAATCGAAGGTTACGCGACGTTGCGCACGCACATCGTGGCACCCGAAGCGTGAGAGGGCGCGGAGCGCGCGTAGCGCTCCGCGGTTTCGAGGGCTTTACAAGGTGCCGGGCGCGCTCTTGGCGGCCGGTTTGGACTTGCGCGCAAACGGATCGTAAGCGGTCATGATGTCCGCGGATTCGTTGCCCGCGGCACCCGCTTCCGCGCGCGGCTCGGTGCCGGCCCGCGTGGTGCTGATGTCACCCGAGAGCTCGCCGCCTTCCTCGATCGTGATGCGACCATAGCGGATCTTGCCCGATACGCGGCCCGTGCTGTGAATGATGAGGTGCTTGCGCGCGGTGAGTTCACCTTCGAACCGGCCGCGAATCTCTGCGACGTCTATTCCGACCGTGCCGAGGAACACGCCGGTCTCCGAGATTTGGACTACGCGGCTGTCCATCGACGCTTCGACGCGGCCTTCGACGACCAGCGTGTCGCAATCGGTGATTTCAACGCCTTTGAGCTTGATGTCCGGCCCGACGATCAGGCGGCTGCCGCGCGGCTCCTCTGCCGCTTGAGCGGGCTTTGCGGGCTCCGCAGGCGCGGCTGTCTCGGTGCGAGCCGGCTCGCTTGCCGGACGCGCAGGCGACGTGCTGCTCGAGGAGAGCCCGGGCGTGAGGTTCACCGGCTTGGTGTCCTTGCGAAGGGGTTCGTCCTTTTTGCTGAATATTCCATCTCTGTTGAACATGTTCTGTCTCCTCTGTTCTGGGGGCATGATTGGCCGGCGCCCATCTGGTTTTGCGAGTGGCGTACCGGTGTGTAATCGGTTGACTGTTTTTTCGGGCAGCAGAGCCGTACGAATCACGCGAAGCAGCAAGCAGCGTGCCGAGTGATCAAATCGTCCATTTGCCTCTGTTATTCGGCGCGTTCGCGATGCGATTTGTCGGGATACGGCGACGGCCGCGCCGGCTCAACGGCAAAACGGCGCTAAAACGCTCGCTTGGCTCCTGTCGCTGCTGCACGACGCGGCGGTGCGATTTGGGACACTGCGCAAACGGCCGCCGCAGGCCAAAAAAAAACGCGGCAGGGTGTCTGCCGCGTCAACTCGGTTGCGCGGGGCAACCGGAGACCGGGGTGGAGGAGGAGACCCCGGCTGGAGAGGCTTTAGTGCTTCAGGCTGGGTTTGAGGAACAAACGCTCGCCCAAATGCTCAATCTTTTTCACGAGCCAGACGATTGCGTCGACCGCGACGTCGGCGTTCCGCATGGCGTGCAAAGCCAGCTGACGTTCCCGCTCGGACATCCGTGCTGCCTGGATCTTGCCGTAAATGGTTGAACCTATTTTGAGTTCAAGCTCTTTGCTCATGTCTTGCTCCTTAACTCGCGGAAACTTCGCTGTGCGGCGCGTTCCGGATCTATGTGCCATTAGTCTCAACGACTTCGGATGCAAGTATAGACTGATTTGTAACGAGAATGTTGCGTCGCAACAGCTGATATATTGTCAGGAGTCGGTATAATTCTTGTATCCTGACTGAGGGACCCTAAAAAGCGCTACTACCATGGCCACACGTTTGCCCCCGCTCAATGCCCTCAAGGCGTTCGAGGCTGCCGCGAGGCACCTCAGCGTCAAAAAAGCCGCAATCGAATTGAACGTTACGCCGGCTGCGGTAAGTCACCAGATCCGCACTCTCGAGGAATATCTCGGCATCCAGCTTTTTCATCGCTATAACAGAGCCTTGGAGCTGACCGACGCCGCACGTGCATGTCTTCCGAAGCTGCGTGAAGGATTCGGCTGCCTGGCACAGGCCGTCGAGCGACTGCGCACGCATCAGAGCGGGGGCGTGCTGACGGTGAGCGCCGCCCCGTCGTTCGCGGCGCGATGGCTGATGCCCCGGCTGCACCGGTTCATAGCGGCGCACCAGGAGATCGATGTGCGCGTATCGGCACGCATGCGCCGCGTGAGCGTGGACGGCAAGGGCGACGTGGCCGAGCGCGCGACCGTCGAGGCGTGGCTGGAAGACTCCGATATCGCGCTGCTGTACGGCCGCGGCAACTATCCCGGCCTGCGGGTGCACAAGCTGATCGATCTGTCGATCGCGCCGATATGCAGCCCCAAGCTGCTGGAAGGCGAGCACCCGTTGCGCGATCCGGCCGATCTCGCGCATCACATGCTGCTGCACGACGATACGGGCGATTTGTACGACAACCAGGCCTTCTGGGAGGTCTGGCTCAACGCGGCGGGGGTACAGGAGGTGGACTGGAAGCGCGGACCGCATTTCAGCCACGCGGTGCTCGCGCTGGAGGCCGCGATAGACGCCGTCGGTGTGGTGTGCACGATGCCCGTGCTCGCGGCCGAGGAGCTTGCCGCAGGGCGGCTCATCACGCCGTTTCCGGTGGAGGTCCCGCTCCAGTCGGCGTACTACCTCGTGTGCGAAGAAGGCGCCTCGTCGCGCCCGGCGGTCTCGCTGTTCCGCGATTGGCTGCTGGAGGAAGCGACCCGCGAGCGGCGGAGCAACTGAGCCGAATCGCGGATGGCTCTCACGCGGACTGGATTGCGGGGCGCACGATCTGCCGCTCGTCGATTGGAAGGTTGAGCAGGGCCGACGCGACGCCCATCGCTATGGTAAGTACCCACATGAGGGTGTACGAGCCGGTCGTGTCGAAGAGATAGCCGGCCATCCACACGCCGAAGAAGCTGCCGACCTGGTGGAAGAGAAATGCCGATCCGCCGAGCGTCGACAAGTACTTCACGCCGAAGACCTGTGCGATGAGGCCGTTGGTGAGCGGCACCGTTCCGAGCCACAGAAAGCCGATCGTCGCGGCAAAGAGGTACACCGAAAACGGTGTAAGCGGCGCCGCAATGAACAGGGCAATTGCGACGGCGCGGGTGAAATAGAGCAGCGACAACAGGTTCTTCTTCGTGTGGCGGCTGCCGAGCCATCCCCAGGTATAGCTACCGAAGATATTGAAGAGCCCGATGAGCGCCAGCGCCGTCATTCCGGTCGCCGGCGACATGTGCCGATCGAGCAGATAGGCCGGGAAGTGCACGGAGATGAACATGAGCTGGAATCCGCAGACGGTATATCCGAGGCACAGCAAGACATAGCCGCGATGTCCGAACGCTTCGCGCAGCGCTTCGCCGATCGACTGTCTGTGAAACTCCTGCGCCTGCTTCTTCTTGTCCTCGACCAGGGCAGAAGAGAGCGGAACGATGAGCAGCACGGTGAGCGCAAGGATCAGCAGTGCGTTTTGCCACCCCACCTGCGAGATCAGCACCTGCCCGTACGGCAGCATCACGAACTGCCCGAACGAACCCGCCGCTCCGGCAATGCCCAGTGCCGCGGTCCGTTTTTCAGCAGGAAACGCGCGCCCTATCGCGCCGTACACGATGGAGAAGCCGGTGCAGCCCAGGGCAATACCGATGAGGAGTCCCGCGCTCAGGTCGAGCGCCCAGCTCGTGCTGGATACGGACATCAATGCAAGCCCCAGCGCATACAGCACTGCGCCGCCGATCAGGACGCGAGCCGCCCCGAACTTGTCGGCAATCATCCCGGTGAACGGCTGCGACAGTCCGTAGATCAGGTTCTGCACGGCGATGGCAAACGAAAACGCCTCGCGACCGATGCCGAGGTCCAGGGTCATCGGCTGCAGATACAATCCGAAGTTGTGGCGTATGCCGAGCGCGACGGTCAGCGCGAGACCGCCGCATGCGAGCACCATTGCAGGTGTGCGCCACGTTTTAGCCTGAACCATACGGGACCCGGGCAAAAAGCGGATTCTAGCGTAACGTGCGAGGCCGCTCTTTCCAGTAGAATACCGTCCGCAATTCAGGGTGTAGCGCAGTCTGGTAGCGCGCCTGCCTTGGGAGCAGGAGGTCGTGGGTTCGAATCCCACCACCCTGACCAACCCCGTTACCCGAACACTTGCGACGTCGATCGCAACTCGGCTTCCGTCTCACGCTGCCGCGGGGCGCGCCTCGATCGCCGACAGCATCATGATGATCGCAGGGCCGAAGTCGAAAAGCAGCGAGGCCATGGTACTCCGATCTCGTGCGGGGTCGATGAGGCGCTCGATCGTCGATGCCTGAAGCACGTCGATCGCTTTGCCTCGATCGGCTTCGAGCACTTGGCGTACGATCGTCACGAGTTCCGCGCGCGGCACGTTTTCGGGGATGCCCAGCGCCCAGAGCAGCCACGCCGTATCGTTTCGATTGACTGCTGCAATGACACGTCTTTGCATGGAACCGAGATCCGATGCACCGGCTCCGATGCACGACTCCTTCAGGCTCATTATCACGCCTCGCTTTGCGGTCGCCGTCGCTGCACGGCGACAGCTACGCTAAAGCGATCTATGCGCGCGTCATGAGGAATTACTGCGCAGGCGTCAACAAAAAACCGTGCGCTTTGTCCGTTGCCACATGTCGCATGTACCTTTTACACGGCGCAGATGCGGCGCAATCAGCGAACCGCGCCCTCATTGCGACAGCAGGCGGTGCCCGACGCGGCGAAATTCCGAGGCAACCCCGTCTAGCCAGCGTCCCAGCCGCTGCGCGAACGAGACTTCCGGCGCCTCCTGGACGATACTGCCGCTCCACGCGTCGATGAGGCGCCATTGTTCGCCGCACTCGCTGACCAGGCGCTTCTCGCGCTGCAGCCGTTCGTCGTTGAAGTCCGAAAAGGAATCGAGATACAACCAGTCGCCGTCGCAGGTGAAATCGAATTCATAGCGCTCCCGCACGTGCGGATTCGGGCGCTTCACCGGCAACCCGGTGTACATGTCTATCGTAGATCGCATATCGGTTTAGCAGCCCGTACAGTTGCTGCGTCTCCGTCGTTCCTTGACATGCAGAAAGTCACGCAAGCGACATACCAGCAGGCGGCGGCGACGTTGCGGCCACGCGAGCTTTTGTCGCTGCGCAGAGACGTCCTGCGATGATGGATTCGTCTGGACTCTAGCGATTCTGAAAGCAGAAATGCGGCGCCGAGCAGTTGCTATCGGCATGTCTCCTGCTCTCGGCTGGATGTTTTCGCGCGTATGCCATGCGCGTTCGCCGGGCTCGAATCGATCTCCCGCGATCCCAGCCCGGTTTTTTTTGGCCCGATGTTGCTAGCGCACGGTGTCCCAGCCGTGATGCTCGCGCTTTTCCAATTCGCTCGCGGCGTCCCACAGCACAACGGCGAGCGCACCGAAACAGATCGCGAATGCACCCGGAACCAGAGCCGCTTTCCAGCTCAACGCCGCGCCACCGAGGACGGCAATCGCGACGAGCGACCACATAACGTTGCGGCATGCGGCGGCACGTCCATCGAGATCCGAGGATGTGTCACCCGCAGCGAGCGCACGCGTGACCAGCTCGCGCGCGATCTGCGCTCTGCATGCGCGGATGTGCTCCGCCGCAATCGAGCATGACCGGCGGATGACGACGGCGGTACGAGTCGACCAAGGAGCAATGCTCGCGCGTGCCGAACGCGCGCCTCGCGCGAGATAAGCCATGCAGTGGTAACTCGTAGCCCTCATGCGCGCCATCGTGCTCACGCGACCGCTCAGCAGCACGCATACTGAGCCATCGGGATCCTTATCGCGTTCCATGTTGCTCGATGACACTGGAGATCTCCACCGGCCGTGAAAAAACGCCGGCACTATATCCGGCGCAGCAGGAGAATTCGAATGCCAATGTGCTGCGCGCGCCGTTCGAGCAACATGCGTGCCACAAGGAGTAACCAAGCATGACGTTGCCATTTAAGGTCGGTGGTATCGGTCATCATTTGCGGCCGCGCTTCCCGCGACAGGGCCACGGCCGGTGCTTCGATATCCAAGACCCCCCTTTCGCGATTATTGAAGTACGTCCGGCTTGCGGCGCGAATCGATGAGCGTCGGCGGGCTAGTCGATGCACGCTCCAATTCGATGCCGACGGTGAGGCTTGCTTCGGACAGACGGTGACAGTCCGAAGAGGCGATGACCCGTCGGTCCAATGATGTACCGCGCTGCCTGGGCCGTTTCGGTACATCGACCGTATGCTGCACTCTGCGGTCTCCGGGCGCGGACGGTCGCGTTGCACGGCTCGTGCACGCGCATCGCGCGAGCGCATCGTCTATCCGTCCTCAACGTGCGGCCCATCATCAAGTGTCGGTAATTTCTACCACCACCGGCCGATCCGTGCGCGAGTGCGCCTGGTGCGTTCTCGATATCCCATGCCCCGCTGTCATCGTACGGATCATCGAACGTCGATCGTCCTTTCGCAGAGAGCGTCTCGCGCTTCACGTTTCGGCCCTGTCGTCGTCGATGGCCGACAAACTTTTTAGCGAGTACGTGACATAGTTCTGGCTGCAGCGCGCAACGCGCCGCATATAGTTGTCGCGTCTCCAAAAGCACCTCTGCGCCATGCTGCGCAAGGCAGGAGAACCACCTCAAGAAACGCACCGTCGCCAGGGACTAGTGGAGATACGCGAGCGGAGCGATCGACGGCCAGTCCGCCGCGATAGAAAAACATCACCAAACGGTACACGACCTTGAAAGGGGGGTCTATGCAGCACACGGGATTGTCGCGACTTCTTTCTGTTTGTCTCTTTGCATCGGCTGCCACGTTCGTGGCGACCTCGTTCGATGCATCCGTCGTCGGAGCGGCTCATGCGGCGAAGGGCGGTATCAAGGGGTCGGGCAAGGGTGGAGGCGGGAGCACGGGTGGAAGCACCGGAGGCAGCACAGGCGATACGACGACGCCACCGACAGGAGATACGCCCCTCACCGGTACGACGACGCCAACGCCATCCCTCTCGTCCGCGACGGTCGTGCTCAATGCCGCGCAGGATGTCAACGACACGGGCGCCGGCGACCTCGCCGCGGGACGCGCGCTGTTTCGCAGCGCCTCCTATCCCGAGTCGAACGGCGGCCTGCAGTCCAGTGCGACGCTGCTCAGCGGAATCAAGGAAAGCTACTCGCGAACGATCAACGCCGAGGACGGCTCGTACGTCGATTCGTCCGGCGCGTTTCACGCGTCGGACCGGCTGAACTGGAACCTGCCGTGGATGAAGCAGTACGGCTACAACGCTCACGTCATCGTCGGCCAGAAGCAGCCTGCATTCCTCACCACCCCCGCGTATCAGTGGACGCAACAGGATTGGGCACGCTACGCCGACTATGCATACAAGCTCGTCCGGTACGTCGCGGTGGAGTTCGATACGGCGGGCTTCCCCGAGACGATGTTCGAGGTCGGCAACGAGATCGACATCACACAGGACGTTCGCGATCTGTGGACGCTCGGCAATCCTGCGGTCGCGCAGGGCGACGAGACGCGCTATCAGCATTACATGCGCGTGTTCCCGGTGTGGGCGAACGCGGTCGATCGCGTGGCGCGTGAAAATCCCGGACGCACGGTACGCATCGCCGGCCCGGCGCTGGGCGGCCAGTCGCTGTTCCTCACCAATACCTTCTGGCACGAGCGATTCGTGAACGATGTCGCCGCGGGCGGCATGCGGCTCGACGCGCTGACGCTGCACTTCTACGGCGACGTGCTGAACGGATGGCCGAATGTGCCGGGAAGCAACCTGCGCGCGCTCCTGCAGCGCATGCGATCCGCACTCGCCGCCGCGGGCCGAGGCGGCACGCCGGAAATCGTCACCGAATACGGACCGAGCGAAGGCAGCGACTCCTACTGGGGACGCATCAACTATTCGCACGAAGGAGCGGCATGGGCGGCGGTGTTCCTGCAGGAAGCGATGGCCGGGACGGCAACGGCAGGCTCGTACCTCATCGTGCGCGATAACTTCGGTGCGAATACGACCGGCTCGGCTTCGATCGCAAGCCTCACCCACATCGACAATGGCGTGGATTATCCGAAGCCGGCATACAACACGTTCCGCATGTTCACCATGCTGCCGGGCACGCGCAAGGCGGTGACATTGTCGTCGTTGCAGCCGGACATTCGCGGGCTCGGCGGAGCCGACGCCGCTACGGCCGGGCTGCTGGTGTCGAACTACAAGTACCGGTTCAACTATCCGACGGACTACACCGACCTCACCACGAGTCAGACGGTGGTGCCCGGTTTTGCGAGCCTGCCCTTTACCGGTGGCGTAACGGTCGAGCGGTATCTCATCGATCAGAGCACGAGCAACATCGCGCGTTACATCGACAACCGTCTTCCTCTCAGCCTGTCGGGCGTGAGCCTCGCCAAGGTGGAGTCCTGCACCGCGACTGTAGACGCGTCGGGCACCCTCGTGCTGCCTGCCCGGGTGCTCGGGCCTTCGGCGGTATCGCTGTGGATGGTGCGCGCCGGGGCGACCTCAGGCCTGTCCGCCTGTCAGTAATGCTGGACCATGCGGCCGCGCGCACAAGTACTGTGGGCGCGGCCGCCGCTTTTTTGGAGAAGAGATAGCAGTGACATATACGCATATCGATACCGGACGAGAGCTGCGACATACCCGGTCAGGCCGTCGTGCATGCTCGGGATTCACGCTGCTCGAGCTGCTCGTCGTGATGGTGATCATAGGGTTGCTCGCCGGCTACGTCGGCCCGAAGTATTTCTCGCAGGTCGGCAAATCGGAAACCAAGGTCGCCAAGGCACAGATCGACGCGATAGAGAAAGCGCTCGATCAGTACCGTCTTGATGCCGGTCACTATCCTTCGACGGAGCAGGGGCTCGCCGCGCTGACGCAGCGGCCGGCGAACGAGCCGAAGTGGGGCGGACCGTACCTCAAGAAGGACGTGCCGGCGGATCCCTGGGGCAGGCCGTACCTGTACCGGGCGCCCGGGGAGCACGGCGAATACGATGTTTACAGCTACGGCAAGGACGGCCAGCCGGGCGGGTCCGCCGAGGCAGCCGATGTAACGAGCTGGTGAGCGCCGGGATGCTGTACCGCATCAAAGGCGTCGCGCCTAGCGGTGCTGTCGTCACGCTCGAAGTCCATGCGCGCGACGAAAGCGATGCCCAGGAGCAGGCCCGCACGCGCGGCGTTGCGGTGCTCGCTATCGATCGGCGGTTCAGCCTCGGCTGGCGCCGGCGCAGCCGCCGGAGTCGCTTTCCGCTGCTGCTCTTCAGCCAGGAGCTTCTCGCCCTGCTGTAGTCCGGCATCAGCCTCATGGAAGCCATACAGACGCTCGCCGAAAAGGAGCAGCGGGCGGAAGTTCGCAAGATACTCGGCGGGCTTATCGAGCGCCTGCGCGAAGGACAGGCGCTTTCCGTTGCGATGGAGCAGAACAGCATTTTCCCCCCGCTGTATGTGGCCCTCGTGCGCGCAAGCGAACGCACCGGCGATCTCGCTGAAGCGCTTGGGCGCTATATCGCTTATCAGTCACAGATCGACGTGCTGCGCAAGAAACTCGCTGCGGCGGCGATATATCCTGCGGTGCTGATTGCGGTGGGCATCCTCGTTACGTTGTTCCTGCTGGGCTACGTCGTGCCTCGCTTCAGCGAAATCTACGCCGGCATGGGCAACGACCTGCCGTGGCTTTCCCGCCTGCTGATGCATTGGGGCGACTTCGTCGCGCGACACGGCGGGGCCGCGGGTGTGACGGCCGTGGCGACGCTGGCGTTTGCGGGACATTGGCTCATGCAGCCGCAGACGTGGCAGGCGCTTGGACGTCGGCTGTGGCGCTTGCCCGGCGTGGGCGAGCGTTTGCGCATATTCCAGCTCGCACGCTTCTACCGGACGCTCGGCATGCTGCAGCGGGGCGGCATAGCGATCGTGCCGGCTCTCGGCATGGTGACGGGGCTGCTGCCCGCGGCACTGCGTCCCTCCCTCGAATTCGCCTCGGGACTGGTGCGCGAAGGCAAGCCACTGTCCGAAGCGATGGAACGCGCCGGCCTCACGACTTCCGTGGCGCTGCGGATGCTGCGCGTGGGCGAGCGCTCGGGACGCATGGGCGAGATGATGGAGCGCATCGCCGCGTTCTACGACGAGGAAATGGCGCGATGGGTCGAATGGTTCACGCGGCTGTTCGAACCGCTGCTGATGACCGTGATCGGTGTGTTGATCGGCGGCATCGTGCTGCTTTTGTATCTGCCGATATTCGAGCTTGCAGGGAATATTCAATGAGCACTGCCGCGGAGCCCGTCCGCCTTTCCATAGAGCACTTGCGCGAACTGTTGCCGGCGGCGCGAGCCGAAGCGGCGACGAGCCGCCGCCGCGTCATGGAGATCCTCGAGGAGCGCAGCGGTCTGGACGCCGAGGGGTTCGTGTGGGATCTCGGCGCAGCGCTGCGTTACCCGGTGCTGCGGCTTCCGGTGCTCAATCGCCTCGCGCCCGCGTTCGATCTGCTGCCGTATGCGGACGCCGTGCAGCGCGAATGCGTGCTGCTGCGCCGTACCGACGGCGGCCTGCTGTTCGCTTTCGCGAATCCGTTCGACGAGACGCTGCGCGCGTGGGCGGAAGAAAAGATCCGGGATGCGTTCACCGTCGGCCTCGTGCACTACGCCGACCTCGCGGCCTATCTGGCGCGGCTCGAGCAGGGCATGCGTGCGCTGGACAGCGTGCCGACGCAGGGGGGCGGGTCGTCGCGGAGCGGAGATGCCGAAGATCTCACGCTCACGAAAATCACCGAGGATGCGAGCCCGGTGGTGCGGCTCGTCAACTCGACTCTCTACGATGCATTGAAAGCCGGTGCGAGCGACATACACCTCGAGACGGCGAACGACGGCATGCACATCAAGTATCGCATCGACGGCGTGCTCACGCGCGTGAGCAGCGTATCCGGCAGCGAAGTCGCCGAGCAGGTGATATCGCGCGTGAAAGTGATGTCGGAGCTCGACATCGCCGAGCGCCGTATACCGCAGGACGGTCGATTCAAGGTTTCGGCGAATGGCCGCGAGATCGACGTGCGCGTTTCCGTGATGCCGAGCATCTGCGGCGAAGACGCCGTGTTGCGGGTGCTCGACAAGCAGCAGCTTGCCGACGAAGCGCGCGGTCTGCGTCTCGAGAGCCTCGGGTTCGACGACGAAACGCTGAAGGTGCTGCGGCGGCTTGCGAACGAGCCGTACGGCATGGTGCTGGTCACCGGGCCCACGGGCAGCGGCAAGACGACCACGCTGTATGCGGCGGTGAGCGAGATCAATCACGGCGGCGACAAGATCGTCACCATCGAAGATCCAGTCGAATATCACCTGCCCGGCGTGCTGCAGATACCGGTCAACGAAAAGAAGGGCCTCACGTTCGCGCGCGGTCTGCGCTCCATATTGCGTCACGACCCGGACAAGATCCTGGTGGGTGAGATACGCGATGGCGAGACGGCGCAGATCGCGGTGCAGGCCGCGCTGACGGGCCATCTCGTATTCACCACGGTCCATGCGAACAACGTATTCGACGTCATCGGCCGTTTTCTGCACATGGGGCTGGATGCCTACAGTTTCGTGTCGGCGGTGAACGGGATCGTCGCGCAGCGCCTGGTGCGGCTCGTGTGCGCCGCCTGCGGCGAGCACGCGCGCCCCGACGATGCGTTGTTGTCCGCATCGGGCATCGCTCTGGAAGACATTGAGGGCTACGACTTCCGCTCCGGGAGAGGGTGCGGAGCGTGCCGCGGCACCGGCTATCGCGGCCGCAAGGCCATTGCGGAATATCTGACGCTGACCGACGAAATCAGGGAGATGATCGTCGCGCGAGAACCTATAAGACGCGTGAAGCAGGCGGTGCGGCAGCAGGGCACGCGATTCCTCCGGGAAGCGGCGCTCGATGCGGTACGGCGCGGCGAAACGGATCTGAAGGAGATCAATCGTGTCACTTTCGTGGCCTAACCGGCTTTACGTTGCGTTGAGCCCCGCGCGCGTGGACGTCATGCGCGTCGCCGGGCTGATGCGGCGGTCCGCGGAGTACGCGGAGCTGATACCCGGCATCGAACTCGTCAGGGATGCGCCGTGGCGAGGCGCGGTGCAGGCGCTCGCCGAAGGGATTGCGAAGCTCGCCCCGCGCGGGGGCCGATGCGCCATCGTGCTGTCGAACCATTTCTGCCGTTATGCCGTTATCGCGGGCGACACTGCGCTCGCCGAGGGGCGCGAGATGGAAGCTTACGCGCGGCTCAAGTTCGAGGAGACGTACGGCGCAGGCGCGGCGCAGTCGTGGGAAGTGCGTGTAGGCAAAGGCGCGCCGGGCTCACCGCGTCTCGCATGCGCAATCGACCAGGGGCTCATGGAGGAGCTGCGGCGGACATGCAGCGCGGCGAAGCTGCGGCTTGCATCCGTGCGTCCTCTGCTCGCCGCCTCGTTCGACGAGAGCCGTTCGCGCCTTACCGGGGGGCACTTCTGGTTTGCCTCGGCCGAAGAGGGCCGGTTGTGCCTCGCCGCCATCGAGAACCATGCGTGGCGCAGCGTCACCAGCCAGAGGATAGGACGCAATTTTTCCGAAGAGCTGCGCGCCATGCTGGATCGTGCGCTTGTTTCATCGCCCGGCATGACCATGGACAAGGTTTACCTTTTCAGTCGCGATCACTCCAGCGAGCGTGCGGCGGCACTGCCCGGCATCACCGTCCTGCCGCCTGCATGCAGCGTGGAGCATGCGAACGGCGACGAGCTCGCGCGCGAACGGGTGTTTGCGTGATGCGCGGTCTCGTCGCTTTACAGATGGATTTTCAGCAGCGCTCCGCCGGCGGAAAGCCGCGCCTCGGCTGGCTGGTTCTCGCGCTCGGCATGCTGCTGTTGGGCGGCGCTTATGCGCAGTATTCCGAGGTGGAGGAGAGCCTCGCTGCCGCGCGAGCGAGAGTTGCTCAGCACCGCGAAAGCAAACGCGTTGCCGGTGCGGCAGCGAGGACGGGCGAGACCGATCCGACGGTGAAGGCGATCGGCGTCGTGCGCGATCAGCTTGCCGCCCCCTGGGGTCCGCTGTTCGTCGAAGTCGAAAGCGCGGCGAACGACGATGTTGCGTTGCTTTCGCTGCACGCCGATACGTCGGCACACACCATTCGCGTGAGCGGAGAGGCGCGCAACTTTGGCGCGCTGATGGCTTACGTGCGGCGACTGGAAGCAAGTCCCGTCTTTGCGGACGTGAGGCTTGCCGGACATGAAGTGCGGCAACAGGATCCGCGCCGGCCTGTCGCGTTCTCGCTTACCGGCGCATGGGTAGGCACACCATGACGATATTCGGCACATGGGGTAGCCGTTGCTGGTCTCGGCTCGGGCCGGCGGGCGTTTGCGGCGCAGTCGCCATCGTTGCGGCTGCATGGCTTTACGGGGTGGACGTGCAGCAGCGCGAGACTGAGCTTGCAGAGCTCAACGCGCGCGCGCCCGCCGCGGTGGCCCAGACCGCGGTTGCCGAGCTCACGCCGGCACAGCGCGCCGCTGCTTTTCAGGCGCTGTTTCCCAAAGCGGACACGCTGCCCGACTGGCTGGAACGCATCGAAGCGGCGAGCGCTGCTGCGGGCGTCGTCGTCGAGCGTACGGATTATCGCGCCGCAAGCGATGCGCCGGCAGGGATTGCCCGCTACCAGATCGCGCTGCCCGTCAAAGGGACGTATGCGCAGGTGCGCGCCTTCGTCGCTGCATTGCTTGAAGCGGTGCCGACACTTGCGGTGACCGA
>JBLNBW010000016.1:0-3128 GCA_050260255.1 Rhodospirillaceae bacterium | reverse complement strand
GTGAGCGCGCCGTTGGACGAGCCGATCGCGACGGCGGGGTAGTGGCGGCGGGGATAAAGGCTCACTACCCATTCTGCAATGCCTTCCGCTCTGGCCTCTCTCAGTTTTGCCGGCGCGATTGCTTCGGATAGGCCTGCCCAGATGTAGACCTGTTCCTTGAGCGAGGCGGGGAGCGCGTCGACGAGGCTTACGAATAACCTCATGTCGAATGCACGCCAACGAGGCATCGCGCCCAGCAGAGGAAAGTCTTCGCCACGGAGATAGTTGGCAAGCGCACGGACCATTGCTGCCGCCGAGTCGAAATTGGCGAGATATTGCGTGGCCTTCATCAGCGCAGGCGGTGTAGCAATGCCAAAAGCATGGTCATCGATAGGGTCGCACGGTTGCGTAGAGAATGAACGCGAGCCCGTTGTGGCAAGCAGGTGCCGTGCCCCGGCGCTCTGGTCTTCCTTGTATGTCTCTCACTCGTTACGCGACGATGACTAACGCCCCGCCGCGGCACGCGTTTTGCGCCGACGCTTGGATAGAGCGGCACGAGGACAGGGGCGTGCCGGATATTTCACATCGTTTGTCATAGGGGAATGCAATGACGACGTTCTTCTACGTGATATTGCCGCTGCTCGCGGTGATCGGTGCGCCCGCGAGTGCCGCGGTGCAGCCGTCCTCGGCTTTGACGCCGGGCAGCGCACCGGGCGACGGGCGCGATGGCGCTGCGACTCTTCCGCGTCCGCCCGTGACGGCCAAGGACCCCGCTGAATTGTGTGACCGATTGGCCGGCACGGAGCGCGACATCTGCCTGGACCGGGCGCGCGATGGCCGCCGTTCAAGCGAACCGCCGCTGGGTGGAACGCCGGGTGCATCACCGCCAGGAATCGAGAAGCCTGTCCCAGACCGTAGAGGACCACCGGCCGGGCCTCAGCAGAAGCCCTGATGGCGTCTTCCATCAAGGCGATCCCGGAAAGACTCTTTTGCCTGGGCGTGCACGGCGCCCCTTCGGGCGCGATTGCGTGGTTCGTCTTGCGTCTATGCGCCGGCGGGCATCACGGTGTCGAGAAACCCACGTGTTACGCGCGCAAGCGGTACCGGGGCGGTGAACACGAGCGTGTGCGCGACACCGGGGAGCTCGACGAGACGCCCCGCGGGCAGACGCGCCGCGATATCGATCGCCCAGTCCTTTCGGCAAATCGGGTCCATCTCTCCGCGTACGACCAATGCGGGCTGCGAAATGCGCGAGAGTCTTTCCTCCATTGCGTCACCGAGCGCCAAATAGAAAGTGCCCCACACGCGAAACCGCCCGCATTTCACGTAATCACCGCGCGATATGATTTTCATCTCGGGCGGATCGAGTCGCAGATTTTGGCGCCACCGCAGCAGTTGGTGTATCACATGTCGTTCGGATGGCGGAGTCGTGGGCCCCTGCAATATCGCAGCGCGGGCGCATGAAGGTGAGAGGTCGAGGGCCGCCGCGATGACCTGGCAACCGAGCGAGTTGCCGAGCAGCGCGACCGCCCGCGGAAATTGCATGGCTGTCATCCAAGACACGAGGCTCGCGGCGAGCGCCTCGATGTCCTGCAATCGCGATGGTTTATCGCTGTCACCGAAACCCGGCAAGTCGGGGAGAAAAACGTCGTAATGCGGCAGCAGCGCTTGCGCCGTTGGCAGCATGTACCGGCCCGACAATCCAAGCCCGTGCACCAGCACCACGACAGGCCGTGTTCCCGTGTTGGAGCGGCCGTGCTGGAAATGGATGCGCAGACCATCGGCTTCGCACGTGCCATGACCGAACAGCGAGACGTCGACGTAGCGCTCGAGCGCTGCCTGGGCCCGCGCTGCCAAAGGCAGTTTCAGCGGGTCAGAAACAGATTCCACAGCCTTTTCCAGGTTTTCCAGTCGTGACCGCCCGGGACGGTAAAGACGTTCTCGGCCGGGAGGATGTCAGCCAGCAGCGCATTCGCTGGTGCGAACGAGTCCTTCGTTCCGTATCCGAGATAAATGTTGCGGAGTATCGACGATCCGCCGTGCTCGAGCGCGCATTGCCTCAACCACCGCCACAGTCGCCGCAGAGGGTCGTCGGGCGCCATGGCGTCGTCTTTCCATTCCAGCAGTCCGCCTGCAGTCCTGATCTCGTTCGCGAGCAGTGCGTTGCCCAAGTACGGGGCGAGCAGTATCAGTCCCTGTATGTCGGCGGTATGTTCCATGGCATACAGCGCGGCGCCAAGCCCTCCGAGCGAGATGCCGACGACGTAAATCGACGTGTAGCCCGCTGCATGCGCGGGCTCGAGGACGTCACGCCGAAGTTGTTCCAACGCGCGATGCCGTACGTAATATCCGAGATGCAAATCCACCGCGATTGCATCGGCCGTCATCCTGTGACGATCGACCGCTTCAATGAAACCGTTGAGCTCGAAATCGTGCGCGAAGTCGCCGATGCCCGGCAGGAGAATCATGAGCTCGCTTCGGCTGCTGCAATACCGTTTCGACAGGAGGGGGTCGTGCACGGGCAGTAGCCAGTGCAATCGGGGATAAGCGCGAACGATTCCGCACAGTATGCCGCGTTGAAATCTGCGCAGGCGATGAAGGGAGGAGCGCAAAATCTCAACTCCGTTTACGTGCATACGCTTCGTGAGGTTCCAGCCGGCGCGCTTGTGGGAAGGCACGCCGCGTACGCGGAGCGTGATGCAACGGCACGAGGCGTCGTGCCGTTTCCTAGAAGAGCATCCTGCTGCAAGTGCTATGCCCCGACGAACACACAGGGCAGGCGAAAATCCAGTGAGTCAGAGCGGCTCGGCAGAACCGCCCGACATAAGGGACCGCGGAACATGTCATCGGCGCGCGCGACGACCGCCGACGCACTGCGGCGTTGCGACGTGCGGCTAGGACACGATCCAATCCGTGCCTAGAAGCCATCTCAAAAATACGTGCGAAGCATGATGATCATGCAGCCGAGCTGGACGAAGCCGAGGAAGTTCTCGACGTGATACTCGTAGCGCACGACCAGTCGCCGGAAGTTCTGCAGCCAGGCGAACAGGCGCTCAATCTTCCAGCGTCGCCGGTAGCGTCGCAGCGCTCGTGCGTCCTGCGTTTTGGGCTTGCTGCGGTTAGCCCGATGCGGGGCAATGAGCTCAATG
>JBLNBW010000015.1:0-8326 GCA_050260255.1 Rhodospirillaceae bacterium | reverse complement strand
CTCCGGAAGCAACGGCTCGATGATCGCCCACTGTTCGTCGTTCAGTTCTTCTCGGCGTGCCATGCCGAGACCGTACCAATGATTTCAACCAAGTACAACGGTTTTTGAGATAGCTTCTAGTGATTGGTGAGTAGTGAATGGAATGGGCAAGTTCTGTTCACCATTCACCATTCACCATTCACGCATTTCGAAAGGAGGAACGATTATGCCGCGCCGCTACGACGAGAAGATGTTCGATTTAAAGCACCTGCGCGCCACTGCCGAGCGGTGCAAGAACTGGGGGCGCTGGGGACCCGACGACGAGGCGGGCACGCTCAACTTCGTGACGCCGGAAGACGTGATTGCGGCCGGCAAGCTCATCAGGAAGGGCAAGGTTTTCTCCCTGGGCCTTAACTTCGACAAGAACGGACCACAGAAGGGGCTGTGGGGCAACCGCTTCAATCCCATACATACGATGCTCGCGACCGGGACGGACGCAGTGTCAGGCGTGCAGGACAAGGGCGGCCTGCGCTATGCCGACGACATGGTGTCGCTGCCCATGCAATGTGGCACGCAATGGGACGCGCTGGGGCACATCTTCTACGACGACAAGATGTGGAACGGCTACGATGCGCGGCTCGTGGACAGCAACGGTGCGAAGAAGAACGGCATCGAGAAAGTGAAGGACCGCATGGTCGGACGCGGCGTGCTGCTCGATGTCGCGCGCCATCTCGGCGTGCCGTGTTTGGACGACGGCATGGCGATCACCAACGAAGATCTCGACGCGACGGCCAAGGCGCAGGGAGTGCAAGTAAGGCGCGGCGATTTCGTCATCGTCCGCACGGGGCAGATGGAGCAGCGGTTGGACAGCGGCGACTGGGGCGGGTATGCCGGCGGCGATGCGCCGGGGCTCGCATTCGAGACATGCGAATGGATACACGAGAAAGAGATCGCCGCAATCTGTACCGACACCTGGGGCTGCGAAGTGCGGCCCAACGAGACGAAGGACGCGAGCCAGCCGTGGCACTGGGTGGTGATTCCCATGATAGGCATCACCATGGGCGAGATCTTCTATTTGCGCGACCTTGCTGCCGATTGCGCCCAGGACCGTGTCTACGAGTTTTTCTTCACCGCGCCGCCGCTGCCGGTCACGCAGGCGGTGGGATCGCCCATCAACCCGATGGCGATCAAGTAACCGGCGCGACTTTTGCAGCGGAACGGCCAGGGCCTCCACGGCCCGGGAGTTTCGCATGCACAAGCACTGGGTATCCGCTGCATGTCTCATCGTGGCCCTAGCCGCGTGCCAGGCCGACGGCCGGTACGGCTCATCGACCGCAAGAGAGCGTGATTCCGCCGCACCGGTGGCGGGGGACCGCTCGCGCACCGATGTTCCGACCGGCGCCACGACGCCTTCGACCACCGGCGGCTCGACAGAAGGTCCGCATGAAGGCACGCGCGGAAGCACGCCGCCCGGCACGAGCCGCGACGGTCAACCCCCGGTCGGTGGGGCCATCGTCGATCCGTCCGGAGCCGTGACCGGCAATCCGCCGCCGCCCGGCATGCGGTAGACGAGCCGCGTTCCGATTCTCGCGTGCCGCACCGGCGGCACGGTAAATGCAGCACTGCGCGAGCCCAGGCGGTCACCACGCTGCCTGCGCGCTTCGTTCACAACCACAGCCGGGAAGTCATGACGGCACGCCGCGCCGTATCTATCGCCATCCTCGTTCTGCTGTTGCTGCTCGCGATCGGCTATGCGCTCACGTGGCGGTCGTCGATAGACGCCATCGAGCCGCCGCCGCGATCGATCTTCGACGTCAAATTGATCGAAAAAGGCGCGCAGCTGGCGGCCATCGGCGACTGCAACGCCTGTCACACGGCGCCCGGCGGTAAGACGTACGCCGGCGGACGCGCTCTCGAGACGCCGTTCGGCACCATTTACGGCACGAACATCACGCCCGACCCGTACACCGGCATAGGGAAGTGGTCCGAAGCGGCTTTCGTCCGCGCGATGCGCGAAGGCGTGGACCGCGAAGGCCGTCATCTTTACCCGGCTTTCCCGTACAACTATTTCACGCGACTGTCCGACGACGACCTCGCTGCGCTCTATGCGTATCTCATGACACGCGAGCCGGTGCGGACCGAGACGCCAGCCAACAAGCTGGGCTTCCCCTTCAACATTCGTCCGCTCCTCGCTGGATGGAAGCTGCTGTATCTCGATCGTACGTCGTTCGCGTCGGACACGCAGCAGAGCGCCGAATGGAATCGCGGCGCTTATCTTGCGCAGGGACTCGCTCACTGCGGCGCGTGTCACACGCCGCGTAACCGCATGGGCGCGGAGAAGGAGGACGAACTGTATGCCGGCGGAGAGATAGAAGGCTGGCATGCGCCGGCCCTCAATGGATCGGCTCCGGCGCCCGCACCTTGGACCGCCGAGCGCCTCTACACCTACCTGCGCACGGGAAGCGAGGAGGCCCATGGGTCCGCGACGGGCCCGATGGCGCCGGTGGTGCACAATCTGTCGAACGTGCCGGAAAGCGAAGTGCGTGCGATAGCTGCTTATATCGCGAGCTACACGACGCAGGCACCCGCGGACCGACAAAAGCGCGGCGAGGAATTGGCAACCCGGGCGGGATCCGGCACGCCGCTGCCCACGGCGCAGGGGAGCAATGACACCGGGGCACAGATCTATCGCGGCGCGTGCAGCGTCTGCCACGACGCGCCGCGCGATCCGACCACCTCGGGCGCTGCGCTCAACCTCGCGCTGAGCACGGCCGTCGCGGCGCCGACGCCGCGCAATCTCATCAATTTCATCCTGTACGGCATAGCGCCGGAGGAGGGGGCGCGCGGGCGCTGGATGCCGGGCTTTGCCGGTGCGCTAACCGACGATCAGATCGTCGCGCTGGCGAACTATCTTCGGCAAACCGCGGTCGCCGGGGCCCAGCCCTGGCAGGACGTCGGCGAGGAAGTGAAAAAGGCAAAGCGCGGCAGCGCAGAACCGTTAGCGCGGCGGTAAGCAACCGGAACGCAACCATCGCGAGTCATCCGCATGATCACATTGAACGTCAACGGCCGCGCGTACCCGATCGATGCCGATCCCGACACGCCGCTGCTCTATGTGTTGCGCGATCAGCTGCAACTCAACGGGGCGAAATTCGGCTGCGGGCTGGGCCAGTGCGGCGCATGCACCGTCATGGTCGACGGTGAGTCGGTGCTCTCGTGCATTACGCCGATCTCCGCGTTGCCCAACCGGCAGGTGAAGACGGTCGAAGCACTGGGCACCGTGGAAAGCCCCGGGCCGATGCAGCGTGCATTCATCGAGGAGCAGGCCGCGCAATGCGGCTACTGCATACCCGGCATGATGATGCGTGCGCAGGCATTGCTCGAGCGCAATGCCGCGCCGACGACTGCGCAGATTCGCGCTCACATGAGCACGAATCTTTGCCGTTGCGGCACGCACATGCGCATACTGCGCGCCGTCGAGCGCGCAGCCGGCTACATGAAAACGGGCGGCGGAGGCAACGGACGATGAGCACATTGCCGGCTTCGGTTTCCCGTCGCGACTTTCTCAAGACCGGCGGCGCGCTGATCGTGAGCTTCACGCTCTCGTCTCAGGCGTGGTCGGCTGCAACGGAGGCGCAGAACGTAGGCAAAGAGCCGATCAAGGCGCCGCAGCTGCCGGGCAGTCTCAAAAAAGCCACCATGCTGGATGCGTGGATACGCATCGGCGCGGACAATTCGATCACCGTGTTCACAGGCAAGGCCGAGCTCGGGCAGGGCATCAAGACGGCGCTGATACAGGTCGCTGCCGAAGAGCTGGTCGTCGATCCGAAGCGCATCGCGCTCGTGACGGCGGACACGGGCCGCACTGCGAACGAGGGCTACACCGCAGGCAGTCATTCGATGCAGGACAGCGGCACCGCCATCTACAATGCGGCGGCGCAGGTCCGCGCCATTCTCATGCAGCTTGCCGCGACGCGCCTCAACGTGCCGGTCGATACGCTGTCGGTCCAGGACGGCACGATCAAGAGCGCGGACGGGCGAACGCTCAAATATGGCGAGCTCGTGACCGAGCAGACGCTGCACGTGGAGGCGCAGGCGAAGTCGCCGCTCAAGGATCCGCGCACGCACGCCGTGATGGGTAAGTCGCTCCCGCGGATCGACATACCGGGCAAAGTCACCGGCGGCGTGAGCTATGTGCACGACTTGCGGCTGCCGGGCATGGTGCATGCGCGCGTCGTCCGGCCGCCGAGCTATGGCGCGAAGCTCAAGCAGGTCGATACCGCCTCGGTGGAGAAGATGCCCGGGGTGCTGAAAGTGGTGCGCAACGGCTCCTATCTCGCCGTGATCGCGGAGCGCGAGTATCAGGCGGTGAAGGCGCTGCAGGCGTTGCGCCGCACCGCGCAGTGGGAAGAGGGCGCGTCGCTGCCGCCGCCGCAAGCGCTCCATCAGCATCTGCGCAGCCTGCCCACGCAGGACTTTGTCGATCTGGGCAATGCCGCGACACCGGCGCCGAAGGGCAACGTCGTCTCCGCCACGTACACGCGGCCCTATCAGATGCACGCGTCCATAGGGCCTTCATGCGCGGTCGCTCTCTACCGCGACGACATGCTGACGGTATGGTCTCACACGCAAGGCGTCTACCCGCTGCGCAGCGCGATCGCGGAGCTCGTGCGCCTGCCGCCCGAGCGCGTGCGGTGCATCCATATGGAAGGTTCCGGCTGCTATGGTCACAACGCAGCGGACGATGCCGGCGGCGATGCGGGCCTGCTCGCCGTCGCGTTTCCCAATCGGCCCGTGCGCGTGCAATGGATGCGCGAAGACGAGCACGGGTGGGAGCCGTACGGGTGCGCGATGGTGACGACGGCGCAGGCAGAACTGGATGCGAATGGCGGCATCGCGGCATGGCATTACGAAGTGTGGAGCAACACCCACTCGATGCGCCCGGGTCCCGCCGGCAATCTGGTCGCAGGCTGGCATGTCGATCCGCCGTTCTTGCCGCAGGAGCCAAAAAACATGCCGCTGCCCGACGGCGGCGGCGATCGCAACGCGGTTCCGCTCTACGCGCTGCCCAACGCCGTCGTGTTGAATCACTTCATCGCCCAGATGCCGCTGCGCGTTTCGGCGCTGCGCTCGCTGGGTGCGTACATGAACGTCTTCTCGCTGGAGAGTTTCATGGACGAGCTCGCGAGGGCGGCACGCGCCGACCCCGTCGCGTTCCGCATGCGCCATCTGCAGGACGCACGCGCCCGTGAAGTCGTCGTCCGCGCGGCCGACAAATTCGGGTGGACGCGCTACCCGCGCCAGCAGGGTCGCGGCCGCGGATTCGGTTTCGCGCGCTACAAGAACTCTGCGGCCTATGCCGCCGTCGCTTGCGAAGTCGAGGTCGATCGCAGCAGCGGTCGGGTGCATCCGCTGCGGGTCGTTGCCGCAGTGGACAGCGGCGAGGCGGTCAATCCCGATGGCATACGCAACCAGATCGAAGGCGGCATCGTGCAGTCGCTCAGCTGGACGATGTACGAGTCGGTGGCATTCGACCGCACGCGCATCACGAGCAGGGACTGGAGCGGTTACCCGATCGTGCGCTTCACGAACGTGCCGGACAACGTCGAAGTCCATATCATCGACCGTCCCGGCATGCCCTTCCTCGGCACCGGCGAGGCCGCGCAGGGGCCGTCTGCGGCAGCGCTCGCGAATGCGGTCGCCGACGCGACGGGTGTGCGCATACGCGATCTGCCGCTCACGTCAGCGCGCGTGCGAGCGGCCGTCGGCGTCTGAGCGGCGTTCAGTCCTCGTGCGCGAAGCTGCCGTATGCAAGGGTGGCGGCCTCGCGCGCATCCATTTCTTCGAGCACGGGGTCCGTCTCTTCCCAGTCGACGAGGAAGTCGGCTTCCGACTCGGTGTCCTCGGGGTCGAAACGCACGCGGCGTTCGGCCCGCATCGCACGTCGGGCTTTCATGATCTCTCCCTTACGGTATCGTGTTGATAGTTCCTGCTGCCGTCTCTTGCGTGCTATGCGGTCACCGACAGGAGTCTGCACCGTAATGCCGAAGACCGCGGCGGCGCGGCCGCGCGGGAAGCAAAAGGCGTGCGCATCGGGTATGCCGGCTGCATAGTGGTGGCCGGACTGCTGCCCGCTCGACCGCTAGCGGGCCAAAGCCTTAGCGGCGAAAAGTATTGCAATAAGCGGGATCGCCCTGCCATGTCTGATCGATGACGTGGCCGTCCCGGAAGATCAAGGTTCGCTCGCAGCGCACGAGCGCCAGGCCGCCAGGCCCGACCGCTGCACCGGCACCCACGCCGACTCCGCCGCTGCCTCCAAAGACGCCTATCGACGGCCAGATCGTGCCTCGGCTCGCGCTGCTTTCGGATGCCCAGGTATACGCAGAACGGCGGTCTGCGAGGGCGCTGCTGCGCACCGGCGTGCCCCAACGCGCGACCACGTCGTCATAGCTTGCGCCCAGCCAGGATGCGGCTGCGCCATTCGTATCGTCCGGCGTGCTCGCGCACGCCCCGACGAGACACGCGGCGAATACGGTCATTATGCGGTTCATACTCGCTCCGGTAGGGGACCATGCCCGCGTACCGCTAGTCCTGCGATCTCCATGCCGGCTCGCGAGACCTCAACGGCCGGCCGGGCTATGGCAAGATTGCCACTCGCTCACAAAATCAACCGGGAGGTGCCATGCCGCAGATGACGGCGGGTCGCGCAGTGTTGGAGCTCCTGCGCGCGGAGGGGATAGACCACATCTTCGGTCTCGTCGGCACGACCACGAACAGCATCGTGACGGAGCTCTACGGGCGTAGCGATATGCATTTCATCGATACGCGGCACGAAGAAGGCGCCGCGTTCATGGCGTACGGCTACGCGCGCGCTTCGGGAAAGCCGGCGGCTTGCGTGACGACGTCCGGGCCCGGCTCGATCAACCTCATGACCGGTATCGCGCTGGCCTACAAGGGCCGCGCGCCAGTCGTCGTCATCGCCGGCGATGTCGCGCGCCAGTATCTCGATCGCGACGGCAGCCAGGCCTTCGATCTCGTCGATATGTTTCGACCCGTCACCCGATACGCGCGGCAGGCACATGTCACGGAGCGCATACCGGCCGTGCTGCGCGATGCGCTGCGCGCCGCCACGACCGGCGACAAAGGTCCCGTGTTCGTGGACATCCCGCGCGATCTCATGGACAACAAGACCATAGACGATGCGCTCCTCGCGCCGGCGGCGTATCGCCCTGTAGCGCAGCGCGTGCGGGGCGACGAGGAGGCCATCGCTCAGGCAGCCGAGCTGCTGCGGGGCGCCGAGCGGCCGGTGCTGCTCGCCGGTGGGGGCGTAGTCGATGGCGAAGCATCGCAAGTCGCGGTTGCGCTGGCCGAAGCGCTGGACATGGCGCTCGTTCCCGCATACGGCCATAACGACGCCGTGCCCAACGATCACCCGCTGTATGTCGGCATGCCGGGACGGCGCGGCGCTCCGGAAGCAGCGCAAGCGATACATCGCGCGGATGTGTTGCTCGCGTTAGGCTCGAGGCTCAGCCAGTCCACGACATCGTGGAACGACGGCACGATCCATCCTGCGACGCGCATCATCCAGGTGGACATCGACGCGCAGGAGGTCGGCCGCAACCATTGCATCGCCGTCGGCATCGTGGGCGACGCACGTGCCGTTGGCGAGCAGCTGCTTGCGGCAATCCAGCCGCACGCCGGCAAACGACGCAGCCTGCAAGCCTGGCGTTCCGAGATTTCGGAATACGTGGCCCGGCGCCGCAAGCGTCTCGACGCCGAACACGATCTTGCAGGCGAGCCGATGATGCCGCAGCGCGTGTACCCGGAGCTGCGCAAAGTGCTGCCGCGGGATTGCATGGTCACGCTCGATGCAGGCGTTGCCGCCGGGCTCGCGTACGAACGGTTGCAGTTCGCGTTTCCGCGCACGCTCTTCAATTACGCGTCGCACGGCGGACTGGGCATGGGGTATTGCGTCGGATTGGGCACGAAGCTCGGCCGTCCCGATCGTAAAGCGGTCACGCTCCAGGGCGACGGCGGCTTCATGTACACGACGCAGGAAATCAACACGGCGGTGCGCTTTCGCATTCCGCACGTGAGCATCGTGCTGAACAACCGCTGCCATGGCGCCGAGAAGGCGCAGCAGCAGCGGCATTTCGGTGCGCGCTACGTCGGAGTCGACCTCGAGAACCCGCGCTTCGACAAGCTCGCCGAAGCGTACGGCGCGCGCGGCTTTTACGCCTCCCGGCCGGAAGACGTCGCGGACGCGGTGGCGGTAGCGCTGGCGATCGATGGGCCGGCGGTGGTGGAAATCCCAGTCGCGGAATACTTTCCGTTGCCGGCCGCGACA
>JBLNBW010000014.1:0-14197 GCA_050260255.1 Rhodospirillaceae bacterium | reverse complement strand
AGCGCCTGCTCTACCAACTGAGCAAAAGCGGCATTGAGGGACTCGCGCCGCGCGACGCCAGGAGCGGGCCGTCGAGCGAGGCGTTATTTTATCCACTTTGAGTCCAAGCGGCCAGACCGGCGTGACGGCGCCGGATTCCCATCACCCCGACTGCCATGCCAGCGCCACGATCAGGCACACCGATCCGCCGGCGAGACCGAGCGCCAGCAGGCGCGGACCGTGCAGCCGGCTCCACAGCAACATTCCGCTCAAAGCGAGCGCGATGAGGCCGCCGGCAAGCGTATCGACCAGCAATATCCACGCGACGCCCGCGCCAGTGCCCATGTGCAGCCGCGTGAGGTAGGCGAAGAAATTCGGGTCCTGCTGCTTCACCGCGGCATGCGCGTTACCCGCCCAGTACTCGGCAACGTAGCTTCTTTGCGGCGTTGCAAACCACACGCGGTACAGCACGGGTTGCCGCACGACGGTCCCGTTCCACTCCACTTCCTGTGCCGGTTCGGTCTTCGTCAGCACGGCGGACTTGTCGAGGCGCAAGGCTTGCTGCAGACGCACGGCGAGGTCTTCGGGGTTGGACGGCGGCGACCCGGGCAGCGGTACTTGTATCGTCGTCTGCTGGATGTGCAGCGCCGGGATCTTCATCACCGCTCGATGGTTGAGCAGTATGCCCGTCGCACCGAACAACAACGCGAGCGCCGCCCCCCAGAAGCCGCACCACGCGTGCGTGCGCCGCAGCCAGATCAGCACGTTGGCACGGCGCAACGATGCCGGTAGGAACAGATAGCCCTGCGGTGTGGGCGCCCTGACGCCACCTTGTGTGGCGGCACCGGAAGCCGGGCGCAGCGTGGCCGATCGTGTGGTCATTCAGGCGCCTCCCTCAGAACCGAAACCGCGCCGTGAGCTGCGCGCTGCGCGGAGCGCCCGGCAGGTTGAGGTTAGGCGCCGAACCGTGGCCGGCCACGATGTACTTACGGTCGAACAGGTTGTAGAGATTGAGCTGCAGGTCGTAGCTCTTCTGACGCCAGTATGCAACCGCGTCGAATACCGCGTACTCGGGCAGCGTCACGGTGTTGCCCGGATTGGCTGCACGGTCGTCGACGTAAGTCACGCCGCCGCCTACGCCGAAGCCGTTGCCCATCGCTTTCACCAGCCAGAGATTCGCGCTGTGCCGGGGCGTCAGGGTGGCGCGCTTGCCTTGGACGCGCTGGCCTGCATCGACGGCCACGGAGTCGGTGATGCGCGCATCGAGATACGCGTAGCCGGCGTGGATGTGCCAGCGGTTGGGCAGCTCGCCGGCGAACGTCACTTCCATGCCGTCGGTGCGCTGCACGCCCACGGGGATGAGCGTGTTCGTCGTCGGGTCGGTGACCTTGATGTTCGTCCGTTCGAGGCGGAACAGCGAAGCCGTCGCGGTGGCGAGCCCGCCGAGCAAGTCGAGCTTGGTGCCGACTTCCTGGTTCGTCGTCACCTCGGGCGCGAGCTGGGCGTTGTTCGCGGCCAGCGCGAACTGCTCGCCGGAGGGCTGATAAGAACGGCTGTACGACGCGTAGTACGACTGCGTAGCGCCGGGCTGATACACGAGACCCACGCGCGGGCTCCAATTGCGGTCGGTACGCGAGAGTCCGGTCTGCCCCACGCGGCGCTCGCGTGTTTCCTGCTCGAACTGGTCGTAGCGGACGCCGGCCAACGCTTTCCAATTGCGCGAGAGCGTCACGAGATCCTGCACGTAAACGCCCGCGACATCGAAAACGCCGACATTGTTGGTCGAAGGCGTGGCGTTCGCGAGAAACGGCAGCACCGGCAACACCGGATTGAACAGGGATACGGTCGCAACGTTGTTCTGCGTGACGAAGTATTGATCCTTCCGCTGGTGTCCCACTTCCAGGCCGTACAGCAGCTGGTGCGCCATGCCCGCGATTTGCGTCTTCTGTATCAGCTCCGCCTGATTGAAGAATCCCGTCTCGTGGCGGCGCACGTTGGAGCGGTTGAGGCTTGCCGTCTGCGCCGCTTCGTTCACGCTGCCCACCAGCGTGTTGTTGCGATCCATGCGGTATTCGTAGCCGCGGATGGCGTTGCGGAACGACCACTCGCTGTTGATGCGATGGGTGAGCGTCGCACCGAGGGACGTGACGTCCGACTGCGTGTAGTCCACGTCGCGCGCATTGGCTGCGCCGTAGTAGGTCGACGGCGACACGTCCACTGGACGACCGCGAAATGCCGGTACGCCGAAATCGGTAATGCGGCGATCCGAGGTCTGTTCCGCCTGCAGCAGCAACTGCGTGTCCGACCCGAGCTTGAGCGATAGCGACGGCGCCAGATTCTCGCGGTCGAGAAACTGCTGATTGCGATAGCTGTCGGCTCGCTCGGCGGCGCCGGTCACGCGAAAGGCCGCGTTGCCCATGTTCCGGCCGACGTCGAACTCCATCCGCCGCTGATTCCAGCTGCCGACTTGCCCCGTTATCTCCGTGATGTCGATACCGGGCTTCTTGGTAATGCGGTTGATGAGACCGCCGGACGAGCCCCGGCCGTATAACACCGCAGCCGGCCCCTTGATCACTTCCACGCGCTCGATGTTGGACAGATCACGGAAATAAAGCGCGTCGTCGCGCATGCCATCCACGAACTGGTCGGCGATGGCCGAAAAGCCGCGAATAGTGACTTGATCGCGCTGGCCGTCGCCGTGCGAGAGGCCGACGCCCGGCACGTTGCGAAGCACATCCTGCATCGACCGGGCTCCCTGATCGCGGATGAGCTCTTTGGGAACGACATCGACGGTTTGCGGAATGTCGCGAAGCGGCGCTTCGATCTTCGTCGCGGAGGTTGCCGTGGGCGCGCTGTACGGCGCGACGTCGCCGGTCGCCTGAACCTTCACTTCGGAAAGCTCGCGCTCGGTCGTCTGTGCGACGGCGGGAATCGCGATCGCACACAGCGCGAGCGCGGTGGTGGGGCCGGCAATACGGCCGGCGCGTCGTGCGTCTTGCATAGCTGCTCCTTCAGGTATTTCGGCTAAAGGCTGGCTACGCAAGCAATGCTTGTTGGCTGGCTGCCGGTATTGCGTTTACTTCGTCAGTATCAGTTTTCCGCTGCTCGTACGCCGCAGGGTATAAATTACGTCGGCATGCCGGATCAGGACCACGCTCGAACCGTTGAAGAGGTCCTCGCTGCGCACCTCGCGCTTCGTGTCTTCACCGCTCGGTTTTGCGGGCTTCGCGAGACGCTCGCTTCGAGGCACTTCCGGCAACTCCTTCATTGGCGGCCGTCGTCGTTGCGCGGGTCGGATACGAAGCCGATACGTGCAAGACCCGCCTTGCTCACCGTGGCCATCACTTCGGCCAGCGTCTGGTAGGTCGTGCCCTTGTCCGCGCGTATGTGCACTTCCGGCTGAGGCTGCTGCCGCGCGGCTGCGGCCGCTCTTTCAGCAATACCCGCTTTGTCCGTCGGCGCGCCGTTCCAGAAATAGCGACCAGCGGCGTCGATCGCCAATGAGACGTGTTCCGGCTTGGTGATGTTCGGCGTGGTGGAGGCGCGCGGCAGATCGATCTTGAGCGCGTGCGTGAGCAGCGGTGCGGTGACGATGAATATCACGAGCAGCACCAGCATCACGTCGACCAGCGGGATCATATTGATCTCCGCCATCGGCGACTCGGAGCTGCTGCGGTTGAATGCGCCGAACGCCATGTCACATGCTCCGCGCGGCTGCGGCCGGCTTGAGCGGCACGGCTGGTGCAGCCGCCGTCACATGCGAACCGGTGGTGAGGAATGCGAAGAGATCGTGCGCGAACGCATCGAGCTTCGCGAGCACCAGACGGTTGCTGCGCACGCATGCGTTGTAAGCGAGCACTGCCGGTATCGCCACGGCAAGCCCCAGCGCCGTCATGATGAGCGCCTCGCCCACCGGGCCGGCCACTTTATCGAGCGTGCCCTGTCCCGACATCCCTATGCTGACGAGCGCGTGGTAGACGCCCCACACCGTTCCGAACAATCCGATGAACGGGGCGGTGCTGCCGATCGAAGCGAGCACGGTAAGCCCGGATTCGAGACGGGCGGTCTCTTCATCCATGACCCGGCGCATCGCGCGGGTCATGAAGTCGGCTGCGGTGCCGGCCTCGTTGAGCCGGTTGGCGACATGATGCTCGTGATGGCGCGCCGCCACGATGGCGTGCCAGGCAAGATGCGAAAACGGCTCGTCGGGGTGATGTTCCTCCAGGTCTCGGGCAACCGCTTGCAGCGACGGGGCATCCCAGAAGCGGGCCAGAAAGCCGGCAGTGCGGCGCCGCCTCTTGTACGTCTGCACTGCCTTGCTGACGATGAAATACCACGTGGTTGCCGACATGAGCAGCAGCACGACGAGCAATCCTTTGCCTACCGCGTCGGATTGCGACAAGAAATTCGCCCATCCCAGGGCCTGCGTCGTTTCCATGTTCATCCTTGCAATGTGAAAGTGATCGGCACCAGCACCCACGCCGAGATCGGCTGGTCGCCGCGCTTGGCCGGAACGAAGCGCCAGCGTTTGACTGCCTCGAGAGCCGCCTCGTCCAGCACGTCCGAGCCGCTGCTCGTACGCACTTCGACCTGCGACGCGCTGCCTCCCGCGTTGACCAGCACGCGCAGCACCACCTTGCCCTGCTGGCCCATGCGGCGCGCCAGCGGCGGATAGCGGGGCGCAGGATTCTGCAAGTAGTCGGCGTTGAAGCTCGGCTGCGTGACCGTTGGCGCAGGAGCAGCCGGCACCTGCGCCGATGCGGTCGGCTGTGTCGCCGGCGCCGAAGCCGAGTTAGGCGTCGGCTGAGGCTCCGGTGCAGGCGGCGCGGATGGAAATGTCGATTGTGCTTGCGGGGCGGCGGTAATCAGTGGAGCAGGCGTTTCCCGCTTGGGCGGTGGCGGCGACCGACGCACAACCTTGCGCTCCACCGGCTTCGGCTTGGCGACCGGCAGCGGCGCCGGTTTTGACGTCTGGGGTTCCGAGACGAAGCTCACCATCAGGGGATGCGCGGGCGCGATCGCGGGGCTGACGGGCTTGTGTTGCATCAACAGCGCGAACACGCCGGCATGCAGCACTACCGTCGCAAACAGACCGGCACCTCGTCCGCAACGCTCCGGCCGGTCGGCTTTGTGTCTTATTCGCTCTCCCATGTTCTTCAAAACGCCTCGTAGAGGCTTGGGGGTCCCGTTCGTTGACAGCGGCATCAGAATAAATGAGAATGCTTCTCATTGCAATACGGGTGGGCCAAAAAATGTATGTTTGCATCTGCAAAGCAGTGACGGATCGGCAGATCCGCCAGGCAGTTGAGCTCGGTGTCCGGAGCATGGCCGAGCTCAAGGAAAGCCTCGGTGTAGCGACCGGCTGCGGGAAATGCGCGCCGTACGCGCGCCAGATACTGCGGGAAGAGCTGGCTGCGCAGTCGACGCAGGATTCAGGCTTCGCTTTTGCTCCCGTCACTTGACGCTGCGCGGCGGGTAGCATCGGGGTGTCGAGCCCCTTTCGTCGACGGCTACAGTGAGGAGACGCAAATGAAAGGGGACGCCAAGGTCATCGAGTACCTCAACCGCGTGCTCACCAACGAGCTCACCGCCATCAATCAGTATTTCCTGCACGCGCGCATGTTCGCGAACTGGGGTTTGAAGAAGCTCGCCGAGCACGAGCGCGAGGAATCGATAGACGAAATGAAGCATGCGGACAGGCTGATCGAGCGGACGCTTTTTCTCGAGGGTCTGCCGAACCTCCAGGACCTCGGCAAGTTGATGATCGGCGAGAACACGCGCGAGGCGCTGGAAGCAGATCTCAGGCTGGAGCAGGAGGCGCGGCCGTTGCTGATCGAGGCGATCGCGCACTGCGAATCGATCAAGGACTACGTTACGCGCGAGCTGTTCGAGGACATACTCGAAAGCGAAGAAGATCACATCGACTGGCTGGAGACGCAGCTCTCGCTCATGGATCAGGTGGGCATGCAGAACTACCAGCAATCCCAGATGTCCTGACGCCCGCGTGGCCGCACGTCGCGGTCAAGGCGCGAAAGCTCTCTGCCGCCGTCCAGGCAAGGCTCGTTGAGTTACTACCGGAATGCCGCGCGGTGGGCGGCTATACCCGAATCGCGGCTCCGCCCATCGTCGCCAAGTGAGCGAGCACGCGGCGTGCGACGTCGTTCAACGGCACGACCTCGTCCACTGCTCCGACCGCTACGGCTTCTTTCGGCATCCCGTACACCACGCAGCTCGACTCGTCCTGCGCAATGTTGTAGGCGCCGGCCCGTTTCATCTCCAGCATGCCTGCCGCGCCGTCCTTGCCCATGCCGGTGAGTATCACGCCGATCGCGTTGCGGCCGGCGAAATTCGCCGCCGAACGGAACAGCACGTCCACCGACGGACGGTGGCGATTGACCGGCGGCGCGCTCGACAGCTCGGTCATGTAGTTCGCTCCGCTGCGCTTCAGCATGAGATGCGAGTGTCCGGGCGCGATGTACGCGTGTCCGGGCAGCACACGCTCGCCGCCCTTCGCTTCGCGCACCTCGATGCGGCACAAGCTGTTGAGCCGGTCGGCGAACGACTTGGTGAACGCCTCGGGCATGTGCTGCGTGACGAGTATGCCGGGGCAATCCGGCGGCATGCGGATGAGAACCTCCTTGATCGCCTCGGTGCCGCCGGTGGAGGCGCCGACAATGATGAGCTTCTCGGTCGACGCGATCCGGTTGTGTAGCGCAGGCAGCACGGCGTCCGCGCTCAGGCGCGGCACCGTCTCACCGGGAGTCGGCCGGCGCTTGATGCGCGCGTGCGCCGCGGCGCGCAGCTTCTCTCCGATCTGATCGGCGTACTCGGCCATGCCTGCAGCGATGTCGAGCTTGGGCTTGGTGATGAAGTCCACCGCGCCGAGTTCGAGCGCGCGCAGCGTCACCTCGGAGCCGCGCTCGGTCAGCGTGCTGATCATCAGCACCGGCATGGGCCGCAGACGCATCAGCCGTTCGAGGAAGTCTAGCCCGTCCATGCGCGGCATCTCGACGTCGAGCGTGATGACGTCGGGATTGAGCGACCGTATCATCTCGCGCGCGACGATGGGGTCGGGCGCCGCGCCGACGACCTTCAGCCCGGGCTGGCTGTCGATGATTTCCGTCAGCAGCTTGCGGATCAGTGCCGAGTCGTCGATCACGATGACTGAGATGGGGTTCATGCGCGCATACTCCCCGTCAGCCGAACAATTCGACGTCGCCCGCGACGCCGCCCGAGCGCAAGCGCCGGCTGTAATCGCCTTCGCGCTTCATGATGGTGCTGTTGTGGAGCGAGCGCAGCTTTCGCACCATCACACGCCCGTCTTCCGGAAAGAAGTAGACCTTGCGCGGATAGATGTCGATGAGGTCCTGCGCTATGACCGGGATGTTCTCGGTCTTGAGGTACTCGAGCACGAAGGCCGCATTGCGCTCGCCCACGTTGGTCGCGGTAAAGCCGCGCAGCACGTTGCCGCCGCCGAATACCTTGGCCTGGAGCTTGTTGCGCCGCGCCCCGAGCTTGATGAGCTCGTTGATCAGCACCTCCATCGCGTACGTGCCGTAGCGCGCCGAGCTCGACAGCGGACTGTCGGCTTCGTGCACGCTTTCGGGAAGCATGAAGTGGTTCATGCCTCCTATGCGCAGCTGCGAGTCGCGTATGCATGCGGCGACGCACGAGCCGAGGACGGTTACGAGTACCATCGGCTGAGCGGTGACGTAATACTCCCCCGGCAGCAGCTTGGCCGCCTCGATGCCGAATTGACCGTCATAGTAGAGGTTCTTGGCGAGATGCTCTTCAACCATGGCGGCCTGCTCCGCGTGCAAGCTCGTACACGGTCTTGCCGCGCGGACGGAACAGCTCCGCCGCATGCTGGAAACTCTCCGAGTGTCCCGCGAAGAGCAGCCCGTTTTCGCGCAGGAGCGGAACGAATCGCTCCAATATGCCGCGCTGGGTCTTCTTGTCGAAGTAGATCATGACGTTGCGGCAGAAGATCGCGTCGAACGGTCCGCCCACCGGCCAGGAGCGATCCAGCAGATTGAGCGGGCTGAACGTGATCATCTGCTGGAGTTCCGGCCGCACGCGGGCGTAGCCCGCCTGTGCGCCCTTGCCGCGCAGGAAAAACCGACGCCGCCTCTCCAGTGGCATGCGCTCGAGTCTGTCGAGCGGATAAATTCCGGCGCGCGCCTTCGCGAGCACTTGCGTGTCGAGATCCGTTGCTGTGATGTGAACCGGCGGTGTGTAAGTGCCGAATGCCTCCACCATCGTCATCGCCATCGAATACGGCTCCTCGCCCGTGGAGGATGCGGAGCACCAGAGCTCGATGCGATGACTCCTCGCCTGCCCGAGGGCATGCTGCGCGAGGATGGGAAAGTGATGCTGCTCGCGAAAGAACGCGGTGAGATTCGTGGTCAGCGAATTGGTGAATGCCTCCCATTCGGCCTCGTCCCCCGTCGCGAGCAAGCCCAGGTAATCATCGAAGCGCTGCATGCCTCGCGCACGCAGCCGCCGCGCAAGCCGGCTGTACACCATCTCCTGCTTGCTTGGCGACAGCGATATGCCGGCATGCTCATGGATCATGCGCGCAATGCGCTCGAAATCGCGCGCCGTGAACTCGAACTCCCGTCCCTCAGGGCGAGCGACGAGCTGCGATGTCGCAATCGGGCGGCCCGGCGCGACGTCGTCTTCCGTACGTGGCGCGCTCGGACGGCGTAGGGCGGATGTCTCGGTTCTTGCCATTCGTTGCTGACTGCTCTGCATGCCTTGCCATCTGCTATGGCCGCGAACCGCCACGTCGGCCTCGCGTTTGGGGCGCCGGGCGGCGGCGCTCGAGAACGTAGAAATTCACCTCTTCAAGCGACGCGCGCGCCATGCGCCGGACAACCGCATCGGATATCGACGATAGGGGTCGGGCCCTTTTCGTCATGCGGAGCCCGGCGTCTTTAAAACTCTTCCCATTCGTCACCGCCGGGCGCGGCATTGACGACTTTCTTTGCCTTGTGCACGGGCTGGATCTTCGCTTCGGTCTTTGCCGGCTTGGGTTCCCGTCGCGGTATGGGCTTGACGTTGCCTCCCGCGTGCGCCTGCGGAGCGGCCGGGGCATACGTCGCCTGGTTCTGCGCGACCTTGAACACGGACACCGCACGCGTCAGTTGCTGCGCCTGGTCCTGCAGGCTTTCGGCGGCGGCAGCCGCCTGTTCGACCAGCGCCGCATTCTGCTGCGTCGCCTCGTCCATCTGCGTCACCGCCTGGTTGACCTGCTCGATGCCCGAGCTCTGCTCCTGCGATGCCGCCGAGATTTCCGCCATGATGTCCGTCACCCGCTTCACCGACGAGACGATTTCGTCCATGGTCCTGCCCGCTTCGTCCACCAGCCGCGTGCCATCCTCGACCTTGCTTACCGAATCGGTGATGAGCTCCTTGATCTCCTTCGCCGCCGCGGCGCTGCGCTGCGCCAGACTGCGCACTTCGGACGCCACCACCGCGAAGCCGCGGCCCTGCTCGCCGGCACGCGCCGCTTCCACGGCAGCGTTGAGGGCCAGGATGTTGGTCTGGAACGCAATGCCGTCGATCACCGCGATGATGTCCACGATCTTCTTCGACGACTCGTTGATCGAGGTCATGGTGCGCACGACTTCGCCCACCACCTCTCCGCCTTTCACCGCCACCGAGGACGCACCGGCCGCAAGCTGGTTCGCTTGCCGTGCGTTGTCCGCGTTCTGCTTGACGGTGCTCGTGAGCTCTTCCATCGAGGAAGCCGTCTCTTCCAGCGACGAAGCCTGCTCCTCGGTGCGCTGCGAAAGATCGGCGTTGCCGGCGGAGATCTGGTCGCTGCCCACGCTGATCGCATCCGCGCTGGTGCGCACCGTGCGCACGAGGCCCGACAGCTGCTCGTTCATGTTCTTCAGGGCATGGAGGAGTCTGCCCGTCTCGTCGTTGGAGCGGATCTCCACGGTGGACGTGAGATCGCCCGCCGCGACGGCGTCGGCGACGGCGACCGCCTGGTTGAGCGGACGCATGATGCTGCGCATGAGCAGTACGCCGACGAAGATCGAAAGCAGCACGCCGAACACGATGCAGCCGATCACGAGCGCGCGGAGCATGGCGTAACGGCTCGCCGCTTCCTCGTATTCCTGCTTCGCCACGTCGAGCTGCAGCTTGACCAGGGACTCGATCGCCGCGCGCGCCTCGGTATTGAGCTTGCGCGATGCGCCGGTATACAGCGCTTTCAGCCCTTCGATGTCACCTTGCCTGAGGAGCGCGATCGCCGGCAGTATCGCCTGCTTGTTGACCTGCTCCAGATCCGCCGCGAACTTCTCGCTGATCTTCTTCTCTTCGCTGGTCATTTCCGTCGCGACGTACGCCGTCCACGCTTTCGCGCTCGTCGCCATGTTGGCTTCCAGGCGCTCCATCGCTGTCTTCGCGGCTTCCGGCCGCTGATCGACTATGGCGTTCGCGAACTGCAGGCGGTTGCTGGTGAGCGTCCGTTCCACCTGCGTGAGGTAGCGCAAGGCGACCGTGCGGTCCTCGTACACGGTCCGCAGACCCTCCTTCATGCTGCCCATGCCGTACATGCCCACGCCGCCCACGACCACCAGCAGCGCCGACATGAACGCGATCACGGCCATCAGCCGTGCATTGATCGTAAAGTTTTTCATGATCCCCCCTTAAAAATCGTTTGCTTCCCACGGCACACGCGCCGCCACCCCGGGGCGGCGTATGCGCATGACGATTTTGCGATGCGGCGCGCCGCCCCTAGGCTACTGCAGCCCGCCGTGCTCGATCAGCGCCATATCCTGCCCGGACATGAGCTTTTCGATGTCCACGAGAATCAGCATGCGCTCGTCGACGGTGCCGAGTCCGGTGATGTACTTGGTGTCGAAGGTCGACGAGAAATCCGGCGCCGGCCGGATCTGCTCGCCGGAGAGCCGGATTACGTCGGACACGCTGTCCACCACCATACCGACCACGCGCCCCGCGACGTTGAGGATGATCACGACGGTGAACTGGTTGTACTCGGCGGTGCCGAGGTTGAACTTGATGCGCATGTCGACGATGGGCACGATCGTGCCGCGCAGGTTCACCACGCCCTTGATGAACTCCGGGGCGTTCGCGATCTTCGTGACGGCTTCGTATCCGCGGATCTCCTGCACCTTCAGGATCTCTATGCCGTACTCCTCCTTGCCCAGCGTGAACGTGAGGTACTCGTTCGACATGCCCGGGCCTGGCGCCATCTTTTGCGATTCATGTACCGCTGCTTGAGCCATGGTCTGCGTCCTTTTCATTTTGTCCGTTCCCGGTGTCGTGGCCGTGAAGCGCTTCAAGGTCTACGCCGCTTGGGCCGCCGATGCGACCGCCTCGCGGGCTATCGCCACCGGATCGAGGATTAGCGCAACCTTACCGTCGCCCATGATCGTCGCTCCCGACACGCCGTACACGCGACGGTAGTTCGTCTCCAGGCTCTTGATGACGACCTGATGCTGGCCGACGAGCTCGTCGACCACGATCGCCGTCTTGCGCCCTTCGGTTTCGAGTATGACGACGATGCCGCCCTCTATGCTTTTCACGCGAGGCTTGAGATTGAACACCTCGTGCAGTGCGATCAGCGGCAGGTATTCCCCGCGCACATGGATCACGCGTCCGCGGCCGCTGACAGTCTTCACGTCCGACGCCTGCGGCTGCAGCGACTCGACGATGTACGTGAGCGGCACGATAAAGAGCTCCGAGCCGACCGCAACGGACAGACCGTCCAGGATGGCGAGCGTGAGCGGCAATCGTATGGTGATGCGCGTGCCTGTGCCGCTGTTGGTGTCGATCTCGACGCGGCCACCCAGCGCGTGGATGTTGCGCTTGACGACGTCCATGCCCACGCCACGACCCGATACGTCGGTAATCTGATCGGCCGTGGAGAATCCGGCCTCGAAAATGAGCTGCCAGACTTCGGCATCGGTCATCGTGTCGGACACGGCCATGCCGCGTTCCCGCGCCTTCTTCAATATCCTCTCGCGATCCAGTCCGCGGCCGTCGTCGCTCACCTCGATGATGACGTTGCCGCCCTGATGGAAGGCGCGCAGGGTGATCGTGCCTTTCTCCGGCTTGCCGGCCGCAATGCGCTCGTCGGGCGACTCTATGCCGTGATCGATGCTGTTACGCACGAGGTGCGTGAGCGGATCGGTGATCTTCTCGATGAGCCCCTTGTCGAGCTCGGTGCCTTCGCCCACCGTCCTCAATTCCGCCTGCTTGCCGAGCTTGCCCGCCAGATCGCGCACTACGCGCGGGAACCGGTTGAACACGAACGAGATCGGCATCATCCTTATGGACATGACTGCGTCCTGCAGGTCGCGCGTGTTGCGCTCGAGCTGGCCCAGGCCGTTGAGCAGCTTTTCGTACAAGACCGGATCCACCTTGTTCGACATCTGCGCGAGCATCGCCTGCGTGATGACGAGCTCGCCCACGAGATTGATGAGCTTGTCGACCTTTTCCACGCTGACCCGGATCGAGGACGACTCCGCCGACCCCCTGTCTTCGACGCGACGGCCCGACTTCGCGCTTGCGTCTTCGGTCTGGTCGGCCGGCTGCGCCGGCGCGTTCGTCCGATACGCTGCCTCCGAAGCAGGTTCCGCTGCCGGCATGTCGGCGAAAAGCCCATAGCTGTCGTCTTCAGACGTTTCGACCGCAGGGCCCACCTTGATCGCGTCCGGCGCGGCCACAAAGCCCAGCGCTTCGCGCACTTCTGCATCCGAGGCGGTCGTCGTGAGCGCAATATGCCAGGCGCCGTTTGCGCCCGCGGTGAGTGATGCCTCGCCGAGGAGCTTTAAGGTCTCCAGCACCGGTTCGGCCGTCGACCCGGCACTCGCGGCAAGCGTGATATCGAAGCGCCGCGGGGCGCACGGCACCACGACTGGAGCCGTTACGCCTTCGAGCGGCGCGGGCACCGCAACGGCAGGCGCAGCCGCGGCAGCCGGTGCCCATTCAACCGCTGCGAGCGCCTTGATGCGCTCGCATACCGCGGTGGCGCGGGCGAGATCCGGTGCGCGGCCCGACCGATGGGCATCGAGCTGCGCCTTGATGACGTCGCGTGCCTCGAGAAAGACGTCGACCATGTCGCTGGTGAGCGCGAGCTCCTGCTTGCGCAGCCGGTCGAGCAGCGTCTCCAGTTCGTGCGTCACGCTCATCATGTCGTTGAAGCCGAACATGCCGCTGCTGCCCTTGATGGAATGGGCCGAGCGGAAGATCGCGTTGAGCTCGTCCAAGCTGGGTGCGCGCGTGTCGAGCCCGAGCAGCAGGTTCTCCATCGACGTGAGATGCTCCGCCGCTTCCTCGAAGAACAGCTGGTAGAACTGGGAGAGATCGGTCGACATGGCTTTACCCGATGACCTTCTTGACGACTTCCAGGAGCCGGCGCGGATCGAACGGCTTCACAAGCCACCCGCTGGCGCCCGCCGCACGTCCCTGCGCTTTCATCGCATCGCTCGACTCGGTCGTCACGACGAGCAGAGGCACGTTCTTGTACTGCTCGAGTCCGCGCAGGCTCTTGATCAGCGTGAGCCCGTCCATCTTCGGCATGTTGTGATCGGTGAGCACGAGGTTCACCGGATTGCGCTTGGCTTTGGCGTACGCTTCCTCGCCATCGCTCGCTTCGACCACTTCGTAGCCCGCGCCCTTCAACGTGAAGCTGATCATCTGCCGGATGGACGCCGAGTCATCTACTGTGAGTATGGTTTTCACTTTCCGCTTCCTGCAGTACGTTGCGCCCGTCATCGCATGGCTTGCGCCGCGTCGCCCGGCGGTTTCGCCTGCCGCACGGACCGCGCCGGCGCCACACGGTTCTTTACGGACCGGGGCTGAAAATCTTGAGCTCGCCGCCCGCGCCCGTCAGAACAGCTCCACTTCGCCGCTGTTCATTCCGTGCTGCACGACCGGCCGGCTGCGTGGGAACTCGATCACTTCCGCCGTGGATCTCGGCCCGCCCGCTTCGCGAGCGTCGCTTTGCCGCTGTGGCATGTCCTCCGCTTCTACGCCAGCGAGCGCGATTTCGAGCGCCGACACGCGGTTTCCCGTATGCGACAGGATCTGCGAGCACATGTCCTGGAACTGCAGCGAGCGCACCGCCGCGCTGATCTGCGTCTCGATCTGGTCGGCGAGCACCGCGTGCTGGGCAAGCAGCAGCGATACCGGCGTGTCGACGTAAGGAGCGAGCTGCGTACTGCTCGCGTTTGGCGGT
>JBLNBW010000013.1:0-32439 GCA_050260255.1 Rhodospirillaceae bacterium | reverse complement strand
CTATCCGGACGGGGTGGCCGCCGTGATGCTCGGGCGCTATTTTGGCAAGCCCGTGATCATCACCGGACGGGGAACCGACCTCAACCTCATACCGGAATTCCGGTTGCCTCGCCGCATGATCCAGTGGGCCGCCAACCATGCCGCCGGCATCGTGACGGTGTGCGAAGCGCTGAAGAGGCAGCTCGTCGCACTCGGTGTTCCGGCGCAGCGTATCCGCGTCCTGCGCAGCGGCGTGGATCTCGAGCGTTTCCGTCCTGTCGATCGTGATGCCGTCCGCAGCAAGCTCCGGTTCACCGGTACTACGCTGCTCTCCGTCGGCAGTCTCGTGCCGCTTCGGGGACACGACGTGCTCATCCGCGCGTTGCAGCTGCTTCCGCAGTGCAGCCTCGTGATAGCCGGCCAAGGCGAAGAGCACATGCGCCTCGTGGAGCTCGCGCGCACGCTCGACGTCGCGCATCGCGTCACCTTCGCCGGCGTGCTGTCGCAGGAAGACCTGCGGCAATACTACGGCGCGGCCGATGTGCTGGTGCTCGCCTCGAGCCGCGAGGGATGGTCGAACGTGCTGCTCGAGGCGCTGGCGTGCGGAACGCCGGTCGTCGCCACCAATGTGGGAGGGACCGGCGAAGTGGTGAGGTCGTCTTCTGCGGGACTGCTTCTGGATCAGCGCACGCCGGAAGCCCTTGCGCAGGCCGTGAACAGGCTGCTCGAACGCTATCCGAATCGCAGCCTCACGCGCCGTTACGCCGAGCAGTTCAGCTGGCGCGCCACGACCGAAGGGCAGCTCGAGCTTTTTTGTGCGGTGCTCGGCATGCCGCGCATCGAATCGAAGCCGCGTGTAGCGGTACGGGCCTAAAGGCGACGTCGATCATGTGCGGCATATACGGAGTTCTACGCTTGGATGGTAAGCCGGCCGATGCCGGCCTCGTGCAGCGCATGGGGCGCGTCGTGGTGCACCGGGGCCCGGACGACGACGGCTGCCATCTCGATGGCCCGTGCGCGATCGGCATGCGGCGGCTTTCCATCATCGACCTTGCTGGTGGGCACCAGCCGCTGTCCGATTCGAGCGGCACCTTGTGGCTCGTGTGCAACGGAGAGATCTACAACTTCCGTGAGCTGCGCGCCGAACTGCAGGCGCGCGGACACGTGTTCCGGACCGGCTCGGACAGCGAAGTGGTGATCCACGGATACGCCGAATTCGGCGACGAAGTAGTCGGGAAGCTGAACGGCATGTTCGCGTTTGCGCTGTGGGATGCATCGCGCGCCCGTCTGCTCATCGGGCGCGACCGACTGGGCATCAAGCCGGTGTATCTCTGCCAAACGGCGCAATGGCTAGCGTTCGCATCAGAGGCGAAGGCGCTGCTCACGCTCTCCGGAATGTCGCCCGGGATGGATATGCAGGCACTGTCCGCATACCTCAATCTCGGTTACGTCCCGGCGCCGCTGTCCATGTTCGCCGGCATCACCAAGCTGCCTCCCGCGACCCTGCTGGTCGCTGAAAGAAAGCACGTCGAGCAGCGGACGTACTGGCACTTGCCGCCCGATGTGGATCGCTCGAGCTCCGAAGGTGAATGGATCGAGCGCGCTCGCGACGGGATCGCACAGTCGGTGCGTCGGCAGACGGTGAGCGACGTGCCGGTCGGCGCATTCCTGTCGGGCGGCATAGATTCGAGCGCGGTCGTCGGTCACATGGCCATGCAAAGCCGGCAGCGCGTGCGCACCTACGCGATCGGCTTCGGCGGCGACGCGGCGGGTGAATATTACAACGAGCTGCCGTATGCGCGGCGCGTGGCTCAGCTGTTCGGCACCGACCATCATGAGATCCTCGTGCGCCCGGACGTGGTCGCGCTGCTGCCCCGGCTGCTGTGGCACATGGACGAGCCGGTGTGCGACAGCGCCTTCGTCACGACTTACCTGGTGTCGCAGTTCGCGCGCAAGGACGTGAAAGTCATTCTTTCCGGCGTCGGCGGCGACGAGATCTTCGGCGGCTACCGCAGGTATCTCGGCAATCACTACCACGAGCGCTATGCGAGGCTCCCCGCGTGGATGAGGGGTGCGGCGCGCTCGGCGGGACGACGACTGCCGAGCGATCGTCACGCGCCCCTGCTCAACATGGCGCGGCTCGCGAAGGAATTTCTCCGGAGCGCGGAACTGCCGTTCGAGGCGAGGTACCGCTCCTACGTCCAAGTATTCGACCAGCAGGAGATGCACGGGCTGCTCTGCTATGCCGTGAAGCCTTACGACTTCGTCGCTGCCGCATTCGACCGCTGTCCTCACCACGATGCAATGCAGCGCATGCTGAGCGTCGATGCTCAAACGCAGTTACCGGACGATCTGCTGTTGCTTACCGACAAGATGAGCATGTCCGTTTCGCTCGAGTGCCGCGTGCCATTGCTGGACCACGAGCTCGTGGAGCTCGCCGCGCGCATTCCGGGCGACGTAAAGATGCGCGGCGGACGCTTGAAGCACGTCATGAAAGCGGCACTTGCGCCGCTCCTGCCGCGCGACATCCTGGAGCGCAAGAAGCGCGGATTCGGCACGCCGATGGGCGCGTGGCTCAAGAAGGATATCCGGCCCGTCGTCGATCACCTGCTGTCGAGACGTGCGGTGGAGCGCCGCGGCATCTTCCGTCACGCGGCAGTGCAGTCGCTCGTGGCAGAGCACGAGGCGGCGCGGACGGATGCGACCGACCGGCTCCTCGCGCTGCTCAACCTCGAGATCTGGGCGCGCCTGTACCTCGATACGCGCGCTCCGCAGGACGTGCAGGCGGAAATGGAGGAAGCCCTGGCATGAGGATACTTTACGTGTGTCACCGCTTTCCCTTTCCGCCCCGGCGCGGCGGGAAGATCCGTCCTTACCACATGATCAAGCATTTGAGCGCCGCGGGGCATCGAGTGACGGTCGCTTCGCTGGTCCGGTCACGCACCGAGGCGAGCGAAGGGCGCGGGCTCGCCGGCCATTGCGCTCATATCGAAATGGCGCAGGTGTCGGCCACCGCGCAGCTCGCGCGCATGGTGCTGCGGCTGCCCACGCTCATGCCGTCGTCAATGGGCTATTTCTACTCGGCGGACCTCGCGCGACGCATCCGTACCCGACTCGCGCACGATCGTTACGACTTGATCTTCGTTCATTGCTCCAGCGTGGCGCCGTACGTGGTCGACGTCGCAGGGATTCCGAAGATACTCGACTTCGGCGACATGGATTCGCAAAAGTGGCTGGAATACGCGCGCTACAAGCCTTTCCCGGTCAGTGCGGGCTACTGGATCGAGGGGCGCAAGCTCGAGTACGCGGAGAAGCGTCTTGCGAGGCGCTTCGATTTCTGCACGGCGACGACGCGCGCTGAATGGGAGACGCTCGAAAGCTATCGCACCGGCGTGGCGACCGACTGGTTCCCCAACGGCGTCGACACCGACTACTTCGCTCCCGCGCGCGCGCCTTACGACACGAACCGCATCTGCTTCGTCGGCCGCATGGACTATTACCCGAATCAGCAATGCATGTTCGACTTCTGCGAGCGGGTCCTGCCCCGGCTGCACGCGCGCAATCCGCGAGTCACGCTCACTATCGTCGGGGCGGAGCCGTCGGCGCGGGTGCGGGCGCTCGCCAAGCTCCCGGGCGTAACGGTCACCGGTGCCGTACCCGACGTGCGCCCGTACGTGCAAGGCGCCGCCGTCATGGTGGCGCCGCTCAGCATCGCGCGCGGGACGCAGAACAAGATCCTGGAATCGATGGCGCTCGGCGTGCCGGTGATCACCACGCGGGTCGCGGCGCGCGGCGTGGACGCGGTCCCAGGCGAGCATCTGCTGGTGGAGGACGACGATGAAGGCCAGACGCAAGCGGTGCTGGCTCTGCTCGAACGGCCCGCCGAGCGTGCACGGATCGGCGAAGCGGGACGCCGGCGCGTGCAGTCGCATCACGACTGGACGCGGTCGATGACCAAGCTCGACTCGGTGATCGAGCGTTGCCTTGCCAGGCGCACGATGGGGCGGCTCGCGGCATCGCCGTGCTCGGCGGCATGAGCGGTCCGTAATGCACGACGCAACTCAATCGCACGCAATCGAGGAACACGAGCAATGAAGATCAGCATATTCGGTCTCGGGTACGTCGGTGTGGTGTCGCTCACCTGTCTCGCCCGGGATGGCCACACGGTGGTCGGCGTAGATATCGATCCGGTGAAGCTCGATCTCATCCGGGCGGGAAAAACCCCAGTAGTGGAGGAGGGCCTCGTAGAGCTGATGGCCCAGGTGGCCGCGAGCGGGCGCGTGACGGTGACGGTGGACGCGGTGCAGGCGGTGCACGATACCGAGCTCTCCATCATCTGCGTCGGCACGCCGTCCGCGCACAATGGCAGTCAGGATCAATCGGCCGTCCAGCGGCTCGCGCACGACTTTGGACGCGCCCTGCGCGACAAGGCGAGCGCGCACGTGTTCGTGTTCCGGTCCACGCTGGTGCCTGGCACCGTGGAGGACGTGCTGCGGCCCATCATGGAGCGCGAGTCGGGCAAGCGCGAAGGCGTGGACTTCCATGTCTGTTTCCAGCCCGAGTTCCTGCGCGAGGGCACATCGGTCCGCGATTACGATCGCCCGCCGTTTACCATCGTCGGCGCCAACGCGGAAGTGCCGGTCGCCCGCTTACGCGAGCTGTTCGGTCATCTGCCGTGCGAGTTTCACGCCACCTCGATACGCGCGGCCGAAATGGTGAAGTACTGCTGCAACAATTTCCACGCGCTGAAGATCACCTTCGCCAATGAAACGGCGCGGCTGTGCGAGGCGCTCGGTGTGGACGCGTTTCAGGTGATGGAGCTGGTGTGTCAGGACCGTCAACTCAACATATCCCGCGCTTATCTCAAGCCCGGTTTTGCGTTCGGCGGCTCGTGCCTGCCCAAGGACCTGCGGGCGACGCTTTATCTCGCGAAGATGCGCGACGTCGAGCTGCCCATGCTGGGCTCCATACTTTGGTCGAATCGCGTGCATGTGGACCAGGCGATCAACAAGGTGCTTGCGACCGGCAAGCGTCGGGTAGGCATGATCGGCCTTTCGTTCAAGACCGGCACGGATGATTTGCGGGAGAGTCCGCTGGTCGCGATCGCGGAGCATTTCATCGGGAAGGGGCTGAGCCTGCTGGTGTACGACCCCGACGTTCAGCTCTCGCGGCTGCTCGGCGCCAACCGCCGTTTCATCGAGCAGCAAATCCCGCACATCGGGTCGCTGCTGCGTTCCGACATCGAGGAAGTCGTTGCCGAATCGGACGTGATCGTGGTCGGGCTGAGCGGCAGGGAGACGGCCGAAGCGCTGCGCAGGCTGGTGCGCAAGGACCAGGTGGTCATCGATCTCGTAAATATCGAGGAGCGGCACACGCTGCGCGCGCGTGTCACGGGACTCGCATGGTGAGGCGCACCGAGGGCGTCGCCGTGCACATACGCGCGCCCAGTGGGAAGGAAGACCATCCCGAAAGATACGTCGTGACCCGCGCGTCGCGCCGTGGAAGCGGATTGCGAATACTTTCGGCAGGAGTGACATCGAAGTGTGCGGCATAGCTGGCGTATTCGACGGTGTGGGGCGCGGCGACATCCCGCGGCCGCTGCTCGCACGCATGAGCGAGACGCTCGATCACCGCGGTCCGGACGGCGCCGGCATACACCTCGAGCCGGGGCTGGGACTTGCGCATCGGCGCCTGTCCATCATCGATCTCAGCACCGGCCAGCAGCCGCTGTATAACGAGGACGGCAGCGTCGTCGTAGTGTTCAATGGCGAGATCTACAACTTCCACGCCCTTGCCGGCGAGCTTGCGGCCCGCGGCCACGTGTTCCGCACGCATTCGGATACCGAGGTGATCGTGCATGCGTGGGAGGAATGGGGCGAATCCTGCGTGACCCGTTTCCGCGGCATGTTCGCTTTCGCGCTGTGGGACCGAACGGCGCGCACCTTGTTCCTCGCCCGCGACCGGCTCGGCGTGAAGCCGTTGTATTACGCCACGCTGCCCGGCGGCACATGGCTTTTCGGATCGGAACTGAAAGCGTTGCTCGCTCACCCGGGATTGCCGCGCCGCATCGATCCCCAGGCCGTGGAGGATTATTTCGCGTACGGCTACGTGCCGGAGCCGCGCACGATTTTCGAAGGCGTGCACAAGCTTTCGCCCGGCTGCACGTTGACGGTGGTGCGCGGCGAGGCGGCGCGTTCGCCCGTGGAATACTGGGACGTGCCGTTCCGGCCGTCGGGTCCGATCAGCGAACGCGAGGCCGGAGAAGAACTCGTCGAGCGCCTGCGCGAGTCGGTCCGGCTGCGCCTCATTGCGGACGTACCGCTCGGCGCATTCCTGTCGGGCGGCGTCGACTCGAGCGCGGTCGTCGCGACGATGGCGCAGCTCTCGTCCGAACCGGTGACGACCTGCTCCATCTCGTTCGGAGACCCGGCATACAACGAATCGGCGTATGCCGAGAAAGTCGCGCGCCGCTATGCGACGCGGCACCACGTCGAGCAGGTCGAGGCCGACGATTTCACGCTGGTCGACAGACTGTCACGCATCTATGACGAGCCTTACGCCGACAGCTCAGCGATGCCCACCTACCGCGTCTGCCAGCTCGCGCGAAGATCGCTCAAAGTGGCACTCTCCGGAGACGGCGGCGACGAGAGCTTCGGCGGCTATAGGCGCTACCAATGGCACGTCAACGAGGAACGCGTGCGTTCGCTCGTGCCGCGTTCACTGCGCCGCCCGGTGTTCGGCATGCTGGGGCGCGTCTATCCCAAGGCGGACTGGGCGCCGCGCATCTTCCGCGCGAAATCGACGTTTCAGTCGCTTGCGAAAGAGTCGGTCGCTGCGTACTTCCGCAGCGTCTCGCTGCTTCAAGACGAGATGCGGGAGAAGCTGTTCAGCGACCGGCTGAAACGCGAGCTCGCCGGGTATACGGCGATGGAAGTGCTCCGCCGCCACGCTCGGCGCGCGCCGACCGATCATCCGCTGTCGCTGGTGCAGTACCTGGACCTCAAGACGTACCTCGTCGGGGACATCAACACGAAAGTGGACCGGGCGAGCATGGCGAACTCGCTGGAGGTGCGCGAGCCCCTCATGGACCATCCGCTGGTGGAGTGGTTGTCGTCCTTGCCGCCCGATCTCAAGCTGCGACACGGCGAGGGCAAATACCTGCTGAAGAAATCGATGGAGCCGTACATTTCGGCCGACGTGCTGTACCGGCCGAAGATGGGCTTTGCCGTGCCGCTTGCGAGCTGGTTCCGCGGTCCGCTCAAGGCATCCGTGCGGCGCTCCGTGCTGGGGCCGGTTCTTGCCGAAACCGGCTGGTTCGATGCGCGCTATGTGGCGCGCCTGGTCGATGAGCACCAGTCGGGCTTGCACGACCACAGCACGCCGCTGTGGACGCTGCTCATGTTCGAGGCATTTCTGCGCAACGTGCTCACCGGAAGCACAACCTGCGCTCAAGTGGCGGCCTGACTCAGGGGCGTCCAGCGGATGAGGATACTTACGTTCACCACGCTATACCCGAACGCAGCACGGCCGAATCACGGCGTGTTCGTCGAGACGCGCCTGCGCCAGGTGCTCGCACAGGGGAGTATCGAAGCGCGAGTCATTGCCCCGGTACCATGGTTTCCGTGGACGAATCACCGCTTCGGCACGTACGCGGCGTACGGCCGTGCGCCGCGAACCGAAGAGCGCCACGGCATAAAAGTATGGCACCCGCGCTATCCCGTGGTGCCCAAGGTGGGCATGGTGCTCGCGCCCGTGCTCCTCGCGATCGCGGCGCGGCCCGCCGTCGCGCGCATGCTGAACACGTACCCGTTCGAGCTGATCGACGCGCATTATTTCTACCCGGACGGCATTGCGGCGGTGATGCTGGGACGCTTGTTCCGCAAGCCGGTCGTCATCACGGCGCGCGGATCCGACGTGAATGTCATTCCCGATTTCACGCTTCCCCGCAAGATGATCCAGTGGGCCGCACTGCAGGCGGATCGAATCGTGACCGTCAGCCAGGCGTTGCAGCAACGGCTCGTTGCGCTGGGCGTGCAGCCCGGGTGCATATCGGTGCTGCGCAACGGCGTGGACCTCGATCTGTTCCGGCCCCTGGACCGCGACGAAGCACGCAAGCGGTTGGGATTCAGCGGCACGACGCTCTTTTCGGTCGGCCATCTTGTTGCCGCCAAAGGCCACGATATCGCGATCCGCGCACTGGCGCAGCTGCCCGAGTGCCGTCTCGTCATCGCCGGACAAGGGCCGCAGGGGCGGGCGCTCACGGCCCTTGCGCAAGCGCTCGGCGTGGCCGGGCGCGTGACGTTCGTGGGCGACATGCCGCAACGGGAACTCGCCGTCTATTACGCCGCTGCCGATGCGCTCGTCCTCATGTCGAGGACCGAAGGCTGGCCCAACGTGCTCCTCGAATCCATGGCGTGCGGGACGCCGGTCATCACCACCGATGTCGGAGGAACCCCGGAAGTGGTCCGGGCACCGGAGGCCGGGGTGCTGTTGCGCGAGCGTACGCCGGAGGCCCTGGCCGACGCAGTGAAGCAGTTCTGGACCGGTCGACCGGATCGCACGCAGACGCGCCGCTATGCGGAGCGTTTCGGTTGGGCGGCTACGGCCTCGGCGCAGCTTGCCCTCTACAACGACGTCGTGTCGCGTTTCCGCGCGCCCGGCGCCGCGCGAGCGGCGGAACCACGTTGAGGCCGAGTGTGCGCGCGATGTGCGGCGACAACGATTGAGTGAGGTGCACTCATGTGGCTGAGATTTGCGGACATGCTGCGTTGTCCATGTTGCAACGGCAGCCTCGAACTTCAGCCGTTCGAGGCTCGTACCGTGCCGGTTGAATCGCGGTTCGAGGTGCTCGCCGGCCAGCGGGGCGTGCTCGATGAACGTTTCAACCGGTACGCCGAATCCGGCGTGCTGTTGTGCGAAGCGTGCAAGGTGATGTTCCCGGTGCTCGATGGCCTGCCCGTATTGCTGTGCTACGACAATCCGCTGCGGCGGCAATTCACGTCCCGTTACGGCAGCGCGCAGCTGCAGTCGTATGCGGGCTATCGCTTCCCGGAGGAACGTCCGGCGAGCGGCGAGCGTGAAGTGATGGCATCGTTTTCCAAGGAATGGCTCGACTATCAGTATGACGGCGTTATCTGGGAGATGAGCTACGAGGACCACGAGACGCGGTTTCTGCAGGAAATGGGATCGTGTCTGAGGGACCCCGGTCTCGCCCGCTTTTTGGAAGTGGGATGCGGGCTCGGCATCACGACGCATCTTGCGCACACGAATTCGGGGGCGGATGCCGTCGGGATCGATCTCAGCCTGGCGGTGTGGAAGGCAAGCCGGCACTACCGGTCGAATCCTTTTCTACACTTCGCGCAAGCGTCCGTGTTCGCAATGCCGTTCGCAGCACGGTCCTTCGATGCCATCTATTCGCGCGGCGTGCTGCACCACACCGCCTCGACGCGCCAGGCCTTCGCCGCGGTGGCGCAGCGGTGCCGGGAAGGCGGTGCCGTCTACATCTGGGTGTACGGGACGGGCTCCATCCGGGAAACCGTCTTCCGCCGCGTGGTATACGGGCTGGAGCGGGTAGTGCGCCCGGCGTTGAGCACGTCGCCCAATTCCGTGCCGGCGAGGACGTTTCTTGCAGCGATGGGCGGCGGCTACGTGCTCTTCAACGGCGTGCGCCGCATGCTGAATCCGACGATACAACCCTTGAATCTCGCACGCGGCATACACGCGGCGCGCGACCGGTTCACGCCGAAGTACGCGCATCGTCACGACGTGGACGAAGTGAAGGGATGGTTCCGCGACGCGGGATTCGAGTGGATGGAGGTGCTCGACTGGAAAGCGATGCCTCCCGCCGATCACGATGACTTCCGGCGGAACGTCGGCGTGCGCGGCAGGCTTGCGCGCGCGCCTGCGGAGGCGATATGACGACTTCCGCCGGCAAGATGGTTTTCATTTCGTGGGCGCCGTTCTGCAGCCGCAGCGACAGCATCGCTGCGCGGCTCGGCGGCCGCTCGCATATGGTCTACTCGCCGGAGTACGGCAGCAACTACCTTACGGTGGCGCTGAAGTACGTATCACAGACAGTGAAGACGCTGCGCATCCTCTTCCGCGAACGGCCGGAGACGGTGTTCGTCATGACGCCGCCCGTGTTCGCGTGCCTTCCTGCGTGGATTTATTCGAAGCTTACCGGCTCGCCCTTCATCATCGATGCACACACCGGCGCATTCCTCGACCGGCGCTGGGCGCCGCTCTTGTTCGTTCATAAATGGTTCTCGCGCGCGGCGCTGACCACCGTAGTCACCAACGAGCACATGGAATCGATCGTCCGCGGATGGCGGGCGAGCGCCACGCTGGTAAGAGACGTGCCCGTTTGCTTCGCCGAGCCTGCGCTGCCCACGCTCCAGGGAGCGTGCAATATGACGCTCGTATCCACCTTCACCTGGGACGAGCCGCTCGAGATCTTCTTTCGGGCTGCGGCGCAGGTCCCCGACGTGCAGTTTCACGTGACCGGGAATCACCGCCACGCCGACGCCCGTGTGCTCGCGCTGAAGCCGGACAACGTGCGGCTCACCGGCTTCCTCCCGGACGCCGATTACGTGGGGTTGCTGCTAGCGTCCGATGCCGTCATGTCGCTCACGACGCTCGATCACACCATGCAGCGCGGCGCCTACGAGGCGGTGTACCTCGGCCGGCCGGTCATCACCTCCAACTTCGATCTGCTGCGCAGGCATTTCTGCAAAGGAACAGTGCACGTGGACAACACCGTGGAGGACCTGGTGCGGGGCATTCGCTGCATGCGGGACAGCGCGCCGCGCATGCGCGCAGAGATCGAGGAGCTGCGGCACGAGCGTCTCGACGAGTGGAGGCGTGTCGAAGCGCAATTGCGCCGGCTGCTCACGGGGGCATCATGGTCACTCCAGTCCTGAAGCGGATCGCCGCCCAGATGCCTCCCGCCATGCAGCACGAGCTGCGGCGCATGTTCTTTCATGCGCAGATACGCGGGCACCGATTCACGACCGACGAGAAGGAATACGGGCTGCTCGACACCTTGATCGCACGAGGCGACTGGGTGCTCGACATAGGGGCGAACGTCGGGCATTACACGATGCGTATGGCTGAACTCGTGGGCCCGGAAGGCCGGGTAATCGCCATTGAGCCGGTTCCCGACACGTTTTCGCTGCTTGCGGCGAACGTGCGGCTGTTTGCCCATCGGAACGTCACCTTGCTCAACATTGCGGCGTCGGATCGCACGGCGATCGTCGGGATGACGATACCCGATTTTCCGGAGGGGCTGGCGAACTACTACCAGGCGCGTGTCGTGAGCGATGCGGCAGCGCTCGCCACACTCACCATGCCGGTGGACGCCTTTCAATTGCCGCATCGCGTCGCACTAGCAAAGATCGATGTCGAGGGACATGAATCGGCCGTGCTGAGGGGCATGCGCGGTCTGATCGCGAGGGACCGACCCGCGCTCATTCTGGAGACTTCTTCCCGCGACGTGCTGCATTGCCTCGACGATATGGGATATAGCGTGCAGCGGCTGCCGGGCTCGTCGAACGTGGTATGCACGCATAGGGGCGGCGTCGTCATTCCGGAGCGGATTGACGAGAACACGCAGGGTATCGCATCGGGAGGCGCGCATGACTGATACACGAGGCTTACGGGCTGGCGCGTGGAACCATACCACGCATCCCGACTTCTACGACTACTACGCAAACGCGAGTCAGAGTGCTGCGACCGCGGGGCGCTTCGGGCGGGTGCAGGCGATGGTTCTACGCGTTGCCGCGCAGCGCGGGCTGTCGGGAGCGCTGGACGTGGCGGACATCGGATGCGGCGCCGGCACGCAATGCCGGATGTGGGCGGAACGCGGTCACCGCGTGTTCGGCATCGATGTCAGCGAGCCGCTCGTGGAGCTTGCGCGGCAGCGCGCGCGCGAGCAGGGTGTGGAGGCGCGGTTCGAAGTCGGCAGCGCCACGGCATTGCCGTGGGCGGACAACAGCATGGACGTGTGCCTGATGCCAGAGCTGCTCGAGCACGTCGTGGACTGGCAGTCGTGCATCATGGAGGCGGCGCGCGTGCTGCGTCCGGGCGGCCTGTTCTACCTCAGTACGACCAATGTGCTGTGCCCGAGGCAGGACGAATACAACCTGCCGCTGTACAGCTGGTATCCCGCGGCGCTCAAGCGGCACTACGAGCGTGCCGCGGTGACCACCAAGCCGCAGGTGGCGAACTACGCGACGTATCCAGCGGTGAACTGGTTCAGCTACTACCGGCTGCGGGATTTTCTGACGCCGCTCGGCTTTCTTTGCCTCGATCGCTTCGACCTCATCGACCTGGACGGCAAGGGCCGGCTGGCAGGGGCGGTGGTCCGGCTCGTGAGAGAAGTACGGCTGCTGCGCCTGCTCGGCCACGTCGCCACGCCGGGCACGCGGCTGCTCGCCGTGAAGCACGCTGCCACGGCAGCGAATCGTGTCGAGGCGGCCGCATGAACCGCGTTGGCACAGGATGACGACGGGAGCCGCCTGCATGGTTCTCGTCAAGGTCGCCGATCGCCGCATGGGCCGGGTGCGGCCTGCTGACCGTCGCCCGGCTGCTGGTGACGGCGGACTTCCGCCTCATCGCGCTCGCGACGATGGGCGCTACGCTGAACGGCCGCATGCGCTCGCCGAAGAGCATAGGGCCCGGGAGAACGCTGTGACTTTACTTCCTTGGCGCGTAAAGAACTTTGTTTCGGAGCACGCGCCGCTCCTGTATCACTTCGCCGCGAACTTCGGCCGCACGGGAAACAGCGGCAGGCACTGGGACGAACGGCTCGCGGCGACGTGGGACGATAGAGCCAGGCACTGGCCGACAAAGAACGAACTCGTCGCATCCATCACGCGACCGTCCGACATCCTGGTGGACCTCGGCTGCGGCAACGGCAGCATTCTGCGCTATCTCAAGAGTCGCGGTTACGAGCGTCTTCACGGCGTCGAAGTATCGGAGTACGCGATAGAACGACTGCGTCACGAGGGCATCGAGATGCATCGCGGCAAATTTCCCGCGATCCCTCTGCCGGACGCGGCCTTCGATGTCGCCATTGCCTCGCAGGTGCTCGAGCACGTAATCCGCCGCGGACGTTTCGCGACCGAGATACGGCGCATCCTGCGACCCGGAGGGCGGGCGCTCGTGTTCGTGCCTGACGATTGCCTCGGGCCCATCAGCGAGAGCGAGCACGTCGCGAAGTACAACGCCCGTTCATTGCGCCAATTCCTGGAGCGCCGATTCCAGGTGCTGCGCGTCGTCAGCATGCGCGACTCTCATCACGAGATGCCGATCCTGTTTGCCGAAGTGCAGAGGGACTGACCGATGGTCGGCGACAGACCCATAGAGACAAGACCGGGAAGCCTGAGGGAACGCGTACTCTCGGGCTTGTTCTGGTCCGCCTCCGCACGGCTCGTCGGTCAGGTCTTCACCTGGGCCATCACGATAGTGGTGATACGGCTCTTGACGCCAGCGGATTACGGCTTGCTTGCAATGGCGAGCGTGTTCGTCAATTTCGTCGTCCTGCTCGCGGAGGCCGGACTCGGGATGGCGATCGTTCAGCGCCAGTCGATGGATGAGAGTGAGTTGCGCCGAGTGTTTGGAGCGGTCATTCTTATCGATGGATTACTGTTCCTCGTGCAGTTTGCTGCTGCACCGGCAATAGCGTTCTTTTTCGGGGAGGAGCGCCTCATTGCAATGATTCGAGTGATGGCGCTGCAGTTCCTGCTGACGATCTTCTCCGTCATTCCGATCTCGCTGATGACGAGGACGCTGGACTTCAAGCGTCAGTCCCTGATTGAACTCGCGAGCGCTGCGTGCGGGAGCGTCGTCACGCTCGCGCTTGCGCTCTCCGGCTGGGGCGTGTGGGCAATTATTGCGGGCACCGTGTGCGGCCAGCTTTGCAGGACAGTGGCGATCAATCTCGTCGCGCCGTTTCTCAAGTGGCCGGATTTCTCGCTGTCTGGTCTGCGCACTCTAATGACTTTCGGCGGGCAGGTGACGGCCGCGCGCGTGCTGTGGTTCATCTATTCGCAGGCCGACGTATTCATTGCGGGCAAGCTGTTGGGCAAGGAGCTGCTGGGGCTTTATTCGGTCGCCATGCACGTTGCATCGCTGCCGGTGCAGAAGCTCTCTGCGGTGGTAAACCAGGTGGCGTTTCCTACGTTCGCGCAAACGCAGCACGATGTCGCCGCGGTGCGAAGCTATCTGCTGAAGGCGGTTCGTCTCTTGAGCTTTCTGTCTTTTCCGCTGCTCTGGGGCATATCGAGCATATCGAGCGAGATCGTCGAAGTGCTTCTGGGGCCCGGATGGGCGGCGGCCGCACTGCCGCTGCAACTGTTGCCGCTCGTCATGCCGCTTTCCATGCTGACGCCCTTTTTCAATGCCGCGTTCCAGGGAATCGGGCACGCGGGCATCGTCCTGCGCAACGTGACCACGGCCTGTCTCTTAATGCCTGCGGCATTCGCTTTTGGCGTTCAGTGGGAGCTGCCCGGCCTTGCGCTCGCGTGGGTTATTGCGTTCCCGCTCGTGTTCTTCATCAACCTGCGCCGAATGTTGCCCGTCGTCGACCTTACAGTGAGCAGCGTCCTCGGAGCGCTCGCACCGTGCGCGCTGGCGAGCGGTCTGATGTATCTCGCCGTGGCGGGTGCTCGTATCGCCTTCGCCGGGCGCTTTTTTTCTGATCTTGCGCTTATGGCTGCGCTGATATCGGTTGGGGTAGTCTCTTATGGGGCTGCGGCGGTCCTCGTGAACGCCAAAGGCTTGAGGGAGGTGATCGGGCTGGTCTCGCGCCACGCGGAGATGCCGGCATGATGACCCGCCACAGCTCTACCGGGAATGACGGCGTGAGGGATCGCAAGTATCGATGGCGGATTGGTCCTGGGTTCCGTGCAGAACGGAGCGGTGGCCCGGTTCGAGCGCCGGGAGGCAATTCGTTTGAGATTGCATTCCCGGTGTCCCGACGCGCGTGCGTGGCGGTATCACTGACGCTGGCGGCTTCGATTTCGCAGGCAGCCCCGCAAACGCAGCAGGAAGACCGGCTTGCGCCAATGGATGCCGCACGACATGCGGCTCCAGTCGATGCGAATTCCGCAGCTGACGCAGATTTCGCAGCCCGATGCAGGCAGCCGGGAGTGGTGAAGTGCGTCGGTTTTGACAGCGCTACGGACATCGACGGCCGTGATGGTGCGCGAGCCGGAATAACGATCGGCGCCGCGGCGCCGGAACTCGATGCCAGCTTGCGCGCATCAGGGAACAGCTCGCTGAAGTTCACGATACCGTCGAACTCAGGTCCTGACACGTCGGGCTCTTATTTCACGAACTTTGCCGACGATCTCTCCGTGCAGTTCGGGGAGAACCAGGAGTTCTTCATCCAGTGGCGCCAGCGCTTCAGTCGCGAGCTGCTTCATACGAAATACGACGGCGGCGGAGGATGGAAGCTGGCGGTGATCGGCACGGGAGATCGGCCGCGCAAACCCTATGCGTCGTGCACCGCGCTCACCGTTGTAGTGAACAGCTATTACCAGAACGGGTTCCCGGTGCTGTACAACTCGTGCACCGGCTCGACGTCGCACGGACCGTACGACGGGTTCTACCAGTCGATCGTCGGCTTCGCAGGTGCGGATTTCAGGCTCCAGAATGCGAGGCGGTCGCCGTACTGCCTGTATTCACAGGCGCGGACCGCTTCATTCTTCCCGCCGGACGGCAACTGCTTCGGCTACGTCGCCGATGAATGGATGACGTTTCAGCTGAGAATCAAGACCGGGCCGCGCGTGAAGGACGAGTTCGCCAACAGCTACGTGACCCTGTGGATCGCGCGCGAGAACTCGCCCTCCGAGCTTGTCATTGACTGGGGGCCGTACAACCTCACGGCGGGCGATCCTGCCGACCGGCAGATGTTCGGCAAGATATGGCTCACGCCCTATCACACCGGCAAGAGCGCCGCCCAGGCTCATCCCACCGCCTACACCTGGTACGACGAGCTGATCGTCTCGCGGGCGAGAATTCCGGATCCCGGCCGCGCGGCTCGTAATGCGCCGGCGGTGTCCCGCGCCGGTGATTGTGGGCAGTCAACACCATGCTGAGCCGCTTGTGCCGTCTTGCCGGCGACCTGGTTTCTCCCGTAGGGGAGAGAAGCAAGCTCACGGTGTTGATGTACCACCGAACGCCTGCAGAGCCCGACCCTCTCCTGCCTGAAGTGCTCGACGCAGCCGCATTCGGCCGGCATATGGCGTTGCTCGCGCGTAACTTCAACGTCATGGCGTTGCGCGAGGCATGTGCAAGGCTCGCGAACGGCACGCTGCCGTCGCGCGCCGCGTGCATCACATTCGATGACGGGTATGCCGACAACGAGCGCATCGCGCTCCCTATACTGAAGCGCCTCGGTGTGCCGGCGACATTCTTCGTGGCGACGGGCTACATGGACGGCGGCATCATGTTCAACGACGCGGTGATAGAGGCGGTGCGGCGCGCGCCGGCGGGCCAGCACGATCTTTCGGCGCTCGGGCTCGGACGTTACGTTCTGAACGATGTTGCGAGCCGACGTGCGGCGATCGAGACGCTGATCGCGCAGCTCAAGTACCGCGCGGCGGCGCAGCGCAGCGATCTGGCAGGACGCTTGGCTGCGGCCATGAGTTCCACGCTGCCGCGCGATCTCATGATGACCGCGCGACAGATCAAGCGGTTGCACGACGAAGGGATGGAGATCGGCGGTCACACGGTGTCGCACCCGATACTTGCGTTGCTCGGCGACGACGACGCGCAGGTCGAGATCACGGACGGCAAGCGTCGGCTGGAGCAGCTCGTCGGTGCGCCGGTCACGTCTTTCGCGTATCCCAACGGGAGACCGGGTGGCGATTATGGCCCGCGTGACGTGCGCCTCGTCCGGGATGCCGGCTTTACGGCCGCGGTGTCCACGGTCAGCGGCGTAGCGAGCCGCGGAAGCGACTTGTTTCAGTTGCCGCGTTTCGGCCCATGGGACAGGCATGCCGGTCGGCTGGGAGTCCGGCTGCTGGTCAACTGCCTGTCGGCGGACAAGAGGCGGCGGCCGGCGCTGGCATCGTAAGGAGGAAATGCGGTGTATCGAGCTTCGTTGAGCCTTCGGTGCCGGAGCACGCCCCGGGAGTTATCCCGCTCTAACAGGAGTCCGGCGCTATGAGGGACATCGCGGTTACGCTGCTCATCTTCGGGTTTGTCCCGATCATCTTACGGTATCCGTGGATAGGGGTGCTCGTGTTCGTGTGGTTGAGCTTATTCAATCCGCATAAGTTCGCCTGGGGCTTCGCCCAGGACTTCCCGTTCGTTATGGTGATTGCAGCGACGACTGTGGTGAGCATGGCCTTCCATATCAAACGAGTGAATTTCCCATTGGATTCGATCACCGTGCATCTGGTGCTGCTGCTGGTGTGGATACTCGTCACCACGCTGTTCGCCTTCGATCCCGCTGCTGCGTACCCGCGGTGGCTGGAGGTGTCCAAAGCTCTCTTTTTCGTGCTCGTCGCAGCTTCGCTCGTGCATACGAAAAAGCAAGTTGAAGCGCTGCTCTGGGTGCTGGTGCTTTCCCTGGCGTACTACGGGATAAAAGGCGGCATATTCACGCTCGTCGTGGGCGGTAGCGAGAAGGTGTACGGGCCGCCTGGCTCATCGTACCTCACCGATAACAATGCAATCGCGGTTGCCCTCGTGATGGTGATTCCGCTGATGTACCACCTGGCAAGCATGTCCTCCTCCCGTTGGATTCGATACGGGATGTACGGCGGCGTGTGTTTGACTGGCATAGCCGTTCTGGGAAGCCAGTCACGGGGCGCCTTCATCGCCGTCCTTGCCATGTTGGCATTCTTTTGGCTCAAGAATCGGAGGAAGCTGATCCTTGGCGCAGTGCTCCTCCTGATGTTGCCGCTGGCGATCGGGGTCATGTCCGAGCGATGGGAGAACCGCATAAAAACAATAGAAACGTATGAGCAGGACAGCTCGGCGAATATGCGGCTCAACGCATGGGGTACTGCGTGGAACATCGCGCGCGACCGGCCCATCGTCGGGGGCGGCTTCGAATTGGCCACTAAGGAAGTGTACGAGCGCTACGCTCCAGATCCGGGATTCCCGCCGCAGGTCGCTCACAGCATCTATTTTCAGATGCTCGGAGAGCACGGCTTCGTGGGGCTGTTCCTTTTTCTTTCGCTCGGCGCTGCGACGTGGCGGCTGGCGCGGAGGATCATAAGGGACAGTCGAGGCAAACCGGAAGACGCTTGGCGCGACAATCTGGCCCGCGCAATTCAGGTGAGCCTGGTCGGATTTGCCGTAGGAGGCGCATTCGTGAGCATCGCCTATTGGGAAGTGCAATATTACGAGATGGTGATACTTGCGGCGGCTTATCGACTGTCGCGTGCGAGCGAGTCGGAGCCGAAACTGGGATTCGGCGAAAAGCGCCGATTGACGAGTCGAGTCGCGATGCAGCGGCAATCGTAAGGCGACAGCTATGACTGCATTGGCGGAGCAGCTGAGAAACCGATATTTCGGCCAGGAACATCCATACCGGCTTTTCGAATCTGAGGTCGATTCCTATCTGCTGCCCGAGCATACGTTGCTCGATGCCGGCTGCGGCCGTACTGCGCCTATACTGATCAAGTATCGTGGCAGAGCACGTCGACTGATCGGGGTAGACGTCGTCGATTTCGAGACGGGGATCGCGGGCGCCGAGCTGTATCGCTCGGACCTGTCGGCAATGCCGCTGGAGGACAGTTGTGTGGACCTCGTCATGGCGCGCAGCGTGATGGAGCACATCGAGGATCCGGCCGCCGTGTACCGCGAAATATTCCGTGTGCTGAAGCCCGGTGGTCATTTCATCTTCCTCACTGCCAATCTGTGGGACTACGCATCGCTTATTGCAGCCGTGATCCCGAATCGCTTCCACCCGTGGATCGTCTCCAAGACGGAGGGGCGTGAAGAGAAGGACGTGTTCCCGATCGCGTACCGGACGAACACGCGCAGCGCAGTGGAGAAATGGTCGAAGATTTCGGGATTCGACATCGTTTCTTTCCGGTATCTCGGCCAGTACCCTTCGTACTTCATGTTCAACGGCCTGCTTTTTCTGCTTGCGACGGCGTACGAGAAAGCAATCGGCAGCGTGTCCGCCCTCAATTGCCTCCAGGGCTGGATCTTTGTGACGCTCAAAAAGCCTGAGGGATGCCGCCATGCGTGACATGCTGATCGCGGGCATCGTGCCCGGATTGACGTCCGTCTGCATCGTACGGCCACGGGGCAGGCACTCCAGGAGCGTGATGCTCGGGTTTGCGGATTCCGCCCTTTTGATCGTGTTGCGAGTCCCGGGTGCGAGACGAGTGCTTCGTGCGGCGGCGAAGGAGCGACCGTCGCCCGTGTCTTAGCGGTGAAAAGAGAGCAGCTTCCGTGTGCGCGATCGTTGGACTCTGCGGACAGAAGGTAGAAGCAGCGCGGCTTTGGCTTCCGGCTGCGTGTGACGCGATGTGGCACCGCGGGCCGGACGACAGCGGCGAGTGGTGGTCGCGAGACGGCCATGCCGCACTGGGTCACCGCCGGCTCGTCGTAATCGACCTCACGGCCGCAGGTAGCCAGCCGATGCAGGACGTCGGCCAGGAGCTCTGCATCGTCTTCAACGGCGAGATTTACAACTTCCAGGACCTGCGCACGGAGCTCACGCGAAAAGGCCATCAGTTTCGCTCTCAGTGCGATACGGAAGTCATCCTCGCAGCGTATCGCGAGTGGGGCACCGATTGCGTGTCACATCTGAACGGCATGTTCGCGTTCGGGCTTTACGACGCCCGCCGGGCAGAGCTCTTCGTAGCGCGCGATCGTTCCGGCGAGAAGCCGCTCTTCTATTTCGTTGCGGACGGGACGCTGCGTTTCGCCTCCGAGCTGAAAGGGCTGTTCACCGACCCGGCGCTGCCCCGCCGTATCGATCTGGAAGGGCTCGACTGTTATCTCGGCATGGGGTTCGTGCCGGGCGACCGATGCATCGTCCAGGGCGTCAAGAAGCTTCCGCCGGGCCACGCCATGGTATTCCACGCACGTACCGGTGAAGGCAAGGTGTGGCGCTACTGGCGTTCGCCGGTGTTCGAGGATGAGCCCGGCAGGGAAGGGGTCGATGACGAGCGCCTGCTGGACGAGCTGGAGCGGCTGCTGGCCGACGCCGTGCGGCGGCAACTGACGGCTGATGTGCCGGTCGGGATATTGCTGAGCGGCGGCGTGGATTCGAGCCTGGTTACGGCGTTCGCCGCGCGCGCTGTGCCGCACGTGAAGTCGTTTACGATCTGCTTTCCCGGGCACGGCAAGTACGATGAGACCGAACACGCGAGATTGATTGCGCGGCATTTCGGAACCGAGCACCGCGAGCTCGTCGCGATGGACTGCACGATAGACCTCCTGCCGCAGCTCGCCCGCCAGTTCGACGAGCCTATCGTCGATTCCTCGATGATTCCGACGTACCTCGTAACGCGCCTCGTGCGCGAGCATTGCAAGGTGGCGCTCGGCGGGGACGGCGGCGATGAGCTGTTCGGGGGCTACGGTCATTACGACCGGCTGCTGTGGATGCAGAAGGGACTCAGCTCGGTGCCGCACATCGTTCGCAGCGGCATAGCGCGCTCGGCTGCGGTGCTGCCGGTCGGCCTGCGCGGCCGCAACTGGCTGCAGTCCATGGAGATCGACCTCGAGGAGGGATTGCCGCTCATCGCCACATCCTATTTCGACGACCGAACCCGTCAACGGCTGCTGCGCGAGAGGCGTGGCGCAGGGGCGACGGCCGAACAGGTCTGGGCGCAGCGCGTGCCGTCCGACCCGGACCTCCTCCAGCGGGCGACGCGCATGGACTTCGAAAATTATCTTCCCGAGGACATACTGGTGAAGGTCGACCGGGCCAGCATGTTGAACTCGTTGGAGATGCGCTCGCCGCTGCTCGACTATCGAGTCATCGAGTTCGCGTTCCGGAAAGTTCCGTCGAGGCTCAAGGCGACGCCGACGCGGCGCAAAGTGCTCCTGAAAAAGCTTGCCGGCCGGCTTCTGCCGCCGGAGTTCGACGTGCAGCGCAAGCAGGGCTTTGCCGCGCCCATCGGCTCATGGTTGCAGCGCGTGCCGTGGCGCGGTTTCTTCCGCGATGTACTCCTTGCGCCGGAAGCGACTCTCTTCGATCGTCAGGTCGTCCGCGAGCTTCTGCAATCGCATGGACGGCAGGTGGACAACAGCGAGCGCCTGTTCGCGCTGGTGATGTTCGAGCTGTGGCGCCGGCAATATCGCATGTCGGCCTGAGCGCCAGCCGCGTTGCGATACTTCGCGTTTGGCCGTTGGTGACGGCGGTCGGTTGCGATTGAGCAGTCCCTCGTTTCGGAACCAGCAAGATCAGTGACAGCGGGCGATCGCTGTGGACGCGGAACGCGCGCGGTCTCGTGTGCATGGGATCACCTTATCGGCTATTACCACGTAACTCATGCGAATTCGATGATCAAATTGTGTTCCAGGGCGTGCAGCGTCACTCGGAGCGTTTAGATGTGTGCTTCGGAACGGCGGTTGAAGAAAGACGCGCCTTCAAGGCCTTTTCTCCCGGCATGACGGCAAGACCTTTCTCCAGAATCTCCCGCGCCTGGTCGGCCTGGCCGGCGCTCTTGTAGTAGTCGCTCAGCGCTGCATACGGCGGCCAATAGTCGGGCTTCAGCTCCATCGCCCGTCGCAGTTCCGGAACTGCGAATGAGCCTTGTCCCAGTCTGATGAGATTCTCGCCTTTCCGCGTAAGGATCTCGGGAAGCAGGACGAAATCCTGCGGTGCGCGCTGTATGACGTAGTCAAACTCGGTGATGGAGGCGCGCAGATAAAGCTGTCGGTATTGTGCCGTGCGTGCGAGCAACACGCCGCGGTTCGTGTTCATGAGACCCCAGCAATAGTGATGCAGCGCGTAAAAGGTATTCCCCATAAGCGCTTTCAGCCTGTCCTGCTGCGCCTTGTTCTGTCCGCCGGGTACATGGGTCTCGAACATCTGCGTGTATTTGCAATAAGAAGGCAGCATGGCCACTTCCCGGGGATCATAGGCCTGGATGTTCTCCGGATATCCGGGCGGATCAGCGGCGCAAGCCGTGGTGGAGTGGGCGGCCGTGACGGCAAACGTTACCAGGAAGAAAGCGCATCGAGATGCGTTAAGAGGTTGCATATTGGCTCCCTCGTACAGGAGGTGATATGGCCTTGCGCTGGTCGAACCACTGCTCCAGCATCATGAGAACCCACACCATCGTTCCGTAATACGCAGGGTGCTCGGCCACTCGCGCGGACATGAGCTCGTCCAGGAACCCGCTGCGGATGACATCGCGCTGCTTGAGATCGCTCAAGCTGTCCATGGCGATCTCCCGCAACTCGCGATGTGTCTGCAGCCAGAGACCGAACGGCAAGCCGAACCCATGCTTGGTCTTCGAAATGACCTCGTCCGGCAGAAAGCCACGCAGTGCTTTCTTGAAGAAATATCGCAGCCTCGTCCCGCGTAACTTGAGCTGCGGCGGCAGCCGGGCGGAAAACGCGACCAGGCTGTCATGGAGCAGCGGAAACTGCACGTCGACGCCCGCAAGCTCGCATGAGCGACGCACCTTGGGAAGGTCGTTGTCCGCCAGCGTAAACCGCAAGTCGAGCGCAAGCATGCGGTTGATCAGGCTGCGTGCATTGCTTGCTTCGTAGGCCTGTCGCAGCAGCTCACTCGGCTGGGCGGCGTCGACCTCGTGCAGGAATTCGTCCGTGAACACGCGTCGCGGGCCCAGATGCTCGAGGAGATTGTGATTATCGTACCGCGCCGGCATCGGCACACAGGCGTTCCGGGTATAGCGCTGCGCGAGGCCAAGTATGCCTTTTTCCGGAAAAAGGAAGAGCAGCGGCTCGATGAGCTTTTTCCGTGCGGTGTCCGGCAGATCACTGTAAAGCGAATACAGGTACTGCTTCGCGTAGCGGTCGTTGCCGCCGAAAAGCTCGTCTCCGCCATCGCCTCCAAGCAGCGTGTCGACACCTTCCTCGCGTGCCAGCCGGGCGCAGTAGTACGTCGGTACTGCAGATGCGTTGCCGAAAGGCTGATCATGGGCCGAGGCGATGCGCGGAATCGCCGCGACCACGTCTTCCGGCGTCACGTAGTACTCGTGATGCCGCGTGCGGAAATGGCGGGCCGCGATGCGCGCATAGTGCATTTCGTCGTAGCCCTCGGCGTCGAAGCCGATCGAGAATGTTCGGACATCGTTGCCCACGATTTCGGCAAGCAGTCCAGCAATGGTCGAGCTGTCGGTGCCGCCGCTGAGGAATGTGCCGACCGTGCCATGGCTCGCCGTCTCGCGCACGCTGTTGCGCAGCAGGGCGAGAAACTTTTCTTTGAGTTCCGGCCACGGCTGCTCGTCATCCTCGACGAACCGCATGCTCCAGTACGGCTGCGTTCGGAGCGCTCCGTTTCGCCACGATACGAAGCTGCCAGGTAGCACGCGAGTGCTGCCGGCGTAGACGGTTCGGGGTCCGGGCACGACATGAAAAGATACGTAGTCGTAGATCGACTGTGGATCGACATTGGATTGCATGGAAGGGCACGCGCTGATCGCATCCAGCGATGACCCGAAGACGACCGTGTCGGCGGTCACGGCGTAGTACAGAGGGCGCGTGCCGATGCGATCGGTCGCGAGGATCGCTTCCCCGGTATGGCGGTTCAGGACAGCGAGCGCAAAGCTGCCGGAAAGTGATTCGAAGAGCTGCGTTCCCTGCTGGTCGTATGCCAGGGCCACGGTACGCGCGATGCCTTGCTGCGCCGTCACCTCCAAGTCGCCATGCGTGAAGCGGGGGCGGCCCCACACGGCAACGAGTCGCGTGTGATCGCCGAACACGGAAGCATCGCCGTTCGTGGCCGCTGCTGCGACGCATCCGGTGTCCATCGAGGCGGTGTGCACCGCGCTCGCGTCGAAGCGGCGGATCGGATGCGCCATCGATTCTATCCATCCCTCGCCCCTCGCTTGTCGCGAGAACCAGCCACACAATCCACTCACCGGCGTCGCTCCCGTTCGATCATCGAGTGGCCGCTCGCCGATAACTGCACGGGGGCAGGGGGAACGCGTTGGGCGGCGTCATACGAGCACCTCGACCGGCGCCGGATGGCTCAGAAAAGCCGTCGGGCTCGCAGTGCGTCCGTATGCGCCCGACTGGAAAACCACGATGAGATCGCCGACATCGGCCCGTGGAATTTCCACGTCCTCGGCAAGCACGTCGAGCGGGGTGCACAGTGGGCCCACTACCGAAACCAGTTCGCGCTCGCCTTGCAGCATGCGGTTGCCCACCGCGATCGGATAGTTCTTGCGGATGACCTGGCCAAAGTTGCCTGAGGCGGCAAGATGATGATGCAGACCGCCATCGGTGACGAGAAAAGTCTTGCCACGCGACATTTTTCGATCGACGACGCGACACACATACACGCCCGCTTCGCCCACGAGGTAGCGGCCGAGCTCCACGACGATGGTCGCAAGCGGCAATTGCTGCCGGATTTCCGGCAGAAGCGCCGCGAGATTGGAGCCGACTGCAGCCAAGTCCAGTGGCTGTTCGCCGGGGAAGTAAGGTATGCCGAATCCGCCGCCTATGTTGAGCATGCGTACAGGTCCGGGCGCGTGCCGGGCGAGCTGGACCGCGAGTTGCGCCACCTTGCGCTGGACCTCACCAATTGCTTCAGCGCGCAGGTTTTGCGCGCCACAGAAGAGGTGAAACCCCTCGAAAGCGAGGCCGGCTTGCGCTATGCGGGCGAGCACGTGCGGCACAGTCTCCGCATCGATGCCGAATGGCTTGGGCCCCCCGCCCATTCGCATGCCGGACGACTTGAGCTCGAAGTCCGGGTTCACCCGGACCGCAACGCGCGGTGGCAGGGGCGGAGCGGGTGACAGCCGCGCGAGTACTTCTATTTCACGGGCCGATTCGATGTTGATGAGTATCCCTGCGGCGGCAGCGCACGCGAGCTCGGCTTCGGTCTTCCCGGGCCCGGCGAAGCTGATGTTGGCCGCGCTCATACCAGTGTCGAGCGCCGTGTGCATTTCGCCGCGCGATGCGACGTCGAATCCATCGACAAGCCGGGCAAGATGCTGCGCCACGGCGGGCATCGGATTGGCTTTCAACGCGTAGTGCACGTGTACGCCGTCGGGGAGGTGCCTGCGCAAATTCGCGACGCGACCGCTGATCGCGGCGCGATCATAAGCGTAGAACGGCGTGGAGCCTACCCGCTGTGCCAGCTGCGTAATCGACATGCCGCCGACTTGCAGGCAGTCGTCGATCACCGTGAATTGCGTTATCGGGGCATGCGGCGGACGCGGAGCGTTCATTCGTCGCGCTCGAGCGGGTTGCCGAACTCCGTCGCGAGCAGCTTGCGATCGATCTTCCCGTTCGGGTTGCGAGGGAGGCTTCCTTTCCACGACTTTACGGTCGCCGGCACCATATACGCAGGTAGCCGTGCACGGCATTCCGCGAGCAGCGCACCGCCGTCGATGTCCCGTCCGTCGCGCGAGGCGGTCACGAGGACGATCGCTTCGCCCAATACGGGGTGCGGGACGCCGACCGCAGCCACTTCCGATACCATGCCGGTCGCGTATACGACTTCTTCGACTTCGGTGGGGCTCACGCGATAACCCGACGTCTTGATCATCTCGTCGCGCCGGCCGATGAAATAGAGAAACCCTTCTTCATCACGCATGACCGTGTCGCCCGACCACACGGCGATTTCCGGCATGACCAGCTCTTTCGGGTGGTTCGGCACCGGCTTGAAGCGCTCGGCGGTCTTATGCGGATCGTTCCAGTAGCCCATGGATACCAGCGCGCCGCGGTGGACCAATTCGCCCGGTTCTCCGGCAGCACACGGGCTGCCGTCTTCGCGGACGACCAGCACCTCCGCATTCGGAATGGCTTTGCCGATCGAGTCCGGGCGGCGGTCTATCTCCGCCGGCGGCAGGAATGTCGAGCGAAATGACTCGGTGAGCCCGTACATCAGGAATGGAGCGGTCTTCGGCAGTGCGGCTCGCAGTCTATCGAGCGTAGGCCGAGGCATGCGCCCGCCCGTGTTCGCGATGTAACGCAGGTGATCGGTGACCGAAGCCGGCCAATCAAGCTGCGCGAGTTGTATCCACAGCGGCGGAACCGCGGTGAGCCCCGTGATCCGCTCATCTACCACTGCATCGAGCACGTCGCGCGGCAACAGATAGTTGAGCAGGGTAACCCGTGCGCCAGCGTGAAATGCGGTCGTCAACTGGCTGAATCCCGCATCGAAGGAAAGCGGCAATGCCGCGAGAATGCGGTCGGTGGGCCGGTTTTCGAGATACTGCGCAACGCTCCTTGCTCCCGCGACCATGTTGCGATGGGACAATACGACGCCTTTGGGCTTGCCCGTGCTGCCCGAGGTGTAGAGTATCGCCACCATATCGGTGTCTATGGTGCGGTGTGGCGAGACCTCGCTCTTCATCTCGAGCGCATCTTGCCAGCTCACGGCCGGTATGCCCGCAATGCCAGGCATCTTTTCTGGACCGTCGGCGACCAAAACCGCGCGTAGATCGCTGCACCGACACAAAATTGGCGCGAGCAGCTGCAATCTTGCCGACGATGTGACCAGCACCCGCACGCTGCAATCGTTCAGTATGTAGGCGACCTGTTCAGGTTTGAGCAGCGGATTGATCGGCACGAACACGGCTCCTGCCGCGGCCGCGCCGAATATGCCGATGACCGTTTCGAAGCGCTTCTCGAGGTACAGGGCCACGCGTTCCCCACGGCCGATACCGAGCGCGAGGTAGGCATCGGCGCACTTTCGTACCTCCTCCGCGAGCGCGGCGTACGTGAGCGTCCGGCGCTGATAGTTGAGGGCTTCTGCTCGGGGCGACGTGCGCGCAGCATGTTCAAGCAGATCGTGCAGCAGGAACGCCACGGCGTTCTCCGATCGGCATTGCGTGCTGGCTGCCGCGGGATCAACGTGTTCGCCGACCTTGGTTGCGCACTGAGCGCCGTGCGAAGAATCGATACTGGTCGATGGTGCAGATGTGAACATAGCGGAATTGCACGCCCGTTGCCCGCCGAGCGGCTCTGGATGATATGGCGCTACACCACGAGTCGTTTCCCTGCGTCGGCTGCAATCACGGCGCTTACCTTTCACGCGGAAACCGAAGGCGAATGAGGCGCCCGGACTCCGGGCCGGATCCCGAAGGCGCCCGATGATTATTGGTGACGGTGGAAGGCGTCGCCATAGTATCGACGTACCCAGATGTTGGTATTTTGATACCGGCGGAAAAACGGCCGTCGGTGACGGTCCTATACTTTCCACGATGCACGTCGCCGCTGCCGGCCGCCAGATCGCGTACGGCGTCTAGCGGCATCCAGTACCGTCTCTGGGGGTGCCTTATGTTCGCAGCTCAGGATATGGCGCGGCAGCCTGGTGCGGCGCGGTGGGCTGGCGCGGACTGGCTGGCACTCGCGCTGATTCTCGTCGTCGCAATGGCCGTAAGGCTTGCATTCTTCACTGGCCTGTTCGGATCCGACGAGACTTACTATTCCACGCAGGCAATGTCCATCGTCGCGGGAAACTGGCAACTGTCCGACTACATCGGAGACCTGCGCCTGGGCCAGAACGGGCCGATGGCCGTTTTCGTGTGGCTGTTCGGCCCCAGCATCGCGGCACTCAATACGTGGCCGTTCCTGTGCTCGGTCGGTGAAATCGCTCTCGTGTATTACGTTGGAAGGACAGCTTGGGGGATGCGGGCTGCCGTTCTATCGTCGCTGTTTGTCGCGTTTCTTCCTCTTCACATCCACTATGCCGGCCGCCTGATGGCGGATCCGCCGCTCGCCTTCTTCATTACGTTGAGTTTTGTCCTGTTCTTTCTCGGCGAAAGGCGCAACAGCGCCCCCTGGTATTTCGCGGCCGGAATCGCGGCCGGGTACGTGTTCTGGATCAAGGAGGTAGTGGTCATCTTCGGCGCTGTATTCGGGCTCTACGCGCTCGCGACGTGGACGTGGAAATCGAGACGCGTCTGGTTTGTCGCCGGGGCAGTCGTCGTCCTCGCAGCGAATCTCGTCACGTTCTGGATGCTTGCCGACGACCCCTTGTATATCTTCAAGGTCATCGCGAGGACAGTAGAGCGCAACTACATCGACAACCCGGCCTCTTACGTGAACACGTCGCCGCGCTACTACTTCAGTCTCATGCTGACCGACCTACGGGATGCCTGGATCATGCCGTACGCCGCCCTCAGCGCCCTGACCATCGCCGCCGTTCAGCTCGTTCGCAAGGGCAAGCTGAATGCGCCGTTGTCATATATCCTGATCTGGGCAGTAGGTCTCGTCGCCGTATTCTCGTTCACAGTCATCTCCGTACGACCCGTCATGTTCATCGCAAAGCAGGCGAATTACATGACGATATTCGCTGCGCCGCTTTGTCTGCTTGCTGGCTATGCGGCGATGAGGCTGCGAGGCGCCGCTCTGGCGGCTGTGATGATCGTCTATATCAGCGGCGGAATCGTGCTTGCCGCATTGGAGCAGCAGTCGGTGCGCGTGTTCACCGCCAACAGCAAGGCGGCCTTGGCATTCGCACGCTCGTACAACGATGCGCCGGTGTACGGCACGGTAAACGCGGCGCGCATTGCGGCAACGGTAGCGAAAATAGAGGGCAAGCCCGTCGCGCTGGTTCATCAAATACGCGATCTCGTCCCGGTGAATACGATTGCGCGAGGGCGCGATGCAAACGCCACCGCTACACCTCCTTTCGTTTACGCGATCGTCGACCCGCAGACTTCCGTGATGGGCCGTAACCGGGTGGCGACGCCGGCCGACGTTCCTCTCTGCTGGGGCAAGCCGCGCAGGCTCGAGCGTGCCGGCCTCGGCTTGATCGGTGAGGCGGTTCTGGCTCTGCGTATCCAGCCCGACGGTCTGCCGAAGTTCCTCAACGTGTGGCTCAATAGATACATCGCCCATCCGCTGCGGCCGCCGCAGTCGGCTTACGTGTTCACGGTCCCTGTGGTGATGGAAGGTTCTCCCCCCGAGCCGCGAAGCGCATGCGACTTCCCGCCGCTCGCCTAAGCGCCACGGCGCGCTGTACCCGTCAAGCGCGCGTAAGCGCCTCAGCGACGCCTCGCACGATGCGATCGACGTACTGCTCCATGCCGAGCGAGAGCGGCAGGCGGAGCAGCCGCTCGCTCAAGCTCGAGGTCAAGGCGAGATCCCCCACCGCTCTACCGTATTTGCGGCCAGCCGGGGAATCGTGCAGCGGAACATAATGGAAAACCGCACGTATGCCATATCTGCCCAGGACGTCGATGACTTTCGTTCGCTTCTCGAGATCCGCGAGCAGGATGTAGTACATGTGAGCATTGTGCTCGCAGCCCTTCCCGATAATCGGGCGCCGCAGCAGCTCCTTGTTTTCGAGGTCTTCAAAAGCCTGATGGTATGCATTCCAGATCGCGAGTCGGCGGCGCATCAACTGGTCGGCTTCCTCCATCTGTGCCCAGAGGAACGCCGCGATGATTTCCCCGGGAAGAAATGAAGAGCCGATGTCCACCCACGTGTACTTGTCGACCTCTCCGCGGAAGAACTGATTGCGGTTCGTTCCCTTTTCCCGAATGATTTCGGCGCGCTCCGCGAAGCGCATATCGTTCACCAGGAGCGCTCCGCCTTCTCCGGAGATCACGTTCTTCGTCTCGTGAAAGCTGAGCGCCCCGAGATGACCGATGCTGCCCAGGGGACGTGCCCTATAGGTTGCCATGATCCCCTGGGCTGCGTCTTCGATTACGAGCAGCCCGTGCTTTTCGGCGATCTTCATGATCGCGTCCATTTCGCAGCCGACCCCTGCGTAGTGAACGGGAGCAATGGCCTTGGTCCGCGGCGTAATGGCTTCCTCTATCTTGGTCTCGTCGATGTTCAGCGTATCGGCTCTTATGTCGACGAACACCGGGACACCGCCCCGCAACACGAAAGCGTTCGCGGTGGATACGAACGTGAAAGAAGGCATGATGACTTCGTCGCCCGGCTGTATGTCGGCGAGGATCGCTGCCATGTCTAGCGCCGCCGTGCAGGAATGGGTGAGCATCGCCTTGTGGCAGCCGGTGCGCTGCTCCAGCCAGGCATTGCATCTCTTCGTGAACGCGCCGTCTCCGGAAAGGTGGCCGTTCGCGTGCGCCTGGCTGATGTACCAAAGCTCCTTCCCCGTCATGTACGGCTTGTTGAACGGAATGTTGACCATGGGGCCTCCGATGTCTGCTGTATCGGCGTCAGGAGCGGTGCTCGACGGAATCGACCAGGCTCCCGCGCCAGCGCGCGACGGGGCGGAACACCCAGTACTTCTGCGAGACGAAAGTGAGGAGCGCGATGAGGACGATCATCACCGCCTGGACGATACGATGTGGCTGGCCGCCGATGTCCACGAACACGACCAGGGCGCCGAAATTCAGCGCATATCCCAGCGCGTACACCAGGACGTAGCGAAAAAACGGCGCTGCAGCTGCGCCGTGGTGCGAGAACGACCAGCGCTTGTTGAACACGAAGGTTTGCAGGACACCCACGGCATAGAGCAGGGACATCGCCAGCTTGTGTCCCATGCCGAGCGAAGTGAGGGCGACGTAGATCGCATAGAGCGCGACGTTGGACAGTACGCCGACGACGGCAAATCTCATGAGCTCCGTTCGTATCACGCGATGGCTCATGTCTGGCGCCACCGATGAAAAGTCATCAGGGGCGGCTGGAAGCGGAAATGCAGGTCGACGTAGAGATTGACGACCGGCGTGTTGCGCGCTGCTATCGTCGTCTCGACGCGCTCGGCGCCCTGCTGCCTGTTGAGCAGCAACATCGCCCGCCATGCGCGTTTGCCGAAGCCTTTTCCCTGGTATGCGGGCGCAACAGCCGTGAGGTGCCAGTACACGCGCGCGCCGGGCAGCATCTCGGTCACGAAGAACGCGACGATTGCGCCCCCATCGCACACCTTGTAGACCCGCTGGGTGGGATGATCGAAACTCGACTCGACCCATGCGGCATAGCGGCGTCCGCCGAAGTCACGGTCGAGCCGCGGATCCATGGTGTAGCGGCCGGTGGCGAATGCGGTACGCGCGATGTCGCGGATTGCGCCGAAGTCCGCAGCGCAGGCGGGAATGACTTCTATTCCATCTTCCGGAAGATCGATGCTTCGTAGACCGTCGAGGCAGAGGGGGTACACGAGCTCGATGAAGCGGAATTCGCGGTCCTCCAGAAACATCGATTCATTCAGGCGGTCGTGCGGCAGGCGGCAGCTCACGAGCTGTATCCGTTCAGCCGCCATCCAGGTTTCGAATCCAATGAAGTCTCGCGCTGCGGCCGCTGGATTTCTTACCTCGATGCGCTCGATCTGCGCGACGGGAACCCCGAAGATCTCGGTGCCCCAGGAAACGACGAAGTAATGCAGCGTAAGCGCGGCCGTGTCGATGCGCTGCAGGAGGTAGCTAAATTTCACCTGCTTCGACTCGCAGCTTTGCGACGGTCGGGGATGTTGCATCGTGCTCGACACGGCTTTGGGCTTCTACGGGCAGCATGTCGTGGCTCGCGGTGTGGCTCGCTACGACGTAGGGAGGGCGCTCCATGGTGCGGAAATGCATGCGGGCGAGATACTCGCCGATGATGCCTAGCGCAAATAGCTGAGCGCCGGAGAAAATCGCGATGATGGAAGCGAGAAACGGGAATCCCGGAATACTGCCTCCTTCGAGGAAATAACGTCCCAGCACGTAAGCGAGCACGCATATTCCGAACAACGTGAACGCGAAGCCGATGATGCTGGCGACTTGCAACGGCAGCGTACTGAAGCCGGTCATCATGTTGAGCGCATGGTTGATCAGCTTGCGCAGCGTGTATCCGGACGCACCGGTGAGCCGCGGTTCGTGCCTGACCGGTATGGCGGCAAAGCGGCTCGTACCCCAGGTGAGCAGCACATCGATGGAGACGAACGGACTGCGGTAATCGGCGAATCCCGCGCGCACATCGGTACGGAAGGCGCGGAAAGCGCTTACGTTGCGCGCGGTTTCCGCTCCCATGGTGCTCGTGAGAGCGAGCTTCGTGATGCGGGAGGCGACGTCGCGCAGCAGGCCGTGGCGTTCGTGCTCCGGCGTGGCGTAGACGACCGCATAGCCCTGCGCGAGCTTGTCGAGCAGTTTCGGAATCTCTTCCGGCGGATTCTGCAGATCGTCGTCCAGCGTTATGGTGCATTCGTGGCGCGCGGCCCGGATGCCGCACAGCAGCGCATTGTGCTGCCCGAAATTCCGGCTCATGCGGATACCGCGCACCCGGCGATCGCTGCGGGCGAGCTCGTTGATGATCTCCCAGGAATCGTCGCCGCCACAGTCTTCGACGAGAATGATTTCGAAGGCGACCGCCAGGCGCTCGAGGGTATTCACCAGGCGTTTGTGCAGTTCCGGAAGGATGCGTGCAGAGCGATAAACGGGGACCACG
>JBLNBW010000012.1:0-7152 GCA_050260255.1 Rhodospirillaceae bacterium | reverse complement strand
AGTACACCGACAAGCACGTGGGCGGCGTGGAGTCAGGCGACTGGTATTTCGTGTCCGGCGAAGCCGCCATGCAGGCGATCAACGAGGCGCTCGGCGTGAAAATGACCCGCAAAGCGTTTGCCTGTTTGATGCGCCGGCACATGGATGCGGGGCATTTCAAGGGCCGTATTACCCCAGATAAGCTTTATCACGGGACGCGCGGGTATCGCGTGTTTCACGATGCTGCGGCAGTTGATGTGTAAAAAGAAAGGTAAGCACCCCACTTGTATTGCCATTTACCCCACTTGTTACCCCACTTGTAAGGTGGTATGTGGGGTGGGGATGTTTGGGGATGTTGAGAGTAAAGTTTGCTATTTTATATAGCTATTTCTCTCTCTACCCCACTTACCCCACTTAAATACTAAAAAAATATAAAAGTATATAAAAATATGAATACATATACTTTTGCCCAACAATAGGAAAATAAGTGGGGTAAGTGGGGTAGGCAACTAAACTGCCTGTATTAGCAAACAAGCGATAAACGCGATGCAATCAATCGTATTGCAATAATCTGGACATCTGAAAGGAGATGAGACATGAGCAACGAGCACACACAACACACGGAACAGTTGACCCGCGACGAGCGGGCGGCGATGCGGGCGCGATGCGAGGCGAACCCCGGCGAAGAGCTTGTCAATGGGTGGGCGGCATTGCGCCTCCTCGACGCGCTGGACGCCGCCGATTCGCGGGTGCAGGAACTGGAAGCGGAATTAGAGCCATCACGACGATATGTCACCTATTTGCAAGAGCGGGTGAAACGCGCGGAAGATCATGCGGTTGATGTCGAGACTGCGAACATGGCCGCCGAGGCCGAGGTGGCGCGGCTGCGGGAGGAAATCGCGGCACTGAAGCGCGTATTCGATAACACTGACGCCGAGGTTGTCATCAGCGAACAGGTGCATATCTACCGCGCCGATGGCACAAACGAGCTATGGCACATTTACCGCGACGAGGGCGAGAACTGGTTAACCTACCTCTGCAAAGACCTTGAATGGCGCAAATGGCCCGAAGACGTAAACGATGATGAGCGAATGGGCTACCCGTCGCTGGTCGATGCGTACAAGCAGTATGACCTGTGGCAGTCGGTGGAGGCCTACGCCCGCCCCGACATCGCCGCCGTGCTGCGCGAGGGAAAGGATGGCGAGTGATGGCGAATAAATTCCGTGACAGGTTTTGGGAGATTTATAACACCCATACGCCGCTCTGGCCGACGTGGTGGATGATATGCGCTGCTTGCACGTCTCCTCGCGCCGTCAATTGTAGTGCGTGTATAAATATTTTGCATTGGCCGTTAGTCACCGGAAATACAGACCTGCGCCGAAGTCATGCTGCCGAAATAGCTATCAAGCAACTACGCAGCGAGAGGGTACTACGCAAGGGTACGACCGTGCTGCGCGAGGGCGCGGGGAAGGACGGGGGTGAGGGATGAGAACAGATAAGCCGTGTTGCGACAACTGCGAGAAATATGCGCGGGGCCATTGCTATTTAATGGCAGGCGGCAAGTGGATGTATATCCCGCCCGTCACTCCCGATCATGTTTGTGACCTACATCGTCCCAATGCAGCATACCGCATGCTGCACAAACAGGAGGCCGACCATGCCTAACATCTTCGAGAAACTGGGTATCGCGGAGGACGCGGGGGTTGAGGAGATTGCACGAGCGATTATCTACAACCACACCGAAGACACGCTGGCGGGATACTTCGCGACTGTTATCCAACTACTCGCCGCCCTCTGCGCCCGCGAACGCGCTGACGTGTGGGGGCAGATGAGCAACGAGTGTCAATATCTGACCAGCATGGACAAGTGCGGTAGGGCGCTTATTCCGCACAAGCAGTGCGACTACGCCACCTGCCCGCTCATCAACGCGCCGAACGAGAAAGGGGAAGCCAATGGCTAACATGGGACACATCCTCGCGCTGTGCGACGAGTTGGAGGGGATGCTGGGGAAGGCAACGGGCGGGGAGTGGGTAAAGGGAGAAGCAGAACTCCGAGAGGCGGTCTCCAATCAATCTGGCGAACTTATATGCGACTGCTGGTTTGCGTTCGGCAACCTTCCATCAGCCGAAGACGACGCCGCCCTCATCGCCGCCGCGCACAACGCCCTGCCCGACCTCATCGCGGCGATTCGGGAGATGCGGACGCGGTTGGAGATGGCGACATGCTTTGATGTGCCGGGTGGGTACGAGATCACCACTCAAAACGACGACGCGCAGGATGGATGGGTTGTTTACCGTGATTGTCCTGCTCAATGGTTGGGACACGACAGCGAATGGCACGAATGCGTGTATCGAGAAGAGCGCGATTCATACCCCACCGCCGACGCCGCCTTCGCCGCCCTCGACGCATGGCAACACGCGCAGGGCGATGGGGATGAGAAGGTAGGGGAGTGAGATGAGCACACACACCACCACCCTCCTCAACGTCTACTGCCCCATATGCCACCACCTCACCTGCCAGTTGGGCGGGGAGGGCGCGGTCACCACAGGCAAATGCCGGCACTGCCGCTCGACGTATCGCGCGGAGCTCGTGGGCGATCTCATTCGCACCGAGACGCTCATCCAGCATCGGGACGCGAAAAAGGTGATTCAGCGCCATCACGCGGCCAAAGGTGGCGCACGCTCACCGACCGCTTGACACCACACCCAAACGGGTATACGATACCAACAACCGAACAGAATACTTTCAGGCCGACGAGCCTCCGTGATGTCATCCGAGATCACGTGAGGCTCGTTTTGTTTTGGTCGGTGTGCGAATCAAATCCATGATATGCCTTTTTGCGATGGGAAGACGAGACAGCAAACATTGTGCCGCCGTCCGGCCGGATGGGGAACGAAGCATCCCGGCGAAGGGCGCTGCAAGCTGCATGGAGGCTGTGCGTCCGCGCCGAAGGGCAACACGAATGCGTTGAAGCACGGCGCGTATCAGTCGCTCATTTTTGGCACCTTGACAACCGAAGAGCAGTCAGCCTATCAGTCCATTGACGTGAGTCCGCTGGCGACCCTGGAAGATGCCATCCGCCTCACCTGTATCCGCGAGGCGCGCATGCTCCAGCGGATTGCCGCGCTGCAAGCCGCACAGGATGGCGAGGGCATGACCACCGTTGAGATCACCGACGAAGACGGCGAGCACGCGTCGACGCGGAAAAAACGCCGCGGCGTGCTCGGGCAGATTCAGGAGATCGAAGACGCGCTCACCCGCGTGCAGGCGACGAAGGCGCGCCAGGTGGAAGCGTATCTCCGCGCGCTGGAGCAATTCCCGCCGAAGACCGACGAGGCGAAAGCCCGGGTGCAGGAGTTCACCACCTCGCTCGACGCGACCACCGCCGAGGCGTGGGACGACGAGGAGGACGCTGGCGAGGAGGGCGGCGATGCCGAAACGCCAGACGAGTGACGCCTTCCGATTCCGGAAATGGAGCCGCCGGCAAAAGCAGTTGCTCACCTGGTGGCGCCCGGGCAGTCCCTACGCCGACTATGACGCGGTGATCGCCGAGGGGAGCATCCGCTCGGGGAAGACGGTGGCGGAAATCCTCTCGTTCCTGCTGTGGGCGCAGGAGAGCTACGACGGCGAGAGTTTCATCCTCGCCGCGAAGTCGATGGGGGCGCTGAAGCGCAACGTCATCCGGCCGCTGCTGCGGATTCTCGCCGCACTCGGCTTGCCTTACGACTACGTGCGCGCCGGCGCCGACCCGCATATCAGGATCGGCACGAACACTTTTTATCTGTTCGGGGCGAACAACGAGGCGGCGCAGGACGTGCTGCAGGGCATGACCGCCGCGGGCGCCTACCTGGACGACGCCGGGAAAATCCCCTGGTCGTTCATTGAGCAGGCGTTTGGCCGCTGCAGCGTGGACGGGGCGAAGGTCTGGTTGAATTGCAACCCGGAGGGCCCGTTCCATCCGATCAAGCTGCAGCTCATCGACCAGGCGCGCGAGAAGCGCGTGCTCGTGCTGCATTTTGTCATGGAAGACAATTTGACGCTCTCCCCGCGGGTGCGGGAGCGCTACCGGCGCCAGCACGCCGGGGTGTTTTACAAGCGGAACATCCTCGGGCTGTGGGTGGCGGCCGAAGGACAGATTTTTGACATGCTGACCGACACGTCGCATGTTGTGACGGCGATTCCGAGCATCGTGCGGTCAGCCGTGGGGCTGGACTACGGGGCGTCAGGCGTGACGACGGCGTGGCTGCTCGGGGTGGGGGTCGATCAGACGCTCTACTTTATCGATTTTTGGCGTTGGAACAAAGACGCGGAAGGGCATGGGTTGACGGACGTGCAGGTGTGCGAAGCCCTGGAGCGCTGGCTGGGGAGTCTCGGCATCACGCCGGAAATGATCGTGGTGCCGGATGATGCCGGCTCGTTGCTGACGACGCTGTATCAGCGCGGCAACGACCAATCCCGCGCCGGCAAGCCGTCAGCCTGGGGCCGCGTGATGATCGCGGATCGGTCGCCCGGCAGCGTGGCGCGTGGCATTCAGCATCTCGCCAGCTTGCTGCAGTTGCGACGGCTGCTCTTTGGCCCGCTGGTGCAGGCCAAAAGCGGCCTCACGGAATGGGTGTCGTATGTCTGGGATGCGAAGGCCCAGGCGAAAGGCGAGGACGCGCCATTGAAGCAAAATGACCATGACCCCGATGCGGGTCGCTATGTGGTCGACGCGTACCAGTCGATCTGGATGCCCTGGTTAACCGGGGCGAGGGCAGCCTGATGCCGTTACCGACAACTGATATGCCGTGGCCGCCGAAAGCGTGGCGTGAGACCTACACGCGCTACGGGTTCTGCGACGCGTGGTACTCGGGCGACCCCAACCGCCTACTCAACGCCTACCTGGGCGAGATCACCCCACAGTTCTGGGCGCATCTCGCGAACGCGAACGACCGCCTCGACACCATCCGCGCGTCGTATCACGTGCCGATTGCGGGCGACGTGTGCGGCGTGTCGGCGTCGCTGCTGTTTGGCGAAACGCCGGCCGTCTCCATCCCCGATGCCGCAGAACGCACAGAGGCGGGCGCGGTGGCCTTCCCCGAGGCCGTAAACGCGCAGGAGCGGCTACAGGACATCCTCGCGCGCATGGGCTTCCATAACCGCTGCCTGGCCGGCGCCGAGACGTGCGCGGCGATGGGCGGGGTGGTGCTGAAAATCAACTGGGATGTCACGCAGGCCGATTACCCGGTCATGGCCGTCGCGCAGGCCGACAGCGCGCTCCCCGAGTTCTGGCAGGGGCGCTTGATCGCCTGCACGTTCCATCGGGTGGTGCGTGATGACGGCGGCACGGTATGGCGGCATCTCGAGCGCTACGAGCCGGGCGTCATCCTCAACGCGCTGTATCGCGGGTCGCTCACGCAGCTCGGGCAGATGATGCCACTTGACGCCATCGAAGAAACCGCGACCATCCTCCCCGAAATCCGCACCGGTATCCCGAACGACCCGCTGTGCCGCTACGTGGCGAACAAGCTGCCGAATCGACTGGACCGCGGCTCGTGGCTCGGGCAGAGCGATTTTCAGGGCGCGGAAGCGCTCATGGACGGGCTGGACGAGACGTATACGTCGTGGATGCGCGACGTGCGGCTCGGCAAAGGCCGGTTGATCGCGGACCGGATGATGTTCGAGCGGGTGAACGATGCCACCACCGGCGCGGTCAATTACGCGTTCGATCTCGACCGCGAAGCCTACATGGGCGTGTCGGCGGGGCCGGGCATGGTTGGCGCCGGGTTGGACGCACAGATCAAAGTCGCGCAGTTTGCCATCCGCGTCGAGGAACACCGCACGACCATGCTGGAGACCATCGACCGCATCGTGTCGCACGCCGGGTACTCGCCGCAGTCGTTCGGGCTGAAGATCGAGAACCGCGCGGAGTCGGGCAAAGCGCTCACCGTGCGCGAGCGGCAATCGCTGCTCACCCGTGGGGTGAAAGAGCGCTACTGGGTGCCGGCGCTGTCCGACATGTGCTATCTGCTGCAGCAGGTCGACGTGCTGCATTGCGGGCAGCGCTACACGCCCTTCCGTGTGGCGGTGGAATTGTCCGACTCGCTGGTGAACGACCCGCTGGAGACCGCGCAGACGGTCAATGCGCTGCGCCAGGCGGACGCGGCGAGCACGGAAGCGCTGGTGCTCATGGTCCATCCCGAATGGCGGCGCCAGCCCGAGCGGGTGGCGGCGGAAGTGGAGCGCATTTTGCGAGAGTCGGGGCGGGCGGTGCCTGATCCGGTGCAGGGAGGTATCGCCTAAATGCCCTACTCCCCCGCCCAAGCCGAAGCCTACGCCGAGACCATCCGCGCCATTTACGCGGAGGCCGAGACGCGGCTCCTCGCGGCGGTGGCGAAACGGGCGGCCCGCGGGATCGATACGGACGGATGGGCGGAGAAGCGCCTGCGCGAAGTGCGCGCGTTGCTGGCCGAAGCGCAGCAGGAGATGGGGCAGTTGAGCCTGTTCGACCCAGCCGTTGCCGAGGCCATCGAGCAGGCGGGCGACATGGGGGCCGCGGCCGCGGTACGCGATTTGCGCGATGTGATTGGCGCGCCGCTTACCGACATCGACGCGGAGCTCTCGCAGGCTGGGCAACTCGCCGTGCGGTCGCTCACCCGGCAGACGGTGGTGAACCTACAGAACGGGCGGCTGATGATTCTGCGCCGCGTGCAGGACGCCTACCGCGATGTGGTGCAGCGGGCGGCCGGGCAGACGCTGGCCGGGGCGGTGACCCGTCGGCAGGCCGCGCAGGTGGCATTGGATGACTTTGCCAACCGCGGCATCACCGGATTTGTGGATCGCGCCGGGCGCTCGTGGGATATGGCGAGTTACGCGGAGATGGCGACGCGCTCGGCGACCGGGCAAGCGGCCGTCACCGGGCATGCGGATCGACTGGAAGGCAATGGCTACGATCTGGTGATTGTGAGTGATTCGCCGGAAGAGTGTGACATCTGTCGCGCGTGGGAGGGAAAAATCCTCTCGCTCACCGGGCGCACGCCGGGCTACCCGACGATGGCCGAGGCGAAGGCGGCGGGGCTGTTTCATCCGAATTGCACCCACACGTTCGGCGTGTATATCGAAGGCGAAACGCGCGTGCCGCGTGGGATGAATGACGCGGATCGCTACGAGATCAAGCAGCAGCAGCGCGCCAAC
>JBLNBW010000011.1:0-17375 GCA_050260255.1 Rhodospirillaceae bacterium | reverse complement strand
GCTCACCGTGCACTACTACCTCAGCGACGTCACGCCCGACCTCGCGCCGACATACGTCGTAGCAGGGAGTCATCGCGCCGGACGGCAGCCGCTACCGGATGAACGCATCTGGCGTGGCGAGGAAGCACAGCCGGTGCTCGCGCAGGCCGGCGATGCGCTCGTCTTCCGCAGCGACCTATGGCATTCGGGCGGCGACAATACAACGCCCGATCGCATCCGCTACCTTCTTCAGGTGCATTACGGACGGCGCGAGATGGCACAGCATTTCTCTCCGTTCATGGCATGGCGTTTCAATCCCGACGTACTGGCCGCCGCCTCCCGCCGTCAGCGCCGCCTGCTCGGCGATCACGAGCCCGGAGCTTACGACTGACCGTTACAATACCGGCATGCTGAAACCCATCGTTCGTGCGACGCTGCTGACGGTCGGCGCCTTGTCCGTCGTACTCGGCGTCGTAGGCATTTTCCTGCCGGTGCTGCCGACGACGCCTTTTCTCCTGCTCGCTGCCGCGTGTTTTGCGCGCAGCTGCAACTCGTGCCATGCCTGGCTCATGCAGCATCGCTGGTTCGCAAGCTTTTTACGCAATTGGCATGAACGGCATGGCGTCACACTCCGTCAGAAGACGGCAGCACTGATCCTGTTGTGGGTCGGCATCGCATTCAGCATCGCGTTCGGCACGAGCCTCCTGTGGGTGCGGGTCCTGCTTGCCGGCATAGCGACCTGCACCACGCTCTACCTGCTGCTCGGCCTGAAAACCCTGGAACGGTGATCGTGGCTTTCATCCGTCCAACGACCGCCCTCTTCTTCGTGGCCGCGATCCACGCTGGCGCCGCGATGCCGGTCGCTGCTCAGTCCTATCCCGTCAAGCCGATACGCTACGTCGTGCCTTTCCCCGCGGGCGGTCCGCTGGACATCGTCGCGCGCGCCATCGGACAGGAGCTCAATCGCAGCTGGGGCCAGCCGGTGATCGTAGACAACCGCCCGGGCGCAGGCGGCAACATCGGCGCAGAACAGGTAGCGCGTGCGCCGGCCGACGGCCACACCATTCTGATGGGCGCTGTGAGCACACATGCGATCAACGTCTCGCTCTACAGCAAGCTGCCCTACGATCCGATCCGCGATTTCGCGCCAGTCATCCTGATCACATCGGTGCCCAACGTCCTGGTCGTGCATCCCACTGTACCGGCGCGCAACGTGCGCGAGCTGATCGCATTGGCGAAATCGAAGCCCGGGCAGCTCAACTTCGCCTCGGGCAGCACCGGCAGTGCAGGCCATCTCGCCGGGGAGCTTTTCAAGACCATGGCCGGCGTAGACATGACCCACATTCCGTACAAAGGCGCGGCGCCGGCGGTCGTGGACCTCGTTGCCGGCCACGTATCGCTCATGTTCGACAATCTCGCCTCGGCCCTGCCCAACATCGAAGCCCGGCGAGTCCGGCCGCTCGCCGTCACCACGCTCAAGCGCTCGCCGTTCCTGCCCGGCGTGCCGACGATAGACGAAAGCGGTCTTCGCAGCTTCGACATCGGCACGTGGTTCGGCGTCTTCGCGCCCGCCGGCACGCCGCCGGCCATCGTCAACAAGCTCAACGCCGAGATCGCCCGTATTCTCAATGCGCCGGGCACGAAAGAGCGCCTTGCCTCGCTCGGCGCCGAGCCGCAGCCCGATACGCCGGCGCAGTTCGCCGCCTTCGTGAAGAGTGAAATGGCCAAATACGCGGTGATCATTCGGCAGTCGGGCGCAAAAGCGGACTGAACCGACATGCCCATGTTCGTTACGCCCTTGTATGCCGCCCTGCTGGCGCTATGGTTCCTCCTATTGAGTGCCGTGGTCATCCGCCATCGAGGCAAGAGCGCGAGCCCCGGCGATGGCGGCAACTCCCCGCTGCAGCGTGCGATACGGGGGCATGCGAACTTCGCCGAATATGTGCCCCTCGCGCTGCTCATGATGGCGATCCTCGAGCTCACCCGGACTTCGGTTTATGTCCTGCATGCGCTCGGCATCGCGCTTCTCATCGGCCGCATCCTTCACGGCTATACCTTTGCCTTCAGCCGCCGGTGGCAGTTCGGCCGCACCTGGGGCACGGTCCTCACTTTCGTAGTCCTCCTCGCGGAAGCGCTGCTTTGCCTCGTCGTTTCAATGCGTGGCCACGATCTGTGGTTGCGCGGACTTCTTTAATGCGGCATCTTTCTTGCTCGCGGGCACACGGCCAATAAGGCGCGGTCCCAGCCTATCTACACGCCGAGCACGGGAGGCTCGAATGAAAAGTGTAAATTCTTCGCTACGCTGGTCTCCGTACCCCACTTCGCCCTCACGGCGAAAGAGCTAATCCGCACCCGCGGTCACCCTCGCGTTCGAAGGAGTGAACGTGCGGCGCAAAAATGCGCATGTCGCGGCGTTGCTGCTGTCGCTCACGGCAATGCCCGCTATTGCCGTGCCGGACCGAGCCGAGTCTGCCGACGAGAAGCTCTTCCTCGAAGATCAGCCGATAGTGCTCACTGCCTCGCGCATGGGCCAACCGGTCAACGAGGCGCCTGCCCCGGTGACGGTCATAGACCGCCGCATGATCGAGGCATCGGGCTTTCGCGACATACCGAGCGTGCTGCGGCTCGTCCCCGGGTTTCAGGTGGCCTACGCGCGAGGCAACCTGCCCGCCGTCACCTATCACGGGCTGTCGAGCGTCTACCCGCGCCGGATGCAGGTGCTTGTGGACGGCCGCTCGATTTACACCACCGCGTACGGTCAGGTGTTGTGGCAGACGTTGCCGCTTTCGGTGGACGACATCGAGCGCATCGAGGTCGTGCGCGGCCCGAACGGCGCAACCCACGGTGTCAATGCGTTCTTCGCGACGGTCAACATCATCACGCGCAGCGGTGGAGACGATCCGGGTGCATCCGCGCTGGTGGGCATAGGCGAGCGCAGCATGAGGGAGGCCACTGCCCGATACAGCGCCCAGAACGGCCCGCTCGCCTACCGGGTCACGGTGTCCAGGCGCCGCGACGACCGCTACGCCACGCTCCCCGACGACAGCGTCCTTTCGTTCGTCAACGGGCGGGCGGACTACCGCCTGGGGGCTTACGATGAGCTCACGTTCCAGGGCGGCTACAGCGCATCCCAGCAACAGGAGGGAGACCCGGCCGGCGCGCCCTACAACCCGCTTCGCGACACCTATCCCAGCAACTACTTCATCGAAGCGAAATGGCGGCGGGCTTACGACGCGGACACCGAGCTTATCGCCCACGTGCACCGGACGATGGACGACATGAGCGACCAGTATCGCCTCATCGTCCCGCGGGTGCGGGCGACACTGCCGCCAGGCGGCGTGAATACGCCGTTCAATCAGAACTATAGACTGGTGCGCACGGGCGCCGAAGTGTCCGGCACGCTGCGTCCGACGCGCGATCTCCGCATCGCAGCGGCGGGCGAGGTCCGCTACGACAGTGCCCGGTCGTTCTTCTATACCGGGTCGAACGAGCTCTTCTACGGTTATATTTACCGCCTGTCCGGCCATGCCGAGTACCGGCTCGCGCCCGACTGGTTGCTGCACGCGGGCGTCATGGCGGAACACAACTATTCGGTCGGCAACAAGATCTCGCCGCGACTCGCCGTGAACTACCTGCCCGCGCCGGCACACAGTTTTCGCATCGGCGTCTCCCGGGGCTATCGCTCCCCGACCTTCCTCGAGAACTACGCGGACGTCAAATGGACGTTTCAGGGCCAGCTGCTGAATCAGGAATACCGCACGCCCGGCAATCTCGCCGCCGAATCGATCGAAAGTCTCGATGTCGGCTACATCTTCCGCAATCCCGAGGCCGGGCTGTCGCTCGACACGCGGTACTTTTACAACCGCGTCCACGACATCATCGAGCTCGCTACCGTCCGTTTCCCGACGCCGAGCCCGGAGTTGTTCGGAGACGGACGCTTTCGCGTCTTCGGGAACCGCTTCGAGGCCCGGCAGAAAGGAATCGAAGCATCGGGACGATGGCAGCTCTCCCGCACATCCTGGATTGTTCTCAACCACACCTGGACGTCCACCATCGCGAACAATGTCGATTACGCCGCGTCCTCGCCCAATTACGACATGAGCGCCATCGCCTCGCATCAGTTTGCAGGCGGCATCGTCGCGAGCGCCGCCTTCTACAGGCAAAACAGCATGACCTGGATAGGGACCACGGGGAGCGGACGCGTTCCCGCATACGACCGTGTGGATGCACGCATAGCGAAAACGTTCAACGTCGGCGGGCACCGCTACGAATGGGCGGTAGTGGGACAGAGCCTTCTGGGCAGTTATCTGGAGCAGACGCCGGGGCTCACGTTCGGCCGCCGCTACTTCACGACCCTGCGCTTCAAACTGTAGCCCTCATTGGTGCGCTCTCCGCGCGGACCGCTCTCCGCGCGTGGACTTGCCTGTGCTCTTCCGCACCATGACTTCCTGGTACATATTGTCGGGGGTCGCTACGGCGATAGTCGGCGATACGAAAGTACCGCATCATTGAGCTTTGACCATCGATACGTGTCGTGTCCTGCACTGCGCGCATCCGCGAGAGGCAGCTTCTCGAGCTGCGGCAACGTCACGCTTCACGTGCGCGCCACGTCGCGTCCTTCAGGTACGTATATTGAATACGCACTCGCTTTCGCGCCGCCGTTCAATAACGCCTCGAAATCCGGCGGCGATAGACACGGGAGCCTTGCTGCATCAGCAGTTGCGCTTTGCTGACGCCGCACAAGCCGTCCCATGCAATGCGCGCGCACGACACGGCAAGCATACACATCGAGCCGAATGCCGCGTAGACGCGGCTGCCGAAAGCTCGCGGCAAACTGACAGGTGTGACAAATATCTCGCTCATCGACCGCCTCCTCTGTCCATGCATTGCGCAACAGCGCAACGCGTAATGCAGTTTGCGTTTGCGGGGTGCTAGAATGAATTCGGCAAAGGTATCGTTGCTTTCAGACCAAGGTCGTAGTGCTTGCAATGCGCGCAGTACGGGGTGTGAGATGAATATCCTGGTCGTCGATGATCATGCGATGGTGCGCGAGGGCGTAAGACACGTCCTCGAATCGATGGACGGCGAAGTGAACGTGATCGAAGCGCGCGACGCCGAGGAAGCGCTGCGCTGCGTCGATCAGCATCCGAAGCTCGATCTCGTGCTGCTCGATCTTGGCCTGCCGGGCCGTGACGGCTTCGAGATACTCGAGCGCCTGCATCAGCGCAACACCGCGCTGCCCGTCATCATTGTTTCGGCGTCGGACGACCGCTCGCGAGTCATGACGGCGCTGTCCATGGGCGCGGCAGGATTCATTCCGAAGTCATGCGGCCGGGACGTTACTCTGCAGGCCGTTCGCCTCGTGCTTGCAGGCGGCGTTTACATTCCTCCGGAAGCCCTGGGGCTCGGCAAGCCCGAAGGCATGCCGGCCAACAGCGCGTCGCAACAACTCGTCGGCAGCTCGCGTCCGCTCGGCCTCACGGAGCGTCAGACCGAAGTGCTGGCTTTGCTGGCTCGCGGAAAACCGAACAAGATCATTGCCGCCGAGCTCGACATTGCCGAGCCGACGGTCAAGGCACACGTGACTGAAATATTGCGCGCGCTCAAAGTGACGAACCGCGCGCAGGCCGTCATCGCCGCCCGGCGCATGGGCATACAGTAAGCAAGCTCGGCGCGCTCCGAACCGGTTGTCAGGCGGAAAAATCTAAAGATTGCTCTACGGGCCCGGCATGCCCGCGCACCTGCGCCATGCGTGAAGCCGCCTCGTCCGCGTGCATCGATTCCGCGTCATATCGCCCGGCATGCACGAAGCATAGCCATGCTCCATAGGCGAGGCCGGCGAGGCTTGCGATCTGACCCAGCAGGAACAGCGCATCCATGATGTCTCCCCGATCGAAGTCCCATGCCCACGTCGTAATTGTGTAGATCGGGACGCGAACGCGGAAGGCGACCAAGGTCGCAAAACGATGCCGACTTAAGTCGCCCCGCGCTCTCGAGCTTCGACGAGCAGTCGGTACATCACGCGGCGTAGTTCGGCCGGAGCGACCGGCTTGTGGAGCAAGGTGTAGCCGCTCTGGTGCGCTTCGCGAAGTCGGTCGGCGGCGGTGTCTCCCGTGACGAGCAACGCCGGCAGGTTACGCCGCAGCGCCTGCCTCACATCCTCGACGGTATCGAGCCCGCTCGCTCCGTGCGCCAGGCGGTAATCGCAGATGAGGAAATCGATCGTAGAGTCGGTCCGTGCGAGCTGCGCCAGCAGCTCCCGGCCCGACTCCGCCGCGACGACCGTACATCCCCAGCGGCCGAGCATCTCGCCCATCGCCTCGCGTATCGGGAGCTCGTCATCCACGACGCCGACCCGGAGCCCCGGAAAGCGGTGCTCTACCAGCGTCGGACGCACCTCGTCGCTACGTACTTCGCCGGGGTCACCGCGCGGCACTTCGACGGCGAACATCGATCCCCGGCCCGGCATCGAGTCGAGCGTCACGTGATGGTCCAGCAGGCGGGCGATGCGCTGCACGATGGCAAGCCCGAGGCCGAGTCCCTTGCCACTGTCCCTGCCCGGATTATCGAGCTGGAAGAACTCCTGGAAGATGTCTTCCCGGTGCTCCGGCGCTATGCCCGGTCCGGTATCCCACACCTGCACGACAATGCGCTCGCCCTTGCGCCGACAGCCGACGAGCACGCTGCCGCTCGCCGTATATTTCATGGCGTTGGAAACGAGATTTTGCAGCAGGCGATCGAGCAATGCCGGATCGCTGCGCACGCATGCGCGCGAGGGAACCACGGTGAACTTGAGGCCGCGCTCGATCGCAACCGGCGTGAAGATCATTTCGATTCGCCGCAAGACGCGTTCGATGCGGAACACGTGCACGTCCTTCTCTATGACGCCCGCTTCGAGACGCGAGATGTCGAGCAGCGCATCGAACATTGCCGATGTCGCATCCAGCGAACTCTGCACGCGCGCGACGAGGGCCGCCGCGCGCGGCTGCCCGCTCACTTCTTCCTGCAGGCTGTCGACGAACAGCCGCAGCGCGTGAATCGGCTGGCGCAGATCGTGACTCGCCACGGCGAGGAAGCGCGATTTCGCCGCATTCGCCTGTTCGGCTTCTTCGGCTTTCACGCGCAGCTCGCGCGTCGCGTCATCCACGCGCCGTTCGAGCTCGTCGCGATGCTGCTCGATGCGGTCGGCCATGCGGTTGATCCCTTCCTGGAGCGCCCGCAACGACCCGGAGGTGTCGACCGGCACGCGCGCCGACAGCTCACCCTGTCCGAATCGGTCCACGACGTCGACGACCTGCAGTATCGGTCCGCTCACCGTACGGGCGAGCTTGAGGGCAACGAGACAGCCGAACAGCAAGCCCATCAAGGTGAGCCCGATACCCGCCGTGACGAGCACGAGCTCGCTTTCCAGCAGCCGCTCCCGGCTTACCTCGAGGGCGATGTAGCCCAGCACTTCGGGCGGTCTGCTCGCCGCGGCACGACCCTGGTCGAACAGCGTCTCCACCGGCAGTTCGCTTGCGACGATCGGCTGTATGACGATACGGCGTCTTTCGTCGGCTGTTTCGTATGTTTGGCCGGCACGCTCGGGAAGATGGATCGCGGGAAGATCGCCGGCCTGGACCACGACGCTTCCGTTGCGGTCGAGAACGCCGAGCGAACGGACATCCTCTTCGCGCTTCGATGCATTGAGCAGCGCTTCGAGCGCGGGGCGGTTGCCGGTGAATAAGGCGAACTCGGAGGTGGCGGCGATCTGGCGCGCAAGCGCGAGCGAGCGCTGACGATGAGTGGCGTCGAGATCGTTGACGACGACGACTATGAAGACGATGGCTAGCAGCAGCGCAACCACGATCACCGGCAGCATGGCGGCGACGAGGACGCGGGCGCGTATGCCGAGGTTGATCATCGGGCCTGCTCCAGTTTACGTAATCGAGCCGCGATCGCGCCCTCGTCGTCGGCCGTGATGCCGAGAGCGCGCGCAACGTTTGGATTGACGACGACGGCGAACTCCGCCGGCGCCCGTGGGTCGGGCAGCCCGCGGCCTTCGAGGTAATGGTTGATCCATCGCGCGCCTTCGCGCCCGACTTGAACCGGCGTCGTATAGACGGCAGCCAGCGCGCCGGCTTTGACATACGCCGGCGAGAACGCGATGAGGGGGACTTTCGCCTGGAACGCCGTGCGCAGTATGTTCTGCACGGTGCGGCTGTTGTAGATCATGCTGTCCGGAACGGCTAGCAGCACGTCCGCATCGCCGAGCGCCGACTGCAGCGCCGCCGGAATCTCGTCGGCCTCCGCAACGGCCGTGGTGAGGATGCGCAGCCCGTATTCGGCGCCGCTGCGCGAGAGCGTGCGTCCAAGCGGTGCGGATTCGCTACCGAGCAGCACGGCGACGTCGCGACGGTCCGGCATGACGGCCTTGATCAGCGCCATCTGCCGCGATACCGGCTGGTCGAGCACCAACGCGCTCATGATGCGACCGCGCGCGTTGCGGGCTATGCCTTCGTATGCGCTGCGCGGGATCAGCAGGCAAAGCAGCGGGACGGTATTTGGGTCATCCGCCGTTGCGCGGCACGCCTGAGTCCCGATGGCGACGGCGAGCCGTGCGTGCGCGAGCCCTGCCTCGCGCACCGCGCCGGGTGATGTTTCGATGACGGCGACGCCGCTGCGCAAGGACCTGCGCAGTTCCGCCGCGACCTCCGCGTACGCGCCGCCCGGCTCGCTCAATATCAGGCCGATCGCGTCACTCGCCTGAGGTGCCGTGCTCCAGGTCGCGACGAGCAGCAGCACCAGCCTGCACCCCAGGCGGGTGAGCCAGCCGCGCTGCTGCCCGCGCTCGTTCATGACCGCAACATAACGGTAAAGTGGACGGTGTTTCCAGTGCCCACGGCGGCGCTCGGCCTCGCCTGGGAACATGGCATTGACATAAGCCGCCACACTTTCCGCAATGTGGGCACGCTGCGCTCAAGCAAGCATTGGACCGGGCGCATCTATCCGGGCCTCCACTCCAGCATTGCTACTGCATACCCACCGCGTAAGGAGATCTTCGACGGAAGTCGTGTATCCACTGTTGTGGTTGGCTTTATTGTCGGGGCCGTCCGTGCATTACAGCGGCAGGCCGAACAGCTCGCGCAGCGCGGCCCGATATTCGACGGAGCCGTGCCTCATGCTGTTGTTGTGCGTTCCACCTTCGACGAAGAGCAGCTTCTTCGGCGACGCAGCCGCCGCATAGAGCGTCTCGCTGAACCGCGCCGGCACGTGACGATCTTCGGTCCCGTGCACGAAAAGCACGGGCACGCGCACATCGGCGATCTTCTGCACGGAGTCGAATTTCTGGGACAGGAGCCAGCGTATGGGCCAGCGCGTATTCACGACCACTTCTGCGACATCGCCGAGCGTGGTGAACGACGACTCGACCACGAGACCGGCCGCATGCGGCGCTCCGTCCAGTCGGGCGAGCTTGTACGCGAGATCGACCGCAACCGCGCCGCCGAGCGAATGACCGTAGATGTAACGTCGACTCGGATCCGGCTGCAGCGCGACGAGCCGCGCCCACGCTGCCTGCGCGTCTTGATACACCGTTTCCTCCGAAGGCAGATCGCCCTTGCTCTTCCCGAAGCCGCGGTAATCGATGGCGACCACCGAAAAGCCGAAGTCATGCAACTGGGCGATACGGAAGAGCTGACCGGTGAGATTCCAGCGCGAGCCATGCAGATACAGCACCGCGGGAGCATTCGCACGCGCCGCCGGCCACCACCACGCATGCATATGCTGATCACCGTTGACGGGAATTTCGATCTCCTCGACGCCCGACGGCAATCCCGAGTACCAGCCCGCGATGCCCGGCTCGATACGGAAGACGAGCTCGCGCTCCTTCTGGGCAAGCTGCGAACAACCCGCGACGGTAACCAGAAGAGAGATCGCCGCGACAAGCAGCGAGCGCAGCCATTTGGCTCGAGACATGGCGAAGGTCAGGGATCCGAGTTCCAGCAGATTGAGAGTTCTTCCATCCGCGAGCCGCGCCGATACGACCCTTTCCAGTGCACCGCTCATGCAACGCGGGACCCAAGTGTTCCACATCCGCATCCAGCGCGTCGAGTCGTGTGCGTATGCTGCCCCCGAGCCGCTTTCAAGCCAGCCGCACTGTCCGCACTCGCGACAGCCTGCTGGCGCGACGGATGCGCTCACCGTATAACACTCTCCCGGATTTCGGCCACACCCCGCGCGCGGGGCGGCCCCCCAAACGAAAACGCCGGCTCTCGAGCCGGCGTTGTCGCGAGCCGCAATGGCGTCATTCCACCCGCGCGCCGCTTTCCCGCACGACGCTCGCCCATTTCGCCGCTTCCGCCTTCATGAACTCGTAAAATTGCTCCGGCTTCTCCTGATATGCGACCTCCTGGCCCGCAAGACGCATCGATTTCTGGAAATCGGGATTCTTCAGCACCTTGAGCAGTTCGCCGAGGATCTGCATCTGCAGGTCGCGCGGCAGACCCTTGGGCGCTGCAATGCCGAACCACGCCACCATCTCGTAGCCTTTCACGCCGGCTTCCGCGATGGTCGGGACACCGGGCAATTCAGGGGAACGCCTGGCGCTCGTCACGCCGAGCGCGCGCAACTTGCCCGACTTGATGTGCGGCAGCATGCCCGCGATACCGGGAAATCCCACGGTCACCTGTCCGGCGAGAAGATCGGCAGTCACCGGACCGCTGCCGCGATACGGGATGTGGGTCATGTTGATCCCGGCCATTTTGCAGAACAACGCGCCCGTAAGATGCTGCGTGCTCCCGTTGCCCGAGGATGCATAATTGATCTGTCCCGGCTTCGCTTTCGCGAGCGCGATGAGGTCCTTCACAGTCTTCACCGGCAGCGAAGGATGAACGACGAGCACGTTCGGCGCGCTGGTAATCTGGCTGATCGGAGTGAAATCGTTGAGCGAGTCGTACGGCAGCTTCTTGTACAGCGCAGCGCTCACGAAATGCGTGTTGCTGATCATGAACAGCGTGTAACCGTCGGGCGCCGCCTTGGCCGCTGCCTCGGCGCCTATCGTCGAGCCGGCGCCGGGGCGGTTGTCGATCACGACTTGCTGGCCCAGCGTCTCGGCAAGGCGCTGGCCCAGAATGCGCCCTGGAACGTCGGCTGCGCCGCCCGCCGAAAACGGAATGATGAGCCGGATCGGGCGCGCCGGATAATTCTGCGCATGCGCGGTCGTCATTGCGACCGATGCGCAGGCGAAAGCGCCGAGCGCGAGCACCACGGTGCTGAGTGGCCGTAGGCGTGCCATCTTCGTTTCTCCTTGTCGTGGGGTCGGGCGCAATCATATCAAAATTGCCGTCTCGATCTGACTTCGCCCCGCACCAGCCCCTCACCGCCCGGGAGCGGCGCTCCAGCCTATAATCTGCGCAGCGATGTTCGAGCACCTCAAGATCCTGCATACACAGCCGCCGCGCCCCGGCCTTGTTCCATGCTGACGCTCGCGGGTGTAACCAAGGCATACGGGGCCCCGGGCAGCCGCCCGGTATTCGCCCCCGTCCATCTAGACCTCAAGGCCGGCGATTACGTCGCCATACGCGGCGAATCGGGGGTCGGGAAATCGACGCTGCTCAATCTCATCGCAGGCCTCGATACACCGGACGCGGGAACGGTCATGATAGATGGCGTGAACCTCGCCGCGCTCGACGACGATGCCCGCACGGTCCTGCGGCGCACGAGCATGGGCTTCGTGTTCCAGGCGTTTCATCTGCTGCCTCATCTCACCGTTCTGCAGAACACCGCGCTGCCCCTGCGCATCGCAGGTAGCAGTCAGGCACACAGCGAGGGAAGAGCCATGGCGACGCTGGAGGCGCTCGGCCTTGCGGCGCTGGCACAGCGCTATCCACGCACACTGTCCGGCGGCGAAACACAGCGGGTCGCCATCGCACGCGCGCTCGTACACGCGCCGCGATTGATACTCGCCGACGAGCCCACCGGGAATCTCGACGAGGAAACCGCGCAGGTCGTCCTCCGTATGCTGCGCGAGGGCGTGAAGCGCAATGGCGGCGCGGGGGTGCTGGTCACGCATTCCGCTCGCGCCGCCGCCACCGCCGATCGCACCTACGTGCTGACCGCACGGGGACTTGCGCTTCAGGATGCATGATGCACGCGCCGTTCGGCATATGGCATGCCGTCGCAGGCGGCGCATGGCGCGATGCACCCGGGCGCGCTCTGCTCTCGCTCGTCGGCATCGCTTGCGGCGTGGCGCTCGGGGCCGCAGTTCATCTGATCAACGCAACCGCGCGCGAGGAATTCGAGGCAGCAGTGCGTGCACTCGCCGGCGTCGCGGACATCGTCGTTCGCGGGCCACGGCAGGGCTTCGATGAAGCGCTCTACCCGCGCATCGCGAGTTTACCGGGCGTCGCCGTCGCCAGTCCCGCCGTGGAAGTCGATGCGACGCTCGCGAGCGGGCGCGGGAGCCTCAGGATGATCGGCCTCGACGTCTTTCGTGCGGCACTGGTGCAGCCGGCGCTCGTGTCGACGTCGACCGCTCAGGTGTCGGCGCTGCTCAACACCGATACCGTATGGTTGACCGACGCGGCGGCGCAGGCGCTGCGCCTCACCACCGGAGACACGTTGCGCGTGCGGGTAGGGACCGCCGTCGTGACGTTCAAAATCGCCGCGCTCCTGCCGCATTCGGCCTATCCCGAGCCGCTCGCGATAGCGGACATCGCGACGCTGCAATGGCGCCTGGAGCAGCTCGGACGGCTGCAGCGCATCGACGTGCGTCTTTCTCCGGGCGCTGATGCGGCACGCGTCAGCGCCGAGATCAATGCGTTGCTGCCGGCCGGCGTCGCGTTGTCGCGTCCGGATGTGGAGGCGAGCCGCGCCGGCGCCATGACGAGAGCATATCGCCTGAACCTCGACATGCTCGCGCTCGTCGCATTGTTCACCGGCGCATTCCTCGTCTTTTCCACCCAGTTTCTCGCATTGATGCGCCGGCGCACGCAGTTCGCGCTACTGCGTGTCCTCGGCGTCACGCAATCGTGGCTGCGTCGGATGCTGCTGCTCGAAGGCGTCGTGCTCGGCGCCGTCGGGTCCGCGCTCGGCGTGGCGCTGGGGTACGTACTCGCTGCGTACGTGATCCATCGCTACGGCGTCGACCTGGGCGCGGGGTACTTCGATGCGCACTCGCCTGTCCTGTCGCCGCAATGGGGCGCATTCGTCGCATACTTCGCGCTGGGCGTCGTTTTCTCGATGCTCGGCGCAGCGCCTCCCGCCGTGGAAGTCAGCCGCCGCCCGCCGGCGCTGGCATTGAAGGCGGGCGACGAGCAGGACTATGCGCGGCCGGTAGGCCGCACTATCGCCGGCATAGGACTCCTCGCTGCCGGAGCGACCTGCGCCTCGCTCCCTGCGCTCCACGGCTTACCGTGGGCTGGCTATGCAGGCATTGCGCTGCTCCTGCTCGGTGCGGTAACGATCCTGCCGAGCGTCGCGGCGCGTGCACTGCGCTGGCTGCCTCGTCCCCAGCACGTCAGTGCAGCGCTTGCCGTCGCCCGCGCGCAGGCCGCTCCCCGGCAGGCGTCGGTAACCGTCACGGCCATCGTGGCAAGCGTGAGCCTAATGGTGTCGATGATGATCATGGTGGCATCGTTCCGTGCGTCGCTCGATGCGTGGCTGCAGCATATGTTGCCGGCCGAGGTGTACTTGAGAGCGGCGCCCGCCGGTGAAACAGGATTTTTCACTGCCAAGCAACAGGAGCTCATCGCGACCACGCCCGGCGTGGAGCGCGCGTCGTTCATACGAAGCCTGCAGGTGTACTTGCGCCCCGACCGGCCGCCGTTGACGCTGCTTGCGCGCACCATCGATCGCGCGCGGGCGGGCGACGCCCTCGTGCTGCAATCCCGAAACATCGTTCCGGCGCCCGGCGCGCCGCCGCCCGTGTGGATCTCGGAAGCAGTGCATGACGTGTTCGGATGGAAAGTGGGCGACGTCGTGCGCATACCGCTCTCAGGCACGGAGCACCCGTTCACCGTCGCCGGCATATGGCGCGACTACGCGAGGCAAACGGGCGCGCTTGTCGTGGAGCGTCCCGTGTACGTGGAGTTGACGAAGGACGCGCTGGCAAACGATGCGGCGATCTGGCTCGCACCCGGCACCGACATTCAACGCCTGGGACGTGCGCTGCGCGAGCGTCTGGGCGCCGCGGAAGACGTCGAGCTTAACGAGACCGCGGCGGTACGTGCCCGATCGCTTGCCCTGTTCGACCGTACTTTCGCGGTCACCTACGGCCTGGAGGCGGTCGCGATCGTGATCGGCCTGCTGGGTGTCAGCGCCTCGTTCGGCGCGCAGGCGCTCGCGCGCCGGCGTGAATTCGGAGTTCTGCGTCACCTCGGCATGACGCGCCGTCAGATCGGAAGCATGTTGTGCGCCGAAGGTGCGCTTCTCGCCGCATTCGGCGTCGCGGTCGGCCTTGCGCTCGGCTGCGTCATCGGGCTTATCCTCATTCACGTGATCAACCGCCAATCGTTCCATTGGAGCATGGACCTCCATCTGCCGATGCTCCCGCTCGCTGCGCTCGGCGCAACGCTTGTCGTCGCATCGGCCGCCGTCGCCGTCTGGAGCGGACGCTATGCGATGCGCGACGAGACGGCGCTCGCCGTGCGGGAAGACTGGTGACGACGGTGAATGGTGAATTGTGAATAGTGATTGGTGGCGTCACTTTCATACGCGGCGCCGGCTGCTCGCCGCCCTTGCTTCTGCCGCGCCGAGCGCACTGGCACAAAGCACTACTTACCATTCACCACTCACGCCTTTCGCCGAGGTGACGCCGGGCCGCACATTGCGCTTCCCGCGCGATCACGGCAGCCATCCGGATTTCCGCATCGAATGGTGGTACATCACCGGGCTGCTCGACGCCCGCGCAGGACCGCTCGGTTTCCAGCTCACGTTCTTCAAGGCGCGTCCCGAACACGACAGCACCAATCCGAGCCGCTTCACGCCACGCCATATACTGATCGCCCACGCGGCCCTCACCGATCCGCGAAAACAGCGGTTGCTGCATCGCCAGCGTGTCGCACGAGCGGGCTTCGGGCTCGCGCAGGCAGCCGAAGAGCGGACGGCGGTATGGATAGACGGCTGGCGGCTGGAGCAGACGCGCGACGGCTATCGCATGCAGCTGCCGTTCGAAGATTTCGGCTACCAGTTCGAGCTGCGCACGACGCAATCGCCCATGCTCAACGGCGATCGCGGATACAGCCGCAAAGGCCCGCGGCCGGAATCCGCGAGTTATTACTACAGCCTGCCCCAGCTTGCGGTGAGCGGTGTGGTCTCGTACGACGGACGGGAAGAGCGCGTGAACGGTAAAGCCTGGCTCGATCACGAATGGTCGTCGAGCTATCTCGACGAGCGCGCCCAGGGCTGGGACTGGATAGGGATCAACCTCGACGACGGCGGCGCGCTCATGGCGTTTCGTATCCGCGGTCGGGATGGCGCCAGATTCTGGGCCGGCGCTACGCTGCGCAGCGCGGCCGGTGCAATGAGAACGTATGCGCCGCAAGATGTCGAGTTCACCGCAACACGCGAGTGGCAATCGGCGCGCACCGGTGCGCGGTATCCGGTCGCCTGGCGCGTCGCCATCGGCCGAGCGCACTACGATATCGTGCCGCTGATGGACGATCAGGAGCAGGACGCACGCTCGACCGCGGGCACGGTGTACTGGGAAGGCGCCGTCGAGCTTCTGCAGAGCGGGAAGCGGACTGGCGCCGGCTATCTCGAGCTCACCGGTTACTGGCGCAAGCTCAAGCTCTGATGGAGCAGTGAGGAGTTAGGAGTCAGGAGCTAGAGGGCGCAGACACTCTCAGAAGAGACAAAGCCAAGCCCGCAGATAACACACCGATTTTGTTCTTCACAGTCTTCACAGCGAAGCGCGTCCGTCACTCCCCCCTCGCCTCTCACGCATTTTTATTGCAGCGTGCGGGTCGTCGCCGGCCCATCGGTGACGGGCGCGAACGTCGCGCTCGGCATGGCGAGATTCAAATCCCAGTCGCTCTTCGCGGCGGCGTCGATGATGAGCTTGCAGATCGAATGCAGCAGCGGCGCATTGAGGCGGAGATCAACGCCCTGCCCGTGCAGCGGCCTCAACGAAAGCGTGAACGCTCCCGGTCTCGTCCCGGGCGTGTAATCCGCACGCGCGACAAGCAGAGGCTCCGGTCCGAGCGGGCGCCGATATTCTCGTTCCTCGAAGGGCTTCGAGAAGTTGCCTTGCTGCACGAATCCCTCGTGCCGCATCGCAAGCACCGCCTTGCGCGCTTCGAGGTCGCTTTGCTGCCGCACCGGCTCGTCCTGCTCCAGCGTCTTCAGCAGCAACTCCCAGAATCGCCGGGTGAAGCGCCGCGTGAACCAGAACTGGAACTCGGTGTCGTCGGCGGTGGACAGCCGTAGCAGGATGCGGTCGTGGAGCTCGTCGTATCGCGCCTGTATTTGCCTGATGCTCATGGTGTCAGTGTAACCGGTCCGGCGTCGCACACAAAAAAGGCGGCCTCGAGGCCGCCTTTTTCCGCACCGCGCCGCATCACGCAGCCTCTGCCATCGCCTCCTTGTCGAAGACGAGGCGTCCGCCTTTCGCATCCACTTTCACGACGTCTTTCGCGCCGAAGCGGCCCTCCAGGATCGCTTTCGCCAGCGGATTTTCGATCTGCGCCTGTATCGCGCGCTTGAGCGGCCGCGCGCCGTACACCGGATCGAAGCCCACCGATGCAATTTCCTTCAGCGCCGCATCCGTCACGTCGAGCTTCATCTCCATCGCGGCGAGACGCTTCTCGAGGTACTGCAGCTGTATCCGCGCGATCGACTTGATGTTCTTCTCGTCGAGCGCATGGAACACGACGATCTCGTCGATCCGGTTGATGAACTCGGGCCGGAAATGCGTCTTCACCTCGCTCAGCACCGCGAGCTTGATCACCTGGTAATCGTCGCCGGCCATCGCCTGTATCATCTGCGAGCCCAAGTTCGACGTCATCACGATGACCGTATTCTTGAAGTCCACCGTGCGCCCCTGCCCGTCGGTCATGCGGCCGTCGTCGAGCACCTGCAGCAGGACGTTGAACACGTCGGGGTGCGCTTTCTCGACCTCGTCGAGCAGGATCACCGAATACGGCTTGCGTCGCACCGCTTCCGTGAGATAGCCGCCCTCTTCATAACCCACGTAGCCTGGCGGCGCGCCGATGAGCCGCGCGACGGAATGCTTCTCCATGAATTCCGACATGTCGATGCGGATGAGATGCTCTTCCGAATCGAACAGGAATTCCGCGAGCGCCTTGCAAAGCTCGGTCTTGCCCACGCCCGTCGGGCCGAGGAACAGGAAGGAGCCCGAGGGGCGATTGGGATCGCTCAATCCGGCGCGCGAGCGGCGCACCGCGTCGGCCACCGCC
>JBLNBW010000010.1:0-21783 GCA_050260255.1 Rhodospirillaceae bacterium | reverse complement strand
GTCATGTTGCGCACTGTCGTCAATCGCAGACGCATTGCGAGTCGGTCGACGCCGCAGCGCCCGCATTGCGCGTGCAAGTTGACGTCATCCTCCAATGGCACGCGCGGACACGCGCATTCCGGCCGCGGAACGCCCGATCTTCAACGCGCGTAAAATAACGCCACCCCACCCCTTATCGAGGAGAAATCAGTGAAAGACGGGAAGCTCTACGCCCTTGCCCTTGCAGCAGGCCTGCTGTTTTTCGGTGCGGTGAACGCGGCCGAGACTTATCCGAGGAAGCCGGTGCGGGTCATCATTCCCTATCCGCCCGGCGAAGCGCCCGACATCATCGCCCGCCTCGTGAGTCCCATCATGTCCGAACGCATGGGCCAGCAGTTCGTCGTGGAAAACCGTGCCGGCGCAAGCGGCCAGATAGGTCTGCAGCTGCTGAAAGACGCGCCGAACGACGGCTATACCATAGGCGTGGGCCAGGGCGGCAATCTCGTCGTCGCGCCGCACACGTACAAGAAGCTCGCGTACGATCCGCTGAAGGACTTCGTGCCCGTGGCGCTCAATGCGACCAACTATCTCGCGGTCGTCGCCAATGCGAATCAGCCCTTCAAGACGGCTGCGGAAATGGTGGCGTGGGCCAAGGCGAATCCCGGCAAGCTCTCCATGGCGACCAACGGCGAAGGCGGCTTTCCGCATCTTGCCTTCGAGCTCTTCGCGCGTATGGCGGGATTCAAGTTCCTGCACGTGCCGTACAAAGGCGCCTCGCAGATCGCCACGGACGTGATCGCCGGTCAGGTGCAGACCGGCATAGGCTCTTACACGGGCCTGCTGCCGCACGTGCAATCCGGCCGCGTCCGGCTCATCGGCGTGACGAACCCGACCAAGGTCGCCAACAAGCCGGAATTGCCGCTGCTCGCGGATGCAGCGCCGGGCTACGACATGCGGGGATGGTTCGGGTATGTCGCACCAGCCGGCACGCCGCGCGAGGTCGTGCGCCGCCTCAACGAAGAGATCAACCGCGCGATGCAGCAGCCGGAGGTCGCGGCGAAGCTCACGACTGCGGGGCTCATCATCGTGAACGAGACGCCGGAGTATTTCGGCCGTTTCCTGAAGAGCGAGTACGACAAGTTCGGCAAGCTGGTGCGAGACATCGGCCTGCAGGCGCAGTAATACCCGGCCGATAGAGATGGGCCGGCACAGCCTCATGCCGGCCCGGAGAGAGCACGCGGCGAGGTAGGTAGGGGTACCGCCCGCTCTCTCGGTGACGCAATTTGCGGCGTTGCGACCGGCAAGCCGGTCCGCCGCAGCTCATGAGGTGCAAGCGCTGTTCCCGCCCGCACACGGGCATTGCCTTTGCGTGTGCTGCGCCGTGGTCGAAATCCAACACGAACGCATGCCCGCGCACGGCGTGGAGCTCCACGTCGCCACCGCCGGCACCGGCATACCGATCATATTGCTTCATGGCTTTCCCGAGTGCTGGTACACGTGGCGGCGCCAGATACCAGTGCTCGCCAACGCCGGTTTTCGCGTCATGGCGCCCGACATGCGCGGATACAACCTCTCGGATCGTCCCGCCGGAGTACCGGCCTATCACCTGCGCAATCTCGTCGCCGACGTGGCGGCCCTCGTGCATTCGACGCGGCGCGGCTGCGCGCACATCGTCGGCCACGACTGGGGCGGCATCGTCGCGTGGACCTTCGCCGGCATGCACCCGGAGATGGTGGATCGGCTCGTCATTCTCAACGCGCCGCACATGAGAATATATCTGGAGCGGCTGCATCGGCCGTCGCAACTCATTCGCAGCAGCTATGTCCTGCTGTTCCAGGTGCCGCGATTAGCCGAACTCGTGCTGTCGGCACGCAACCATGCTCTCCTGCGCCGCATGTTCCGAAACACCCCCGGCGGCGCCCGCGCGTACACCGAGCAGGACGTCGCTTACTACGTCGACGCGATGTCGCAGCCCGGCGCGCTCACCGCCGCGCTCAATTACTATCGCGCGAATCGCAGGCGCGACGCGATAGAGCTCGCGCGGTCGGCGGAGACTCGCGCCCATACGCTCGTCATCTGGGGAGATCGCGATCCTGCGCTGCATGAGAGCAACCTCGAAGGCCTGGTGCGCGTCGCGCCGAAAGTGCGCGTGCACGAGATCCGCAGTGCCGGCCACTGGGTACACAACGAAGCGCCGAACGAAGTAAACCGCGTGCTCCTCGCCTTTCTGCACCCGGACTATCGAGCGTGACGCGACGTCACTCGGCGAGCTTTTTCGCCATCCACGGCATCAGCACCTTCTCCGCGATGAGAGGCTGGGGCCACTCCGGCGAACGTCCCATGTGACCGCCCTGCGGATTGACCCATGCGTCTTTCGCGTCACCGTGCTTGAGCAGCAGAAATACGTCCTCTATCGTGATCTGGCTGTCCTTGGCGCCATTGACCACCAGCATGGGCGCGCACGGCCTGTCGAGGAGGCCCATGTCGAGCAGCGACAGCCGCGCGACGCTGGCGAGCATTTCGTCTAGCGCCGTCGCGCCCATCATGGCGCGCCACGCTTCGAAGTAATCGTAGAGATACTCGCCCGTCTCCAGCGCCTGCGCGCACCATTCCGGCTGAAAGGTGTAATGAATGGGTCCGCCGTGCATCACCACGCCGCGCAGCCGGTCACGCTCGGTGTAACCGAGCTTCGCCGCCCAGTAGCCGCTGAAGCTGCGGCCCTGTACCACGAGGCGAGTGGCGTCTATGTCATCACGCGTGAGCAGATAATCGATGAGCGCGGTGAACATGCGCTCGGGTTTCGCTTCGGTCGGCGAAGTCGGCGCTTCGCCGGTGCCCGGCATATCGACGGCGACCACGGCGATGCCCCGCTTGAGATACGCGTCGGTATGCGCCGCGATGTCTTCTTTACGCGAGTCCAGCCCCGATATCGCGAGCACTACAGGAGCAGGTTCGCTGGTGCGCGGTGCGCGCAGATAAGCGACCACTGCCTTGTCGTCCAGTGGGACGCGCAGCGTCTCCATAGGCGGGTCGAGCAGAGCGCTGTAGCGCTGAAACGCGTCGAGCGCGCGCTGCTTCGCGTGCAGGCGTGCGGGCGTGTTTTCGGTCGGCCAGCGTGCGAAATGATGGAGGCGCCAGGCGCGCCAGTACGCCTGCGCGGCGGCGTCGCGGTCGGATGATTCGAGCTTCGCCGCGCGCTCGTAATGCCGCTCGGCCACGCTGCTGAACGCGGATGCCCATTGCTCGCGGTCGAGGCTGTCGATCGACTGCAATGCCGCCGCCGCGTCTTCCACGGCAATGCCGCCGAGGGGAGGTCCGCCGCGTGCGACGCGCCGCGTGACTTCGTCCTTCAGCATGGTGAGGCTGCGTCCCCCGCCGGTAACCAGCGCCCCCGCCTCCGCCTTCGTGCTCATTGCTTGCCCTTCTCCGTCGCTCATCACTGCGCCTTGATGCCCGCGTCGCGGATCACCCGCGTCCACTGCTGCTGCTCGGCGCGGATATGCGTGGCAAACGCCTCCGGCGTGCCGCCCACCGGTTCGGATCCTTCGGCCGCAAGGCTCTTGCCCATCTCGGGCGATTGCATGCCTTTGGTCGCTTCCCGGGCGAGCTTGTCGACGATCGGCTTGGGGGTACCTTTCGGCGCGATGAGGCCGTACCAGTTCACCACCACGACGCCCGGCACGCCAGCCTCCGCGAACGTCGGCGTGTTGGGCAGCGCCGCGACGCGCTTGCCCGGCGTGACGGCGAGCGCCCGCAGTCTTCCGGCATTGACGTGCGCGATAGAGGAGATGATCGTCGGAAACGATACTTTGACATGGCCGCCGATGAGATCCGAATACGCTGCGCCCATGCCTTTGTACGGTACGTGGGTCATGCTCGTGCCGGTCGCGAGCTTGAACAGCTCGCCGCTCATGTGAATCAAGCTTCCTATGCCGGAGGAGCTGTAGTTGAGCTTGTCGGGATTCGCTTTCAAGAACTGCACGAACTCCGCGACGTTGGTCGCCGGGATGGACGGATGCACGACCAGCACGTAGCCCTGGGCCGTCGCCTGGGATACGGGAGCGAAGTCGCGCACCACGTCGAAGCGCGACTTGTAGAGGATAGGATGCACGATCGCGGTTGCGCTGATCATCATGAGCGTATAGCCGTCCGGCGCTGCGGCAGCGAGGATCTCGAGCGCCAGCTGGCTGCCGGCGCCGGGCCGGTTGTCGGCGACGAACGTCTGGCCCATGGATTCTCCGAGCTTCACCGCCAGACCGCGCGTGACGGTATCCATGCCGCCTCCGGCCGCGAGTGGAACGATGACGCGCACGGGTCGCGACGGATACGCCTGCGCATACGTACCGTCCGCGGCGATGGCGCAGAGCGACAACAGTGCAAGCGTGCTGAGCAATCGGAACATGGGTCACTCCTCGTGGCAGTAGAAAATGGGCCCGGTCCTCCGGGTTCTGCTGCGCAACATACGCCGCGCCGCACGCGCGGGCAAGAAGCACCACTCGACGCAACGACGCGCTGCCCCCGCCGTTGCCCGGCTTCAACTTACCGGCGCGACGCATCGATGAATCGCCCGCATTCGGCACCGCAAACGGTGCTGCGGCATTGTCGTTATGAATGCGTCCCCGGAGTGCGCCGCCCTTCGATAATACACGGAGCGATCCAGCGTTTCATTCCGCCCTGGCCTCAGGCACGGCCACGGGAAGCATGCGGCATGGCAAAATAAACGGACCTATGACGAAAGCACCCACGGGCTGGTGGCACGGCCCACATCGTGTACTTCTGATCAATCTGCGCGAAGGCGACGAGCCGAAGATAGACGCGCAGCAACTCGTGCACGACGCGAAGAGCTTCGGTGCCACCGCGTTCTGCATCAACGGCGGCGGGATCGTCGCTTTTTACCGCACGCAAATCCCGGGGCATCGCGTGAGCAGCGGTCTCGGTGGACGCGACTTGCTGGCCGAAGTGATACCGGTCGCGCACGCTGCGGGGTTGCGAGTGCTCGCGCGCATCGATCCGAGCTGCGCACCGAAGGCGCTCGCCGCCGAGCATCCCGAGTGGTTCACGCGCGATCACGAAGGCAACTTCTGCGAGGTGTCGGAGCACTACGTCACCTGCCCCAACGCCGCGTACTACCACGAGCGCATGCCGGAAGTGGTGCGCGAGATGCTGACGCGCTACGACGCCGATGGCATCTGGAACAACCAGGGCAAGTTTGCCGCGTGGGATACCGGCCCCTGCTATTGCGACACCTGCAAGACGCTGTTCCGGGAGACGTCGGGCGCGGACATACCGGTGAAGGAAGACTGGTCCGATCCCGCATGGCGACGCTACAACGAGTGGCGTTACGAGCGCATCGCAGCGTGGGTGAAGCGCATACACACGGTCGTGCACGAAGCGAAGAAGGATGCCATCTTCATTGCCGCCGTGCAGCTCATGGAGTCGATGGAGACGATACGGCCCGGCGGCTGGGACATCGATTACTGGGTGCCGTACCAGGACGTGCTGACGTTCGAATGCCAGCGCAGGAACACCGCGCCGTGGTGGCCTGGCGTGCAAGCGAAGTATCTCGCCACGCTGGCGCCGGAGAAGCCGCGCTGGATGACGGCGAGCTATTTCTATCCGTGGTGGCGGCTGTACGCCTCCCCCGAAGCGGAGAACCGGCCGTGGATCGCGCAGCAGTTCGCCAGCGGCGTAAACACGTGGCTGCATATCAACGGCGGCTACTCCGATCTCTTCGACCGCCGCGGCCTTGAGCCGATGCGGGACGTGATGAAGCGGCTGGAACGCTGGGCGGCCTATTCCGATGGCGCGATCTCCGGCGCCCGCGTCGCGCTCGTATTCTCTCGTCACACGCAGGACAACTACGGCGGCGGGCAGCCGCATGCGCGCTATCTCGATTTCATCCGCGGCTGGTACTGCGCGCTGCAGGAAGCGCACATCCCTTTCGACGTGATTTCCGACAAGGTGCTGACGCGCGAGCGGCTGCAGCGCTACAAGACCGTCGTCGTCTCCAATCTCGCGTGCGTAAGCGACGAGCTGGCAGCGGCGCTCGAAGCCTATGCCGCGGACGGCGGCGCGATCGTCGCGAGCTTCGATGCGGGCGCGTACACGCTCGACGGCGTCACGCGCCGCACGGGGGCCTTGGATCGCATGATGGGCGTGCGCCGCACCGGCCGGCGCGAAGGACTGAAGTCCTCGTATGCGCGCATCGAGGATGCTGCCGATCCGCTGCTCGCGGGGCTGGGTGACACGGATCTCATCCCGAACGAAGGCGCGCTGGTCGAGATCGCACCTGATGCGCAACGCGTCGTGCCGCTTACGCTCATACCGCCGGTTATCGCGCACTCCGGCGCGACGATCAGCATCCCGGAGTACAGCGCGATCAAGGAGACGACCGACATCCCGGTCGCCGTGCGCGGGGCGCATGGCGCAGGCCGGGTCGTGTATTTCTGCAACCAGCCGGAGCTGCTGTTCTACCGCTACGGTTTTCCCGATCTCGGGCGCGTGCTCGCAAATGCCGTGCGCTGGGCGCTCGGCGAGGCTGCGGTCATCGACGTCGACGCACCGGATTTCGTGGAAGCCACACTCATGACTCAGCCCGGCCGCCGCATGGTGCATCTCGTCAACTTCCCGGTCAGCAAGCCGCTCAACACAGGATGGCGCCACATGGGCCGCACGCTGGTCCCGCTCGCTGACATCAGGGTGAGCCTCGCGCTTGCGGCCGGTGAGACGGTGCGCGAAGCGCGCCTCGCGACGACCGAACAGCCACTCGCCGTCCGGCAGGACACCGGCACCGCCACGGTCATCGTGCCGCGGCTGCTCGATCACGAGATCGTCATATTCGAGCTGTCTTAAGGAGCATCACCCGTGAACCGTGTACACCTTCTCTGTATCTTCGCGCTCGCATCGACCGCCGCACTCGCAGCGGAAAAGCCCGGCGCTTATCCCACCAAGCCGATACGGCTTATCGTCCCACTCACCGCTGGCGGACCGACCGACATCGCCGCGCGTATCGTCGCCGTCCCGTTGAGCGAGGCGCTGAGCCAGCAAGTCATCGTGGATAACCGTCCCGGTGCGGGCGGCAACATCGGCGCAGATCTCGCCGCGAAATCGCCACCCGACGGCTACACGTTGTTCATGGGAACGTCCGGCCCGCTCGCAATCAACTCGAGCCTCTATACCAGCCTGCCGTACAACCCGATCAAGGATTTCGCGCCGATCATCCAGACAGCCTCGGCGCCGTTCGTCGTGATCCTCAATCCCGCGGTGCCGGCGCACAATATGAAAGAACTCATCGCGCTCGCGAAGGCGAAGCCCGGGCAGCTCAACTACGGCTCGGTGCCGGGCAGCGCATCGCATCTGTCCACCGAGCTCTTCAAGCTGATGGCTGGCATCAACGTCGTGCACATTCCGTACAAAGGTGCGGCGCCGGCAACGACCGACGTCATCGCGGGCCAGATACAAATGAGCTTTGCTTCAACACCAGGCGCCGTGCCGATGGTGAAAGCAGGCAAGGTGAAGCCGCTCGCGGTGACCAGTGCCAAGCGCATTGCCAAGCTCCCGGACGTACCGACTGTTGCAGAGAGTGCGCTGCCGGGCTACGAAGCGAGTGTCTGGTACGGCGTCGTAGCGCCCTCCGGCACGCCGCGCGATATCATTCAGCGCCTCAACAAGGAAATCGCGCGCATCGTCGCCGACCCTGCGCATCGCGAGCGCATGCTGGCCGCGGATTTCGAGCCGACGACGAGCACGCCGGATCAGTTCGCTGCATTCATCAAGAGCGAGACGGCCAAATGGGCGAAGGTCGTCAAAGCTTCCGGCGCGCGAGGCGAATAGCGGTCCTGCCTAGAGGCGTGCGGCGGGAAGGACGCAATCGCCGTAGTCATTGACCACGGTGCGCATGTTCGTGCTTCATTGCACAGCGCAGCGGTCATCCTCCGCTTGGGAATCGCCAGTGCGGCATCGAGGCCCGGTCGATTCCCGGGCCTTTTTGTTTCGCGCGCCCGGGCTTTCAGACGAGCGGACGCTCCAGCAGCGACTCGAGCACACGCTGCGGCGATTTGGACGGGTCATGCATCTGATCGACCGGCAGGTAGAACGTCTGCTCGAAGGCGTGCTGCCCCGACATGGCCGCGTGCGGGACGACGTCCGTGTACACCATCCAGCTGCAGCCGGCGGGAAAGTCGTACTCCGCTTGCGCAGTCCGGGCCTGATAGTCCGCGTCGCGCTTCATCGCATCGTGCATCTGCAGCATGTAATGGTCGTACAGCGTGCGGCGGGTCTTCGTGGCGTGCAGCGCGGCGAGCACGACGTCGGAGTACGGCAACGGGCGACGCAGCCGCGGCAGGAAGCGGTGGACCACCTGCGGCAGAGGCTCGCCGACGCGCCAATGACGCGGCTTGCCTTCCGGATTGACGTTGCTGAAGAAACGCAAGATCCGACGTCCATGCACCGGGGTGGAGGGGAAGCTGTCGACATGCAGCCGCGTGTCGTCCTTGCGCCACGAGGTGCGGCGGCCTGCGATCTCCGCGGGCCTGTAGCTCGTGCGTCCCATCTCGAGCGCGCCCTGATATCGAGGCAGCAGCTGGGTCACCACCTGCCGGCTGAAGTCGGCAAAACCCGCGAGCGCGTCGCGCAGCGGTGCGTACGCGCCGTCGTCGGCCTTCACGCCTTTCACCCGGCCGGTGGCCATGTCGAAGCTCAGATTCTTGGCCACGGCCGCCGCCATGCCGATGAGCAGCAAGACCTGCATCGACACCATGAACGCGAGCTCGGGAAAGATGAGCACCTGGCCCGCTTCCAGCGCCTCCGCCACGCCATCCAGTGCAAGGGTCGTCACGCCTCCCGATACGCCGAGGGACTGTACTTTTCCTATCTCCATCTTGCCTCCTGGGCGGTCTTTCGCCCCGCGCAGCTCGTCATGAGCCGCGGAGTCTACCAGCCGGCGCGGCCGTATGGAGTACTGCGCGGCGCTTATGCCCCGCGCATCGCATTCCGGGTAGACTGTCGCGTCGGCCCCGCGCATGCCTGCCGGACCGGCCACCACAGACCACATAACACCAGGAGGACAGGATGCAACGCACTAAAGTGTTGGGCGTACTGGCAACGGCGGCTGCGCTCGCCGTGCCTGTCGCTCACGCCGCGCAAACGGCCTTTCCGGAGAAGCCCATACGGCTCGTTCTCGGCAGCGCGGCCGGTTCCGGACCCGACATCATCTCGCGCGCCATTGCCGATCGCCTCTACGGCGCGTGGGGACAGCGTGTCGTCGTCGATCCACGGCCCGGCGTCGCCGGCGTGCTTTCGGCCGATCTCGTCCTGCGTGCGGCGCCCGACGGCTATACCTGGATGATGCTCACCTCGCAGCTGCTGGTGGCGACGAACGTCTATTCGAACATCAAGTTCAATCTTGCGAAGGACTTCGCCTCGATGAGCCTGATCGGCACGACGGCGTTTACGCTGGTCACGCATCCGGACCTGCCGGCGAAGTCGATACCGGAGCTCATCGAGCTCGCTAAAAAACAGCCGTTGCGCTACGGCTCTGCCGGCACCGGCGCCTCCGAGCATCTGTCGGCCGTGCTGCTCACCACGCTCACCAAGACCGACATGCTTCACGTGCCGTACAAGGGCGTTGCCGAAGCGATCGCCGCGACGCTCGGCAAGGAAGTGAATTTCACGTTCGGCGTCGTGCCGGCCGTGGTGCCGCACGTGCAGGCCGGACGGCTGCGCGCGCTCGGCGTGACGGGCGTGAAGCGCAACTTCATGCTGCCCGATGTGCCGTCCATCGGCGAATTCATTCCCGGGTACCAGATGCTCGCCTGGTACAGCATCGTCGCGCCCACCGGCACGCCGGTCGCGATACTGGAAAAAGCGAGCGCCGAAGTGCAGAAGGCGGTGAAGGATCCGCAATTCGGCGAGCAGCTGAAGACCCTGGGCCTCGAGATCGTCGGCAGCACGCGCGCGGAGCTCGATGCGTTCCGCGCCGATCAGACACGCCGCATCAGCAGCATCGTGAAGACAGCCGGCATCACGGCACAGTGACGTCCAAGGACGCGGACTGGCGGACGCCGCGCCCGTCAGCTTGCGCCCCGGTTCTTCCGCCTCGCGCTTAACGCGCCGCGGACTTCATGTGTGGAACAAGGACGGCGAACGACGGCTGCGAGCGTGCGGGTGGGCGATATAATCCATCGTCACATAGACTTGGTGTCGCAATGATCGCTTCCCATACTCCACCGCTTGTCTTCGGATCGCGCGAGCTCGACACCGTCACCGCGGCCGCGAGATCGAGCCCGCGGCGCAGGAAGAACCTCAACTTCCACGCGGACGACGGGCATCCTGCGCATCGGCTTCTCAACGCTGTCGAACCGGAGTCTTACGTGTGCCCGCACCGGCATCTCGCTCCGAACAAGGACGAGACGCTCGTCGTATTGCGCGGCGCTTTCGGCATCGCGTTCTTCGATGAGGAAGGCATGGTCACGGATCGCGTCGTGATCCGCGCGGGCGGTGAACACATAGGCGTCAACATTCCGCGCGGCGTGTTCCATACGCTGGTCGCGTTGGAATCGGGCTCCGTATTTCTCGAAGCGAAGGCAGGCCCGTACGATGCCGCGACCGACAAAGAGCTCGCGCCCTGGGCGCCGCCGGAAGGAGACGCGAAAGCACCCGCCTATCATGCGAGGCTGACGGCGCTCTTCCAGTCGTAAACGGGGCACGACGCGCGGAGCGATCCGAGATATCCGCCATGCCGTGCCGCCAGCCGCTTGGCGGCTACTACCGCGCGGCGCGCGACATTGCAGTTGGTGACCCGTAAAGGCGCCGCCGCGGCTGATATTAGTCCGGCTTCGCGCCGCTCGCCTTCACGACTTTCGACCACTTGGCGATCTCCGCCCGGATATACCTGTCGAATTCTTCAGGCGTGCTGCCGGAGATCTCTACCGACTGCTCCGCGAACTTGTGCTTGATGTCCGGCGCGGCGAGCGCCTTCATCATCGCGCCGTGCAGCCGGTCCACGACCGGCCGCGGCGTGCCGGCCGGGACCAGCATCCCGTACCAGGAGTTCGACTCGGTGCCCTTCACGCCGGACTCGGCCACGGTGGGCAGGCTCGGAAAGGAAGCAACGCGCTTGTCGTTCAGCACCGCCACGCCGCGCAGGCGCCCTGCATTCATGAGCGGTGTCGCGACGACCATGGTGGTGATCGTCAACTGGGTCTCGCCCGCGATCGTCGACACCATCGCGGGTTGCGCGCCTTTGTACGGCACGTGAGTGAGCCTGATGCCGGCGATGACGCTCAGCAGCTCGGTCGCAAGATGCAGCGGCGTGCCGTTGCCCGGCGTCGAATAATTGATTTCGCCCGGCCGCGCCTTCGCGAGCTTCAGCAGATCGGGAATCGTCTTCACCGGCATCGACGGATTGACGAGCAGGATGTGGGGCACGGCGCCGATCAGCGAAACCGGCTGGAAATCCTTCACCGTGTCGTACGGCAGCTTGTCGAACAGCGCCGCATTGCTCGCATGGCTCGCATACGCCATCAGCACGGTGTAACCGTCGGGCGCGCTCTTCGCGACGTAATCGGTGCCGATGTTGCCGCTCGCACCTACACGGTTGTCGATGATGATCTGCTGACCGAGCGCATCGGATAATTTCGGGCCCAGCAGACGCGTCACCGAATCGATGCCGCCGCCGGCCGGAAATGCGACGACGAGACGCACGGGCTTCGTCGGATAAGCCTGGCCCCATGCCTGAGCCGCCCACATGCCCGCCATCGCCGCCAGGCTCAGTGCAGAGGCCGCGCGCACTGCACGCTTACCGAATTCGGTATTTCGTTTCACGATGCGACTCCCCGTCTGGTCAATGACGCGCATAGTAGCAACAGCTCTCCTGCATTGCCATGCGCGCGCCGAGTTCCCTCGCGATGTAGGACGCTGTACTATTCCCGTAGCGTCTGGAACGGCGGTGCAACCTAACGGGCCGTCGCGCCGCCTGCAGCGATATGGTTTTCCGATCGGAGACAGCCATGGCCACACATTCGCAAGCGCTGAAGAACCGACGGCGCAGGCAGAAGACCCGCAAGGTCCTTGCTCGCGCAGCGAAGCTCGAAAAAAAAGCGAACAAGCCCGGCAAGGGCGCACCCGCACCCGCGGCACGCTAGGCCGAACCGACCACCATTCGGTAAAAAACGAAAATGGCGCGCCGTGGCGTGCGCCGCACCCCTTAAGGCGCGACATGCCGAAAAAGAAACCCGTGAAACGCAGCAAGGCGTTCGAGGCCGGCCTTGCCATGCGCAAGAAGGTCCTGGGACCCGACTACGTCGAGAAATCGCTCGCGAATGCGGACGAGTTCAGCTGGCCGTTCCAGCAGTTCGCAACCGAGTTCGCCTGGGGCAGCGTATGGACGCGGCCGGAACTCTCGCCGCGCGACCGCAGCCTCGTCACCTTGGCGCAGTGCATCGCGCTCAATCGTCCGAACGAGCTGCGGATCCATCTGCGCGGTGCGCTGAGAAACGGCGTCACCAAGACCGAGATTCGGGAAGTGTGCCTGCACTCGTTCCTGTATTGCGGTGGGCCGGCGTCGCTGGATGCGTTCCATACGATCAAGGCGGCATTGCCCGAAATCGAAGCGCTGGAGCGCGCGCTGAAGGCGAAAAAGCAGCGCGCGAAGGGCGCGGCTCGCGACTCCTGACCGGGATGTCGCTCGAAAACGGACGAGAGATGCAACCGCCGATGAACAGAGATAGAGCAGCGATCGCGTCGTGAGATCGGCGTCTATCTGCCTCTATCTGCCGTTACAGGAATTTTGAGCGCGCTCGTAGGTCACCGCCGCAGGTCGTCGCGCCGCGCTCCGAACACCAGTGCGCTCGCTGCCCAGGAGATCAACGCGTATACGATCGCGCCGAACACGGCCGACCAGAAGCCGCCGACCCGGAAGCCTTCGAGAAACGAGGCGACGAACCAGAACAGCAGCCCGTTGATCACGAAGATGAAGAGCCCCAGCGTGACGACGGTGATCGGCAGCGTCAGCAGCACGAGCACCGGTCGTATCAGCGTATTGACGAGCCCGAGCACGAGCGCTGCGATCAATGCGGTGCCGAACCCCTGCACCTGCACCGACGGCACGACGTAAGGAAGCGCAAGCAGGGCCAGCGCGTTGATCAGCCAGACGAGCAGTATGTTGCGCATGCCACCTCCCGGTACGCCATCACGATGCGGGTCAGCACGTGCCCGCGCGGTGTCGCATCACTTTGCTGGGGAAAAATTCGATCTCGGCATTCTTGGCCTCGTTCACCGGCAACGTCATTCGCGTGTCGGATTCCTGCGAGCGCCGTCTCCAACGGCCTCGCGCGCTGCCGTCACTTCTCCCGCATCGCGCGGACTTTCTTTGCAGCCGGGCGCTCCCAGCAACGGTTCATCCAGCGCTGCACGTGCAGCCACTTCGAAAGATCCATGAAAAGCGCACGATAGAGCGCCGACGCGACGTTGAGATCGGCGACGGAAAATGCCGGGCCGGCAAGCCACTCCGACTTCCCGAGCGCCGTTTCGAGTACGTCCAACGCCGGCACGACCTCCTTCCACGCCTTCTCGGCGACTTCCGGCTTGCGCTCGGGCGCGGGCAGCGCGCTGGTGTGGCGCACGTAGTCGACGATTTGCCGATCGAGACGGTCGGTTTCCCACAAGCTCCATTGCAGGGCGAGCGCTTCATGTTTCGGGTCGGACGGATACAGCGGGCTTGCGTGCTTCTTCGCGAGATAGAAGTTGATCGCCATCGATTCGGAGAGGACGAAACCGTCGTCGTCGATCACCGGCACGCGGGCATTCGGATTGAGCGCGACAAATTCCGGCGTGCGCGTTTCCGGGGAGCGGGGGAGCCAGTCCTTGTGCTCGTATTGAAGTCCAAGCTCTCCTGCCATCCACAACACCCGTATGCCGCGCGAGTTCGCAGAGCCGTATATCGTCAGCATGTCGTCCTCCCTTTTAGCGGAGCCGGTAGTCTAACCGAGGTGACATGCCATTGCCGACGAGCCTTGCGCGATGCGCCGCGCCTCCCGAGGTCGACAACTACCGGGATGCAACACGACCGGGAGGCCGCACCGGGAACGAAAATGGGGGCCGCAATGCGGGTATTCCCGCCGGTTGAGACGGGCACGGAATATCGAGATCAGCACGCATGTTATGCATGGAATGGACAGCCGGGGCGCGCCTCGCAGCTGCCCTGCGTCCCTTCAGCATCGAGGATGCCGCCATGAGAACCCTCGCGCTCGCCGCCGCCGTAGCCGTCACCGCCTGCACCGCTCCACTTCCCCGGACGCCGCCCGCCGGCCAGCCGAGCGAAGTTGCCGCACCGACCGTGCGCACGGGAGAGACACTGCGCTACGTCGCGCACGATGGCTATACCGGCCTGCCCCGCGGCACGACAACCTATCGCGTAATCGGCATTCACGGCGATGACGTGAATGTCGCCGTGCGCCACGACAACCGTGCCTGGACCGAGCGCTACACGAAGGACTGGAACTGGCGCGAGCGGCCGATGACGAACCTGCAGAACTTCCGTTACGACCCGCCGTATGCCGCGCTGCCCTTCCCGCTTGCGGCCGGGAAGACGTGGCGGACGTACGTGAACGCGACAGACCCCGCGACCGGCAGGACGAATCGCGTCCGCATCGACGGCGAAGTGCTGGGATGGGAGCGCGTGAAGGTGCCGGCGGGCGAGTTCGACACGCTGAAAGTGCGCCGTTACGTCTACGCGGGCAATGCGGCGTTCTTCAAGACGGAAGAGCGCATCGTGGAGCACGACTGGTACGCGCCGCAGCTCGCGGCGATCGTCCGCAGCGAAGCAAAGTCCGAGCACTTCGACAACAGCATGAACTGCAAGGGTCAGTGCAACCTGGTGCGCGGCGACTGGATCGTGATGGAGCTGGCCGGCAGCGGCGGATGAACGCATGCGCCCGCCTAGCCGCACAGCCCGCTACGTCAAAGCCCGCCACACCCACTCGACGCAACGCAGCATAGCAAGGTCGCGGCCAAACGGCCCGATCAGCTGCACGCCTATCGGCAAACCCGTCGGCCCCGTGAATGCAGGCAGCGTGATTGCGGGCACGTGCAGCGCGGTCCACAGCCGGTTGAAAGTCGATTCGCCTGTCGTTGCGAGCGTCGCCGGCGCTTCTCCCGGTGCGCTCGGGACCAGCAGGACGTCGATATCCGAAAACACATCGGCGAGCAGCGCACGGCATTTCGAAGCGTGCTGCTGCGCGGCGATGTAGTGATCGTAGGTGCAGCCATCGGACTGCACGAGCTTCTTCATCAGCGTATCGCTGATCCGCTCCGGATGGGTCTCGCGCTCATACGCGAGCGCCCGGCTCAACTCGTAATCGCTGATCGTGCCGTGCGCCGCCTCGAGCGCGTCGAAGGGCGCAGGCAATGCGATCTCGCGCATCGACGCGCCAGCCTTAGACAGACGCGACGCCGCGTCTTCCAGCCGCGACTTCGTGGCATCGTCCGCCCGCGGCCACTGCGGCGTGCGACACAACGCCACGCGTGGGCGGACGGCTGCAAGCTCCTCCACCGGCTGCGCCGTCATGACGGCAAGCGCCATGGCGATGTCCGGCACGCTGCGCGCCATGAGACCAAGGGTGTCCAGCGACTCGGCATTCGGCTTCACGCCTGCGCGATTCAGTATGTTGAACGTCGGCTTCATCCCCACAACGCCGCAATAGGCTGCGGGACGCACCACCGAGCCGCCGGTCTGCGTGCCGACGGCGAGCGCGGTCATGTGGTCCGCTACGGCCGCGGCCGATCCGCTGGACGACCCGCCCGGCGTGTGGGCGAGATTGTGCGGATTGCGCGTCTTGTTCGGGTACCGGCTGGCAAACTCTACCGTCACGGTCTTGCCCATGATGAGCGCTCCCGCCTTGCGCAGGACCGCAACGCACGCAGCATCCCACGCCGGCCGGTGTCCCGCGTATATCGGCGAACCGTATTCGGTGGGCATATCCGCGGTATCGATGATGTCCTTGAAGCCGAACGGTATGCCGTGCAGCGGACTGCGGCGCGACTCGCGGTCGAGCTTGCGTGCCTGCGACAGAATCTGATCGGCGTCGACGTAGGCCCACGCCTGCACATCGCGCTCGCGCTCGGCGATGCGCGCGAGACAATCCTCTGCGAGTTGCGTCGCGGTCATCTTGCCTGCCGACATCAGCCGCGACGCGTCGGTCGCCGTCAATGTGTTGGTGCCGCTCACGTTCGCCTCCTGTCTACTCGCGAGGTATGCCCGCGTCCTCGATCACCTTCTTCCACTTGCGCACTTCGGACGCGCTGAATGCCGCGAACTCCTGCGGCGTGCTGCCCGCCGACTCGACACCGATGCGCGCGAAGCGCTCCTTCACGTCGGGCGTCTTGAGCGCCGCGTTGATCTGCCGGTTGAGCTTCGCGACGATCTCCCGCGGCGTACCCGCCGGCGCATAAATGCCTGACCACTGAACCACCTCGTAGCCCGGCACGCCCGCTTGCGCGATGGGCGGCACGTCGGGCAGCGCGGCCGAACGCGTGGACGTGCTCACACCCAGTGCACGCAACCGCCCGGCGCCGATGTGAGGCAGCACGGAATTGCCGCTGAATATGCCCATCTGCACTTCACCGGCCATGATCGCCGTTGCGGACGGCGCGCTGCCTTTGTACGGCACATGCACGATGTCGATGCGCGCCATGGACTTGAAGAGCTCCATCGCGAGATGCGTCGCACCGCCGGTGCCCGCGGATGCGAAATTGACTCTGCCGGGATTTCCTTTGGCGTAAGCGAGCAAGTCTTTCAGCGTGGACGGCATGGACGGATGCACTACAAGTATGAGCGGCTGCGTGCCCACGAGTATCACCGGCGCAAGGTCCTTCAACGGATCGTACAGCGGCTTGCGCGCGAGATTGGGTGTCGTCGCGTACGCTGCGTTGGTAAAGAGCAGCGTGTAGCCGTCGGGCGTCGATCGCGCCACGATCTGCGTACCGATCGCGCTGCCTGCGCCCGGACGCCCGTCGATGACCACGGGCTCACCCCACGCTTCGGTGAGCTTCTGGCCGATGGCGCGCGCCTGCGCTTCGGTGCTGCCGCCCGGCGCATAGGGATCGATGATGCGTATCGGCCTGCCAGGATAGGTGTCCGCTGACGCGGCACACGACGCGGCAAGCGAAACCGCGATCGCGATAAGTCTGATGCTCATGATGCTCCTCGTTGGTCGATCGAAGACGTCGGCCTCGGCCGAAGCGATGAGCCGTTTTATCACGAATCGGGCGCACCAAGTGCCGCCGGGCCACAATGCGGAAGAGTCGCTGAAGCGCTTCGCCTTGACGCCTCTTCGACGTAGGGTCATTCTTTTTCCGCCCGGCGTGTTGCGCATGCCGCCGGCTTAACCAAGGGAGGAGTCTATGAAACGCTTGTTCGCACTGGCAGCAGCGCTGCTCGTCGTCGCGGCAGGTTGCGCGCACATGGGAGGCGGCGACTGGGTCACGCTCATCGACGGCGAGAAAGGCCTGGAAAACTTCAACCAGGTGGGTGACGCGAACTGGCACGCCGCGCAGGGCGCGATCGTGGCCGACAAGGGCAAGGGCGGTTATCTCGTGTCGAAGAAGTCGTACAAGGACTTCGTGATCTACGCCGAGTTCTATGCCGAGAACGACACCAACAGCGGTATTTTTCTGCGCGCTTCCGATCCCGTAAAAATAGCGTCGGCAACGTCGTACGAAGTGAACATCTGGGACATTCGTCCGGATCCCACCTACGGCACGGGCGCAATCGTAGACGTCGCCTCGGTGCCGGTGCCGCTGAAGAACAAGGCAGGCGGCCGCTGGAACACGTACGAGATCTACGCCAAAGGGCCGCAGCTCATCGTCAAGCTGAACGGCGAAGTGACCTCCAGCGCGCAGAACACCAAGCATGCAGCCGGCCCGTTCGCGCTGCAGTACGGCGCGGGGGTGAAAGGCGCGCCGGGCGGCGTCATCAAATGGCGCAAGGTGATGATCAAGGAGCTGTAGCCCCGCCACACGCGGCGGCGGGCGCTCGAGCCAGCCGCCGCATCCCGCTTGACCGCGTCGCCGGCACACGGAGCGCGCTTTCAGCTTTTCCCACATTCTGCGCTGCCGGCACTGCGGCCTTATACGCTGAAGTCGCTGCGCACCGATGCTATCATCGGGCCTCGCGCTCCGACGCTGCGCCCAACATGCGCAGCAACGCCTGCAACAACAATGCGCCGGCCGCGCCCCTCATGACCCGCGAATCACCGACCGACGACGAACTGCGCCGTTTTCCGTACTGGCGCCGCAACCAGCTCGTGCTGCCCATAGCGAACGTGCTGTGCGGTCTGGGCTTCAGCCTCGTATGGCCGTTCGTGCCGCTCATGGTGCGCGGACTGGGCGTGCACCAGAACCTCGAGACCTGGGTCGGCTACATGCTGCTCGTGTTCTATCTCGTGGGCTTTGTCGTGAACCCGATCTGGGGCAGCATCGCTGACCACTACGGCCGCAAGATGATGGTGCTGCGCGCGATGCTGGGCATGGGCTTCTCCATGATGCTCATCCCGCTCGCCACCACACCGATCATGTTCGCGAGCCTGCTCATGCTGCTCGGCGTGTTCAACGGCTACACGCCGGCCGGTGTCGCGCTGCTTGTCGCGAACACGCCGCCGACCCGCATAGGCCGCATCGTCTCGCTTGCACAGACCGGCGGGCTCGTCGGCATGGCGATAGGGCCGGCCGCCGGCGCAGCGCTCGCTGCGGTGATCGATCGCCAGCACTGGCTGTTCTGGATCAGCAGCGGCTTCATGCTCTCGGGCGGCATCCTCGTCGCGCTGTGGGTGCGCGAAGTAAAGCAGGTCGCGTCGGGACCGTGGCGCCCGCAGTGGATAGGCAGCCTGCGCGATCTGCTCGCCGTCCCGCGCATCGGCACGCTGCTGTTTCTCGCTTTTCTCTTCTCCTTGATGTGGCACGGCAGCGTGACCAACATCAGCGTATTCGTCATGCAGCTCCTGCAGGCGCAGAAGGCGGACGTCGGCGCGGAAGCCTTCTGGGTCGGCGCCGCCGCAATGGGGCTCGCGTTGTCCATGCTCGTCTCGATGCCGCTGTGGGGACGCGTCATGGACCACATCGGGCCCGCTCGCGTGCTCGCCTTCTCCGCCGCCGCGGCCGTCATCACGCACCTGCCGCTGCTCGTGCTGCAGACGCCGCTGCAACTCGTGCTCGCGCGCGTGGCATTCGGTCTCACTGCCGCAGCAATGCCCCCGGCGATCTTTCAGCTACTGCGGATACACGCGCCAACCGGCATGGATGCGCGTGCGATCTCCTATGCGAGCGCGTTCCAGTTCCTCGCCATGGGACTTGCGCCTTTCATTGCCGGGCTCATCGGGCCCCTGCTCGGCCTGCGCGCGTACTTCGGCTTGACCATTCTGCTCATGGGCGGCGGGATGGTGCTGTGGCGACGCACCGAAAAGCGTGCCGCGTAGCGCGCCGCGGCATCAGCTACGCGCTTCGTTTTTTCATGCCTTCTCGGATCTGACCGGCCGCAAGGGCTTTTCTTTCGGCGCAGCGCATCGATAAACATGCCGAAAATCAACGGTGTGCTTGCCCGCCTCTTGAAAAACGGTGTGTGCGGGCGCATCGTCATGTACGGTTGCGTGAGCGTGCCGCTCGCGTTCCGTCCACGCATCCCCGCGAGGACATGGACGTCGCCCCGCGATCCGACCCGGGCAGTGCCCGGGCCGCGACGACGGATCGCGCGTCCGTTGGCGCGAGCGCACGGCGCAACCCTGACCGACGGAGGACTTATAGAAGACGAACAGTCGGACTTCATCTGATCCACCGGTGAATCACACCGGTTTGGTCGCACTGCGCGACTGAGGCCGCCGCGGCAAGGCGGACTCACGAAGCCCTGCATGGAACGGCAGGGCTTCTTGCTGTACCGCACCGTCACATGTTGCCGAATCCGTCGTCCACCATCACTTCCACGAGATTGGGCACGCCGCTCGCTATGGCCGCTTCCAGCCGCGGCTCGAGACTGCGCGGGTCGTCCACGCGTTGCGCAGCCATGCCGAAGGCGCGCGCGATGCCGACGAAATCGATCTGCGGCTCTTTCAAGTCCATGCCGACGAAGCGCTCGCTCCCTCGGTTTGCCACGAGCCGCTGCTTGATGATCCGATAGCCGCGGTTGTTGAAGATCACGTAAGTGATGGGCAAGTTAAGGTGCGCGGCCGTCCATAGCGCCTGTATCGTATACATCGCGCTGCCGTCGCCGACGGTGGCGACCACCGGCCGGCCCGGTTTCGCGAGACTCACGCCGACGGCGCCTGCCATGGCGAAGCCCAGGCCGCCGCTCGCGAGCCCATAGAAGCTGTCCGCGTGGTTCATCGGAAGGAAAGTGGACAGCGCGGCCGCCGACGAAACGGCCTCTTCCACCACGATCGCATCACCAGGCAATACGGCGGCGAGGGACATCGCGACGTAACGGGGATCGGCCGGCGCGGTGTCCTGGACGCTCCGTCGGCAAGCATCACGCTGCGCCGACCAGGTCCGTGCAGCGAGCGCATCGAGACGCCGCGCGGCTTCCGACGCCTGCTCCGCGCTTCGCATCCGTTTCAGCATGGGCAACAGCGCAAGCAGGGTTTCCTTCACATCGGCTCGAATCGCAAGCTCGGTCGCATAATTCTTGCCGAGCTCCCAGTCGCGCTCGGTTAGGTGTACGACCGGCATCCGATCGGGCAACGGGTCCGTCCGACTGTAAGGCGACATGCGAAGTAGATCGGCGCCCAGGCACAGCAGGAGATCGTACTGCGAGAGCGTCTCGCGCACCTTTTTCTGATCCCGCGTGAGATCGCCCATGTTGGCACGATGCTCCGCGGGAAAGCGCGCGTTGTACGGGACCGGCTCCTGATACACCGCCGCGCCGAGCAGCTCGGCGAGCTGGCACGCTTCAGCGAACGCATCGCGATGTGCGAGCTCGCGGCCGGCGATGATGACGGGACGGCGCGCGAGCAGCAGCCGTTCGGCGAGCGCCCGCAGCACGGCATCGGACGGGCGTACCCGCGCCTCGACGCGCGTCGGTAGCCCGAGATCGAGTTCCGCTTCGTCGTCCAGTATCGATCCCGGGAGGCTGATGAAGACCGGACCGGTCGGCGGCGTGGTCGCGATTTTTGCTGCACGGTGCACGATGCGCGGCAGATCGTCGATGCGCGGCACTTCGATCGCCCATTTCACCAGCGGCTGGGCGACAGGCACGAGCGGCTCGTAGAGCAGCGGCTCCTGCAGCCCGTATCCGATTTCGTACTGCCCGGCAGTGACGATGATCGGCGACCCCGAAAATTTCGCGCTGTACAGCGCACCCATCGCGTGACCGAGTCCGGGCATGCAGTGCAGGTTGCACGCGGTGAGCCGGTTCGACGCGCGCGCAAAGCCGTCCGCCATGCCGACGACTATGGCCTCCTGCAGCCCGAGCACGTACTTGAGCTGCGGAAAATCGGGGACCGCTTCCATGATGGCGAGCTCGGTCGTGCCCGGATTTCCGAAAAGATGGGTGATGCCTTCGTCGACGAGAAGCTGGAGAAACGCGCGGCGGCCGGTAAGACGCACTGTCATGTCCTGTCGATCTGGGGTGAGGCGAGTCCTCGTGATGACGCTTCGCCGTAAGCGGCGAACAGCGCTCGTTGCCACGGCATCCAGGCAACGTGTCGCCGCGTCGCGAGGCGCTCCTCCCTCGTTGGCGTCAGTATAGGCGATCGTCGGCGGGGAACGGCATCGACGACGGTCGTGGCGTCGAGCCGCCGGATGTCGCCGTGCTCACCACCC
>JBLNBW010000009.1:0-8333 GCA_050260255.1 Rhodospirillaceae bacterium | reverse complement strand
CACCAACGGCAAGCTGCTGGCAGCCCAGCCGTTCGAAAAGGTGAACTGGGCGACGCATGTCGACATGAAGACCGGCCGGCCGGTCGAATCGGAAGTCGCAAAGCGCGTGCGTGCCGGCGAGCAGGTCGAGCTGTGGCCCGGCCAATGGGGCGCCAAGAACTGGGCGCACGCGGCATTCGATCCGGAGAAGGGACTGCTCTACGCGAACACCATGCACCAGGCGCGCATGGTGAAGTTCGTGCCGGTGGAATACAAAACGGGGCAGCGATACGTCGGGCTCGAGAACCTCCCGTGGAAGGATAGACCGAAAGAGCTGCCGATCGGCCACGTGGAGGCGATAGAGCCGCTCACCGCAAAGCCGAAGTGGCGCGCGCCGATCATGGACATCCCGCATTACACGTCGATGCTCGCCACGGCAAGCGGGCTCTTGTTCACCGGCAAGGAAACCGGAGAATTCATTGCGATCGATGCCGACACGGGCAAGACACTGTGGCAGTTCCAGACGAGCTCCGGCATCAATGCCCAGCCCATCACGTACACGCACAAGGGCAAGCAATACGTCAGCGTGCAGGTCGGACTCGGCGGGGTCAATGTCGCGCGCATGGGCCCGCAGCTTGCTAACGTGCCGCGCGGCGGCTCGGTGTGGACTTTCGCGCTGATGGATTGATTCCACGCAATCGGCGAGAACGCACGCAGAGAATCTCACAGCGCAGGACAGCGCGTGTGGTCTCTGCGGCGTCGCCTCATAACGCAACGTTCGATGAGACACATCCGTAACGCGACGCTCGCGGTCGCTGGTTGTCTGGCGATCTGCCAGGCGCTTGCACAGGAATCGCCTGATCCCGCGCTCGTGAAGCAAGGCGCTGCGCTCTACGAGCAGAATTGCTCGGCATGCCATGGAACGCGCATGCTCGATCCCCAGGGCGCTTTCGATCTGCGTACTTTTCCGCGCGATCAGAAGACCCGCTTCGTCACCTCGGTGGCGAAGGGCAAGAATCAGATGCCGCCATGGGGCGATTTGTTCAGCGCGCGGGACATCGAGGCGCTGTGGGCGTACGTGATTGCGGGCGAGCGTTGAGGGGAGTGGGCATGACTACAGCATCGACGACTTACACGCGCACCGCAATCGTGCTGCACTGGTTGATCGCGGCGGCGGTGTTCGCGCAGATTTCCCTCGGCTGGTGGATGCTCGGCATCCCGAAATCGCCACCCGGCGTGCGCGCCTACTGGTTCAACGTGCACAAGTCGATCGGCATTACGCTCGGCGTGCTGGTCCTGTTGCGCATCCTGTGGCGGCTTGCACATCGGCCGCCGGCGCTGCCCGCGTCGATGCCGCGTTGGCAGCGCGTTGCCGCCGCGTGGAGCCATGCCGGGCTGTATGTGTGCATGCTGCTGATGCCGCTCACCGGGTATCTCGGTTCGTCGTTCACCAAGTATCCGATCAAGTACTGGGGCCATACCCTGCCGCACTGGGGATGGGATTCGCCCGCGCTGAAAGAGCTCATGAGCCAGGTGCACTACACGGTGGTGATCGTCTTCATGACGCTCATTGCCATACACGTCGCTGCGGCGATCAAGCACCTGCTCACGGGTGGCGGCGTGTTCCAGCGGATGTGGGCGTGGCCTGATCGTCCCGGTCACGAGCTGCGCGGTGACGCACTTCCGACCGGCCCGCGGTGACGGGGCTTGCGGTGATGCTGCGTCCGCCGCTCGGCGGGCTTTGCCTGTCGCGCTTTGAAACCGCTTGCCGCTCAGCGCACCACGACGCCCCACGGCAGCTCGCCGACCGCGATGTCCTTGAGCTTGCGATTCTGCCTCGTGTCGATGACGGACACCGTGTTGGAGCGCCCGTTTGCCACGTAAAGCTTCGCGCCGTCCGGCGTCATGGCCATGTTCCACGGGCGTTGTCCCACAGCAATGGTGGCGACCACCTGGTTCGTTGTGGTGTCGATCGCGGACACGGACCCCGAGCGTCCGTTCGACACATACACGCGCTTGCCGTCCGGATGCATGGCGACGCCGTTGGTGAATTCGCCGGCCTTGATCGTCGCTATCGTGGCCCGCTTCGCCACGTCGATGGCATAGACGGTGCTGTCGATCTCGCAGGCGACGTATGCCACGCGCGAGTCCGGTGTGAATGCCATGCCGCGCGGGCGGCGGCCGACGGCGATCGTCCCGACCTGTCGACGCGACGCCGCATCGATCACGTCCACCGTATTGCCGTCCTCGGCGCTCACGTAAAGCCAGCGGCCGTCCGGGCTGAAGACAGCGTGCTCGGGGTTCTTGCCTTGCACCTTGAGCTCCGCCGTGACTTTGCCCGATGCGGTATCGATGAACGCGACGCTCTGCGTATCTTCGACCGCGACGGCGACTGTCGTGCCGTCGGGCGAGACGCTCAGGCCTTCCGGCGAATCGCCTACCGTGATGCTCTCCGCCGGCTTGCGGCTCGCGATATCGACGGCGATCACCGAGCGCGGCTGGCTCGTCACATAGAGGCGCTTGCCGTCGCGGCTCGCGGCGATGCCGCGCGGCCGGTCGACGCCCGGCACCTCGCCCACCACCTCGTCGGTCGCCGTGTCGATGACCGAAATCGTCCCCGTTTTTTCGTTGGGCACGTAGGCCATCGCCTGGGAAAACGCGGGCGTCCATGCGACGAGGACAGCCGCTGCGGCGAGGGTGGGTAAGACCAAAAGCATGTTGCGCATTCGAACACTCTCATGGTGATGGAGGGCGGAAGGCAACGCATTATAGCGGCAGGCGGCATGGTGCTCGTGCTCGGGCCAGGCCTTGCATTGCCGGCGGCAGCGCAGAATCCGGCCGCGCGCATCGAGCTGCCCGCCGTCGAGGTGATTGCGCCTACACCGCTTCCCGGCGTCGGTGTCCCGCCCGACCAGGTGCCGGCGAACGTGCAGCGCGCGACCGGCGCACAGATGGACGAGCGGCAAGCGCTCGACGTCACGGAATTTCTGGAGCGGGCGATCGACAGCGTTACGGTCAACGCGGCGCAGAACAATCTTTTCCAGCCGGACTTGAGCTTCCGCGGCTTCACCGCATCGCCCTTGCTCGGCACGCCGCAGGGCATTTCGGTCTTCGTCGATGGCGTGCGCGTGAACGAAGCATTTGGCGACGTGGTGAACTGGGATCTGATACCGCGCAACGCGATCTCGAGCCTGACGCTCGTTCCGGGCTCGAATCCGGTGTTCGGTCTCAACACGCTGGGCGGCGCGCTCTCGCTGCAGACGAAGTCGGGCTTTCAGCATCCGGGCTTCGGCATGCGGGCGAGCGCGGGATCGTTCGGGCGGCAGGCGCTGGAAGCCGAGTACGGCGGACACGGCGAGCGTGTGGACTATTTCGTGGCCGCGAATCGGGTGAGCGAGGCGGGCTGGCGCGAGCATTCGCGAAGCGACGTGCAGCAGCTCTTCGCGAAGACCGGCTTCCAGGACGAGAAGACCGACTTCGATTTGAGTCTCACGGTGGTGGACAACACGTTGAACGGCACCCAGGCGCTCCCGCGCTCCATGCTCGGCAATCCGCGGGAGGCGTATACCTGGCCCGACCGCACGCGCAACGAGCTTGCATTCGTCAACGCGAGAGCGAGTCACTTCGTGCGGGAGGACGTGCTGTGGTCGGGCAACCTCTATTACCGGGCGCTCACCAGCGAAGGGTTTTTCAGCAACGTGAACGACGGCTTCGATGCGAACGATCCGGCCGGTGCCCGCAACAGCCCCGCCTTCAACAACCTCAACACGCTGGATCAGCGGGTGTACGGCGGAGCGCTGCAGCTTACGCTGCTCGGTCAGCTCGGCCGCCGCGCAAATCAGTTGAATGTCGGCGTGAGCGCCGATCTCGGCGAGGCCGGCTTCGTGAATCGCCAGCAGGCCGCGAGCTTCACTGCCGATCGCGGCACCGTCGGGCTCGGTCCATTCACCGCCACGACCGACGTGAAGACGCGCAACCGTTACTACGGCCTCTACGTGTCGGATACCCTGTCGCTCGGCGAGCGCACGCATGTGACGCTCTCCGCCCGTTACAGCCGCGCGGAGGTGAACATCGCCGACCGCAGTGGATTGATGCCCGCGTTGAACGGCGAGCATGTCTTCAGCCGCTTCAACCCCGCTGCGGGAATCACGTTCAACCCGCAGACCGGGGTGACGACGTATCTCGGCTACAACCGCGGCATGCGCGCGCCCACGCCCGCGGAGCTCACGTGCGCCGATCCGGCCGCGCCGTGCCGGTTGCCGAGCGTCTTCCTCGCCGATCCGCCGTTGAAGCCGGTGCTCGCGAGCACCTGGGAAATCGGCGCGCGCGGACGCACCGGGACGCTGCGATGGCGCGCGGCGGTCTATCGCACCGAGCTCGACGACGATATCCAGTTCGTCAACACGTCGCGTGTGGCAAACGCGGGCTTCTTCCAGAATGTCGGTAAGACGCGGCGCCAGGGCGTCGAGCTGGGCGGGGAGGCGCAGACCGGCGCCTTCACCTGGATCGTGAGCTATGCCTACATCGATGCGACCTATCGCACGCCGTTCACACTCGCGAGCGCCAACAACAGCGCGGCGATCGACACGGACGGCGACGGCAGGCCGGATACCATCCAGGTGGCGAAAGGCAATCGCATTCCCGGCATTCCGCGCGAGGTGCTGAAGCTGCGCGTGGAGCATCGCTCGACGGCGCGGCTCGCCGTGGGGCTCGATGCGATGGCGGCGACAGGGCAATATGCGCGCGGCGATGAGAACAACGTCGATGCCAACGGTCCGCTTGGCGGCTACACCGTGCTCAACCTGGATGCGCGCTACGAGCTTGAGCCGGGCTGGCAGCTCCTGCTGCGCGTCATGAACCTGCTCGATCGCCGCTACGAGACGTTCGGTGTGTTGGGGACGAACTTCTTTCGCGGGCCGGGCAACACCTTCGATGCGGCCGCCGCAGCACCCGAGCAGTTTCGCTCGAGCGCGGCCCCGCGCGGCGCCTGGGTCGGCATCGCCTACCGCTACGGCGGCAAGCCGCGGTAATCGTCCCCAGCGCAGCGTCAGCACTGCGCCTTCGCGGCGGCCTGCGACGCAAAACCTGCTGCAGCGTCTGATACGATGCATGACATGGACGAGCGGAAAAACATCGAAGCGGCGCGCGGCTTCGTCGAGAGCGCCCGGCGCGTGGTGGTGCTGACCGGCGCCGGGATTTCCACCGATTCGGGCATACCCGACTTCCGTGGCCCGAGCGGCGTGTGGACGCGCGATCCGAAGGCCGAGCGGCTATCCAACATTCACTACTACGTCTCCGATCCCGAAGTGCGCAAGCAGGCCTGGCAGCGGCGGCTCACGCATCCGGCGTGGGGTGCCCAGCCCAACGAAGGCCATCGTGCCCTCGTCACGCTCGAGCGCCTGGGCAAGCTTCATGCGCTCATCACGCAAAACATCGATGGATTGCACCAGCGCGCGGGCAACAGCGATTCGGTCGTCGTCGAGGTGCACGGCACGCTGCACCAGGTGGTCTGTCTCGACTGCGGCTGGAAAGGGCCCATGCAGGAAACACTCGCGCGCGTGCGCGCGGGCGAAGCGGATCCGCCGTGCCGGGCATGCGGCGGGATGCTGAAGAGCGACACGATATCGTTCGGACAGGCGCTCGTGCCGGAGGTGATCGAGCGCGCGATGCGGGCGGCGGGAGAGGCCGACGTTCTGCTCGCGATCGGGACCACGCTTCAGGTTTTTCCGGCGGCGGGAGTCGTTCCTGCAGCCAAGGCGGCCGGCGCGCGCATCGTCATCATCAACGCGCAGCCTACGCAGTTCGACGATGTCGCCGACATCGTGCTGCGCGGACCGATCAGCCAGGTGCTGCGCGAGGTGTGCGGAATCGGTTGACGGTCTGCTGCGTCAGGCGATGTGCGGCTGTGGCTCGCTTGCGATCCATGCCTCGAATTCCAGCGGACGCAGCGGCCTGCAGTAGAGAAAGCCTTGCGCGGCATGGCATGCCGAACGGCGCAGGAATTCCGCCTGCGCACGGCGCTCGACGCCTTCAGCGACGACCAGTACGTCGAGGCTGCGCGCCATGCTGATGATTGCCTCGACGATCGCCATCGCGTCCCGGCTGTCCGGCACGTCGCGCACGAAGCTCGCGTCGATCTTGAGCTGCCGTATCGGCAGGTGGCGCAGATAGCTCAAGCTCGAATAGCCGATGCCGAAATCGTCGATCGCGAGCTTCAGTCCCTGGGCGTCGAGCTCGCGCAAGGTCGCGCTGACGGCTTCCACGCCGCCCATCAGCACGCTTTCGGTGACTTCCAGCCCCAGGTACCGCGCGTCGAGTTCGGTGTCACGCAAGATCTCGGCGACCACGCCGGCGAAGTCGACTTGCCGGAATTGAATCGAGGAGACGTTGACGGACACCGGCACGTTGATGAGGCCGCTCACGAGCCAGCGCTTGTTTTGCCGGCACGCCTCGCGCAGCGCCCATTCCCCGAGGGCGACGATTTGACCGGTCTCTTCGGCGACCGGGATGAACGCCGCCGGCGCAATTTCGCCACGCTCCGGATGCTCCCAGCGCAGCAACGCTTCTATACCGATGAGCATTCCCGTGCGCAGGTCGAACTGCGGCTGATACACGAGGTGGAGCTGTTCGTGCTCCAGCGCGATGCGCAGGTCTGTTTCGAGCGCCAGCCGCTCGACCGCGCGCGCGTTCATGCTGTCGCTGTAGAACTGAAAGCGTTTGCGGCCCAGCTCCTTCGCGGCATACATCGCAGCGTCCGCGTTGCGCAGCAAGTCCGCCATATTCGTCCCGTTCTCGGGGTACACCGCGATGCCTATGCTGACGCTCGTAGCCAGCTGATGCGCGCCTACCGAATAGCGTCGCGACAGCTCCTCCAGCACTTTCTCCGCGATGCGTGCGGCGTCGTCCATACGCTGCAGATCGGGAAGGAGAATGAGGAACTCGTCCCCGCCGTGCCGGCTCACGGTGTCGGTCGCACGCAGGCACGCGGTGAGGCGCTTTGCCACCGCGACCAACATCTCATCGCCGATCGCGTGTCCCAGCGTATCGTTGATGAGCTTGAAGCGGTCCAAGTCGACAAAGAGCAGGGCGATGCGGTGTCCGGCGCGCTGAGCCGCGCCTATTGCCGCTTCGACGCGGTCTTCCAGCAGCGTGCGGTTCGGCAGTCCGGTCAGCGTATCGTGATGTGCGAGATACTCCAGCCGCTCTTCGTACGCCTTGAACGTCGACATGTCGTTGAAGACGCCGACGTAATGGGTGGCGTCTCCCGACGGGTTCTTCACCGCGCTGATGGTGAGGAGCTCGGGATACACCTCACCGCTCTTGCGCCGGTTCCACAGTTCGCCCTGCCAATGACCGTCGCGCTTGATCGTCTGCCACAGTGCGTCGTAGAAGCGCCTGTCCTGCTTCCCCGAATGCAGAATCGACGGCATCTTGCCGACGACTTCGCTTTCCGTGTAGCCGGTGATGGTCGTGAACGCCTTGTTGACCGATACGATGCGCATTTCGGCATCCGTGATCATCACGCCGTCCGCGATGCTGCCGAAAGCGAGACCAGTGAGCCGCAATTGCTCCTCGGCGCGCTTGGTCTCCGTCACATCATTCGCGATGACCATGCCGGCGACGGTCGATCCGCGGCGATCCTGCACCGGCAGGAACCGGACGTGCCAGTCGCGGCCCAGCAGGCTGATGTCCAGTGTCCCGGTTTCGCCGTCGAGTGCGCGCCGATAGTGAGGCGCCAGCTCGCTGGCGACATCCGGGGGAAGCACCTCGTCCAGCCTCTTGCCGACGAGCAAGGCCGGGTCGGCATTCAGGGCGCGCAGTCCCGCGCCATCGACGAGCTGATACCTGAGGTCGTGGTCGTAGAGCACCACTACGCCGTTCGGGATGTTGGAAACGATGAGGCGGTAGCGCGCTTCACTCTCACGGAGCTTCGCCTCCGCCTCCCGCCTCTTGCGCTCGCGCTCACGCGCATCCAGGGCGAGCGAGATGTCGAGCGCCATTTCGCGCAGCAGCTGGACGAGCTCGTCGTCGAAGAAATCGATCTCGCCCGCGTACACGCACATGCCGCCGTACACTTTGCCGCCGCGGTGCAGCGGGAAGGCGGCGGTGCTCCGGATGCCGTAGCGGCGGGCGCGGGCGAGCCAGTACTCGCTCATGCCGCTGCGCTCGAAATCGTTTGCGATGCACGGCTTGTTTTCCCGCAATGCGCGCGCGGCGGCGCCGCCGCCGGTCGGTGCATCGGGGTCGAGATTCACCTCGAGACCGTTCGCGTATTCCTTCATGTCGCCCGCCACCGCAGCCGGCGTGACGATGCCTCGATCAGGATCGAGAAAGCCGATGGACGCGCACAGCAG
>JBLNBW010000008.1:0-19974 GCA_050260255.1 Rhodospirillaceae bacterium | reverse complement strand
CTTGAGCAGCGTCGTTTTGCCCGCACCGTTGCGCCCGACGCAGGCGACGATTTCGTGCGGCCGCACCGTCATGCTGACGTCGAACAGCACCTTCGAAGCGCCATAGGACACGTTGAGGCTGTCGACGGCGAGCGTGCTGTCGGCGGCCACGGCGCCGGTATCAAGCGGCGACATTCGGCGTTCCCCCCGATTCGGTGTCGATCTGCCAGTAGCTTCTGCGCACCTCCGGGTGGCGCAGGCACTCCTCAAAGCCGCCGTCGGCGATGACGCGGCCCTCGTGCATGACGGTGAGCCGCTGCAGAAAATCCTTCACGTGCGAAATCTTGTGCTCGACGATGAGGATGGTCTGCTTGCCCACACGGCTGCGCAGCACCTCGAGCGTGGCGCGAATTTCGGATTCGGCAAGGCCGGCGAGCGGCTCGTCGAGCATGAGTACCTGCGGCTCGGTGAGTACGGCCATCGCGATCTCGAGCCGGCGTTTTTCGCCGAGGCTCAAGTTCTTCACCAGGCGATCGCGCACGTCGCCCAGGGCGAACGTCTCCAGAATTTCGGCGATCTTCGGCTCCTGGCGGAGCGCCTTGCGCGTGTTGAGCAGCAGATGGGCAAGCCCGTGCTTGCGGTACGCCCTGAAATAGGCGATGACGAGGTTGTCGCCGACGGTAAGGGTGTCGAAGGTCGAAGTGAGCTGAAACGTGCGCATCATGCCCAGCGCCACGCGCTGCTGCGGCGTCATGCGGGTGACATCCTGACCGCGGTAGGAGATCGTGCCCTCGTCGGGCATGTAATAACCGGTCAGCAGGTTGAAGAACGTGGTCTTGCCTGCGCCGTTGGAGCCGATGATCCCCGCTACTTGGTGCTCGCGCAGCGAATAATCGATGCGGTTCACGGCGGTGAGTGCGCCGAACCGCTTGGTTACGCCCTGCGCCCTGATGATTTCGGTACTCAAGGTGTGCTCACAGTGCCGCGTCGTGTGCAGCCGGGCTGCCCGGTGGTGGGCAGCCCGTGTTGCGACGTCTGCTAGTAGCCGAGGGATTTCAGCGTCGGCATGACACTGTCGCCGCCGACCGAGCCCATCACCGTGAACAGGTCCCACTCGTTCTTGCGCTGGGACGCCGGCTTGCCTTTCACGAAAAACGCGGCGTGCTTGTAGACCGCGGCATGATCGTCGCGCCAGTTCGCCGGGCCTTTCACGGTGTTGAACTGACCCTTGTTGGTCATCAGCGCGGCAGAGACTTTCGCCGGGTCGAACGACTTCGCCTGCTCGAAGCCGCGGAACATTTCCATGTACGCGATATAGGCGATAGTGGCGTACGCGTCGGGCGGTGTTTTGTATTTGGCGCGATAGAGCTCGGTGAACTGCTGCGCGCTCTTCGCGACTTCCTTGTCGGGGAAGTTGGCGAGGTCGTAGTAGAAGTAGTGCATGGCGTAGACGCCGTCGAGCGCCTCGGGCGGAACGCCTTTCGCGACCACGTTGGTGATGAACGCCGGGAATATCGTCATTTCCTTTCCGAGACCCATCTGATGCACCTGCTTTAACAGCGCCACCGAGTCGGCGGCGAACTGGGCGGAGATGAACACGTCGGGCTTCGCGGCGCGCACTTTCTGCAGCACGGTGGTGTAGTCGCCGGTGCCGAGCGGGACTTCATCGTAGCCGACGATCTGCGCGCCGAGTTCCTTGGCGGCCGCAGTCGCGCCGTCGCGCATGTCCCAGCCCCAGCTGTCGGAGCGGGCAAGGAAGAAGATGCGCTTCTTGCCGAGATTCTTCACGGCCGCCTGGGCCGCCATGAACCCGACGGTCCACGGGCTGTATGCCGCGGCGAAGGTCGAGTCCGCACGCTCGCCTTTCTTGAACGCTTCGACCGCCTGCACGCACACCGGGAAATAGGGCATCGGCTCTTTCTTCACGACCGCATTGATCGCGCGCGCGAGCGGCGCCCACGTCTGACCGCCGACGCCTTTCACGCCTTCCGACACCATGTATTGATAGCGCCTGACACCGACGTCGAGCTTCGCTTCGTCGTCGGCGACGACGCCTTCGACCATCACTTTGCCGCCGGGCATGTCGAGGCCGCCCCGCTTGTTGACGACGTCGATGGCAAGCAGCGCGCCTTCCTTCTGGGTCTCGGCCACCGCCGCGAACGTGCCGGTGAGCGGGAGCAGAATGCCGACCTTGACCGGCGCGGCGGCGAACGCCGAGCCGAAGACGCATGCGCTGCACAGCGCGAGCAGGGAAACCACCGCGGAACGCCTATCCATGAAACTCCTCCGTGTCGTGAGACTGAACTCGATGCGAGGCCGGCGCACGCCGGGCGCAGGGCTCTTCGCCTCGCGCCGTGTACCCGGTCGCCGTTGATCCAGGTCAACTCTCCCCGGGCTGCACAGGATCAACGCGGCGCGTGTCGACGCGAAACGCAAGATGCCGCCTGGGTGGGAGAAACGCTGGACTTCGGCTTTTTTCTTAAACCATATCTTCACAGACGCGAGCCAAGTATGCAAACGGCTCGGGCGCTTCGCCCGCCCGGTGCGGCGGCTGGAAGAGCGAGGAAGGCCGGCGCGGCCTCCCTCCGTCTGCGTCGGCGCGGCTATTTGCTCGATTTCCCGTCCTTGCCGTCCTTCTTGGCCTCTTTCTTGGACTCCTTCGCTTCCTTCTTCGTGTCTTTCGTGTCTCTTACGTCGATGCTGGTCGCGGTCATCTTGTACTGAACGGTGACCCGGGACCCCTTCTTCAGATCGCCGGTAACTTTCGTGTCCTTGTCCCGCGCGATTTCCCATTTCTCGTTGTCTTTCTCGACCACGATCTTCGAGTCCGTGACGTCGAGTACCGGGCCCGTTACCTGGTAGGCCATCGCGGCGGGAACTGCGAACATCAATGCTGCGAACAGCGTTGCATGGCGCTTCATGTCTATCTCCTTTCTACGTGGTTCAAGTGCCGTCCCAAAAAACGGTTTCGAATCGTAAAGCTCACTCGGTTTCGGCGCGAGCCGGAATGATGGGCAGCAGCAGGTAAGCATCGCGGCCGCCGCCAGCGTGCAGCGTCACGCGCCCGCCGTAAATCGCGGCCGGCCGGTTGTCCGGATCATTGTGCGTCATGCCGCCCGTGCCGCGCGTGCCGTAGTGGAACTTCACGGCGAAATCCGAGAGCTCGCCTTCGTACTCGTAATCCTTGCCGCGAACGGTCAGTGCTACCCGCCACCCGGCGGGCACGACGATGCAGCTCGTCACGATTTCGACGTCGCACTCGTAGATCGCTCCCGGCGTCAGCGGCTCGGCCCGGTCATGCGGGTGGTATGGCCGGTAGGGCGTGCTTTTCTGCGGATCGAGGCGGCGGTGCGACGCGCGCAGCCAGCCGTTCGCGATGGGCGTATTCGGATCCGTGGAGCCCATGAACGTAAGCTCTTTCCCCTGCGGATCGAACACGCGAACGACGAGAAAGAGGTCGGTATCGGACGTGGACGACGAGACGAAGAGCTTTGCAGCCATAGGGCCGGTGATCTCGGTCTCTTTCTCGAGCGGCGGCAGCCAGAAGGTGACGCCTTCGCCGGTCGCGTCGTATTCGACGCTGTTCATGGTTTCGACCGGCCTGCGGCTCAACGTCCTGTGCTCGGTGTCGAGGTAGAACTTGGTCCATTGGGTGCGTGCGAGCGGCCATTCGTTTTCATGGCGCAGGACGAAGCGCTCGCCCGGATAGCGCACGTTGAGCTGCACGCGGGGCGCTCTGTCCCAGCCGTTCTGCTCGCCTTTGAGGAAGTAATCGAAAAAGCGCTTCTGCAGCGCGAGCCCATAGCCGCTCGAGAACAGCGACCAGTGCGAGTCGCCATGCGCTTCCAGCCACTTCGGCGTGTCGGCCGGAGTCTCCGTGTAGCCGTTGAAATTGCCGCGCGGGTGGATGCCCTGTCCGCCCCAGTTTGCGCACGTGAGCAGTGGTGTGCGTACTTGGGAGAGATCCGCCGAGCGCGCGCGATGCCACTCGTCGTCGAAGGGGTGCTTCTTGAGCTCTTCGAATGCGTCGACCCGGTTCTTCGCGAGGTCCTCGTCGGACAACGTGACCGGACCGGCCACGGATTCGCCGGTGTTGGGGTTTTTCATCGCCCTGTCGCCGCGGCCGTACTGCACGTTGACCACCTGATGCTTCGCCCAGCGCTTCTGAAACTCGCACAGTATGCCGCCGTGATAGCCCGAGTCGCGATAGCGGTCGTTCTGTCCTTCCCATGGAATGATCGCGGCGAGGTGAGGCGGATGCATGCCGGCGACCCGCCACTGGTTGCTCGCGAAGTAGGAGATGCCGAGCATGCCGACCTTGCCGTTGCTCCACGGTTGGGTGCCGGCCCACTCGATGCAGTGGTACAGGTCCACCGTCTCACGGTGGCAGCCGGGATCCATGAAGCCGGGCGACCAGCCGGCGCCGCGTGAATCGACGCGCACGACGGCGTAGCCGTGCGGCACCCACCGTTCCGGATCCGTCGTCTCCCAGTTCTGATACTTGTTGGTGGAGCCTTCCAGAATCTCGGGATAGTCCTCGACCATCTTGCTCCATTGCAGCGGATAGCCTTCCTGGTACGCCACGCCTTTGCCGTAAATCCCGTACGTGAGGATTACCGGGCAGCGCGTGTTCTCGTCGATCGGCCGGTACACGTCGGCACGCAGCACGAGCCCGTCGTCCATCGTGATCGGCTGATGCCACGTGATGCGCATGCCGTCGCGCACCTCGGTGCGCATGTAGGGATCCGGTGTCAATGTCATTCCTTTCCGTACACTCGTGAGCAAGGCGGCATCACCAAAGGTGAGTCGCGTCGCCCAAGATCGCGACGTCGCTGTGACCTATTGCGGCTGCAGGCCGATGTCGCGGATCAGCTTGCCGTACTTCTCGTAGTCGCTCTTCAGCGTTCTGGCGAAGAACTCCGGCGATTCGGCGACGACCGTGAGACCGATGACGTTCATCTTCTCCTTCACATCGGGCGAGGACATCGCGCGATTGATCTCCTGATTGAGCAGGGCGACGATCTTCGCAGGCGTGCCGGCGGGCGCAAGATAGCCGAACCAGCCGCGCGAGTCGTAACCCGGCAGAAATTCGGAGAGCGCCGGCGTGTCGGGGTAGAGCTCCTGCCGCTCGGGGCTCGTCACCGCGAGCAGGCGTATTCGGCCGGCCTTGATGTACGGTGCGAGCGCACCTATGCCGAGTATGGTGGCGTCGACGCGTCCGGCCATGAGCTCCGTCAGGATCTGCACGCTGCCTTTGTAAGGCACGTGAAGATAGGTGAATCCGCCCTGCGTGCGCATCATCTCGATCGCCATGTGAGGAAAGCCGCCCTCGCCGTTGGAAGCGAAGCTCACTTTGCCGGGATTCGCCTTCGCGTGCGCAATCAGGTCCTTTACCGTGGCGTAAGGCGCGTTCGGGTTGACGACGAGCGCAAGAAAGTTGGTCGTCGACAGGGCGACCGGCGCGAAGTCCCGCAGCGGATCGTAGGGCAGCTTCCTGTACGTGTGCGGCTGCACGGCGAGGTTGCCGCCCTGCCCGCCGACCAGGGTGTAGCCGTCGGCCGGCGCGTGTGCGGCGAGCTCGAGGCCGAGCTGACCGGCTGCGCCGGCGCGATTGTCGACGACCACGTTCTGTCCAAGGCGCTCGGTGAGCTTGGGGCCGATGAGCCGGGACATCGTGTCGAGAGAATCGCCGGGCGGAAACGGGATGATGATGCGTATGGGCTTGGCGGGAAATTGCTGCGCGCAGAGCGGAAAGGCGGCAACGAGGGTACTGGCAAGCAGGGGCAGCGAGGCCAAGCGACGCATGACGCGGCTCCTCCAGAGGGGCGGCAGACGTGCACACATTGTGCCACGACCGGCGGTGGGCCAATGCGGAAGGTGTCAGCCGGTAGGACGCGGGGCTTTACGCCGGTCCTTGAGCACATCGAAGCGGTGCGACATGTCGAAGCCATGCAGCCGTGCATCGGCGACGCAATCCGGGAAGGCGGAAAACGTGAAGGGAGTGCGCTCGAGCACCCGATGCTCGAAGCAATGCACCCAGCACCACGCCGCCGGCGCATTGCCCGCGGTCGTTATGAACTTCCAGGTGTGCGTCACGGCTTCCTGCGCGCTCCGGATGGGTCCGGACGACCTTCCTCGGTGTCGGACAGGGCGAACCGCCCCGGAATACCTCCGCTGCGGTGTTCGAGCAGAAGCACGCGTCGCCGCCTACCAGTCGGATACCGCGGCGCCGGGGAGGCCGCATTGGCCGCGCCGCGCTCACTCCGTGTTACTGTTCCACCGCAGCGCGGACGCAGCCCCTTCGAGAAGCAAAAAACGACCCGCGCCATGCGATACGGCTGTGGGAGGAGGTCGAGATGCAGTGGAAATCGTGGGCCGCGGTGGCGGTCGCCATCCTGATATGCCCGCCGTTGCACGCGCGGGTGACCAAGATAGTGGTCGACGAGCGCGTGTCGCCCGCGTTTTGCCGCGGCACGGCATGCCCGTCGTACGGCAGCGCCGGTCAGTACGAACAGATTGCCGGACGCGCCTACGGGGAGCTCGATCCGGCCGACCCGCGCAATGCGCTGATCCAGGACATCGAGCTCGGCAAGGACGCCGATGGCAAGGTGCGTTATGTCGCGACCTTCGTGCTGACCAAGCCTGTCGATATGACGAAGGCGAGCGGGCTCATGTGGCACGACGTGCCGAACCGCGGCCGTCCGCTCACGCTCTCGCCCGATGAGCGCGAGTACGGCGACATCGGGCTCGCCAGCGCCTGGCAGGGTGACAACGCGAGCATGAGCGCGACGCTCGGCACGGCGGTGCGCGCGACGATGACCGCCGGCGGCAATCATTGGCTGCAGGTGCCGGTCGCGAAGAACCGCGACGGCGCGCCGATCACCGGCCCGGTCTTCGCGCGCATCGTGAACCGCTCGGGTCTGCAGGCGCAGCCGCTCATCGTGCAAACCAATCCCGTCCCGTATATGCCGGCAACGCTGGACACGACGCAGGCGACACTCGTGTCGAGGGCATCCGAGTCGATGGAAGGGGTGGTGCAGGGGGAAATGCCCATCGCGAGCACCGACTGGAAATTCTGTGGCGGGGGCACGTTCGAAGAACCGCTGCCTCTCACGCGGCTGCCGGTACACATTTGTCTCAAAGGCGGGTTCGATCCCGCGAAGCTCTATCAAGTCGTGTACACGGCGAAGGATCCGTACCTCCTCGGAGTCGGCTTCGCCGCGTGGCGAGACGTCGCATCCTTCTTCAAGTACGCGGACCGCGACGATGCCGGGACGCCCAATCCGGTTGCCGGGCGCATCACGCACAGCATTGCGCGTGGCCGCTCGCAATCGGGCAACTACCTGCGCGGCTGGCTGCATCTCGGCTTCAACCAGGACGAGGCACGGCGCCAGGTCCACGATGGCATGTGGCCGATCATTGCCGGGCGCAGGATCGCGCTGAACTTCCGCTGGGCGCAGCCGGACGGCGTGCTCGAACTCTACCAGGCGGGCAGCGAAGGTCCGCAATGGTGGACGCCGTATCCCGATGAGGCGCGCGGCTTACCTGCGCGCGGCATACTGGACCGCTGCAACGCGACGCACACGTGTCCCAAGATCATCGAGCATTTCGGGGCGGCGGAGATCTGGTGGCTCAAGCTCGGTCCCGAATGGGTCGGCACCGGCGCAAAAGAGGACATTCCTCTCCCGGACAACGTGCGGCGCTACTACATTGCCAGTACGACGCACGGCGGCGGCGCGGGCGGGTTCGATACCAGCCTGCCCGGCGGGCTGCCGACCAAGCCCGTCATCTGTCCCGGAAACAACGCAGGAACGGGCATGCTGCCGCCCAATCCGCTGCCGCACGCCGAAACGGTACGGGCCTTGAGCGTGCATTTTCGCAATTGGGTCATGCGCAATACGCTGCCGCCGCCGAGCCGATATCCGACCCTGGCCAAAGGCGAGCTGGTGGAAGCGAACAAGACCGCGATGGGCTTTCCGACGATACCGGGCGTGCGGCCGACCGCGCCCGAAGCCGGCTTCATCAATCCGCTGCTCGACTACGACTGGGGTCCGCAGTTCGATCCGAACGACGCTTCCGGCGTGCCAACGCACGTTCCGCCGCCGATCAGGCACGTCATCAAGACGCTCGTCCCGAAAGTCGATGCAGACGGCAACGAAGCGGGCGGCGTGCCGGTGGTGCTCCTCGATGCGCCGCTCGCCACGTACCTCGGCTGGAACATCACCGCGACCGGTTTCCACACCGGCAAGATCTGCACGTACGCCGGCGGCATGGTGCCCTTCGCGCGCACGAAAGCCGAGCGTCTCGCGAACAACGATCCGCGTCTTTCGCTGGAGGAGCGCTATATCGACCACGCGGGCTACGTGGAGGCGGTAAGGCGAGCGGCCGCGAACGCGCTGGCGCAGGGCTTTCTGCTGCAGAAGGATGCCGACGCGCTGATTGCAGCGGCGGAGCGTAGCCGCGTGCTCAAGTAGAAAGATACGGCGCAAGAGATCCGCTACACGTCATATTCCTTGCGTCGCGCGAGCTTGGACGAGATGTCGCCGCGGATGTCGAGCACCGCATACGTTGCGAGCGCGCCGAGCGCGAGGGCTGCGAGGTTGCCGCCAAACGAGGCGAGCTTCTCGCCGGCGTCGCCGCCGAAGCCAAAGACGAGCGATACGCCGAACCACGCCGGAAGCACCGCGAGTTGCGACGCGGCGGCAAGCCCGACGAGTTGGCGGTGTCCCGTGTCATCCGCCGTTCCCAGCGCGCCGGCGATGCCGACGAGCAGCGAGAAAGCAATGCCGACGGCGGGCGGCACGAATCCGTCGAAGGCGATGGGCGGCTCCGTGAGCGATCCAACGACCGCGCCGCCGACGGCGATGAGCGCAACCGCGGTCACGAAAGCGGCGAGCGCATGCCGCACGAGCTTCCACTGCCTCGTGAGCGTGCCGAAACCGAGCGCGAGCACGATGGGCATGAAAGGCAGGAACACGAGACCGCCGATCATGAACAGCAGGTTGTCGTGCACCATCCCGTATGCGGCGAGCAGCGCCGCGATCAGCACGCGCAGCACGAAGCTGTAGGTGATGTGCGTGAACTGCCACAGCTCCTCGTCGACGTCGAGTACCGTGGCGGGCACCGGCTGTGTGATCGCGTGCGTCGACGTGTTCTTCAGTATGGCGCGCGCCTCCCGCACTTCGATGGAAAAGTCGTTGCGTCTGAAGTACGGCGCATTGATGACGGCATCGACGAGCGCCTTCGCCTGCGGGGTTGCGAGATCGACGTGCATGACATCGCGCGGCGAGGGCTCTTCCCCGGGTTTGTGCTGCATGACGTGATGCAGCGACACCTCGGCGATGCCGCTTCGGAACGCGAGCTCGGCGAGATCTCTTCCTCGGCCAGGCGGGGCGGTGATCTTGATGAGGCGCATGCGTAGTCCTCGGCTGTCATTGACGTTCGCCCGCCATGAAATAGGCGTGCCGGGGTCCCGCATGTCATCCGGCACCCGTGACTTACTGCCGGTCCGGCATCTGCCGCAGCGCGCGGCATGCGTAACGGTTCACACTCGTCTGCATACAGCGACTGCGTGCCGCGATGGGCCGCACTACAATCCGGGCTCGACAACAAAACTGAGCCGGCCGGCGCGAGGCCGCCGGCAGAAGGGTGAGGCACTCAATGAACAAGCCAGGTATTCACGTCCGGCCCGATCTTCTGCTCATGTCCGACCCCTGCTGCGTGGTGCTGGAGCGCTGGACTACGGATTTGCGCAAAGACGCGCTATATCTCGTCGGCGAAATTCACGGCGCGCGCGCATTGAAGGACGGCACGCTATATCGCACGTCTCCCGTGAAGTGGATACGCGGCGATCTCGGTCTCGCGGAGACCCAGGACGGCGTGTACGTGCTGCGCAACCGGCGCTGACAATCCCGTCACGGCATCAAACTCGCGGCGCGCGCGATGATCACCGGACGCGTCATTTCCCATCGACGACGCTTGCGTGATCTGTGAGATCTCGGTGGCGAGCTGACCGTCGCGATAGACGAGATAGGCAAGGCGTGGCGCACCGTGCACCGACGACCAGCATGCAGTAACGCATCCTGTCTTCAGAACTGGAAAGCGCTCGTCCCGGTCGGGACGCAACACACCAAACCGTAAATTATTCCGTGGGCCAGCCGAGCCACTCGCACAACGCGCGCCCATGATCGACTCCAGGTCGGCCCGCGGCAGCCACGTTTGACGCGGATATATGCCGGTATGCAGGCGTCCTCGGCCGCAGCCCGGATCCAATCCACCTTGCCGTTCGGGAGCGTAGCACCTTCATGCGCCTCCTCCGTAATGTGCCGCCGCACCACGCGGCCATTGTTCGTCGGCCATAATACACGGGACGCAATGCCGTCATAACGCAGGGAGGAGAGCTATGGATCTGCAGCTGAGCGGTAAAACCGTGCTCGTGACCGGGGGCTCGCGCGGGATAGGACTTGCCTGCGCCAGAGGTTTTGCGGCGGAAGGCGCGCGCGTCCATATCGCGTCGCGCAGCGCGGAGGATCTCAAGGCGGCGAGCGCCGCCATTGCGCGCGAGTTCAAGACCGAGGTGACCGTACATCCGGGCGACCTCGCCGCACCGGGAAGCGCGGCGGCGCTCGGGCGAGCATGCGGCGACGTCGACATACTGGTCAACAACGCGGGCGCCATACCGCAGGGGAGCCTCACCGAGCTCGACGAGGTGCGGTGGCGCCACGGGTGGGAACTCAAAGTCTTCGGCTTTTTCAATCTGACGCGCGAAATCTACCAGCGCATGCGGACGCGCGGCTCGGGCGTCATCGTCAACGTCATAGGCGTCGCAGGCGAACGCCATCGCGCTGACTATATCGCCGGCACGACGGGCAATGCCGCACTGATGGCCTTCACGCGCGGACTTGGGGCGGAAGCGTGCGATCATGGCGTGCGCGTCGTGGGCGTCAATCCGGGGCGCGTGGAGACCGAGCGCCAGGTCGGCCATATGAAGGACAGGGCGCAGAAGGAGTTCGGCGACGCCTCGCGCTGGAAAGAAGTGCAGGCGCGCATTGCCGAAACGCTGCCTTACAAGCGCGCGGCCCAGCCGTCGGAGATCGCCGATCTGGTCGTCTATCTTGCGTCGGCACGCGCGTCCTATGTGAACGGCACCGTAATCACCATAGACGGCGGCCAGTCACTGCGCTCGCGGGCGTGAGCGACATCGCGCCCACTTGCGACGCTCATCTTGAGGCAGCGTGCGAATCCGGGCACGATGGCGGAAAACAGCACGAGGGGACTACGCAATGATTCTGATGAATTCCGCACTCGCGATCGCGGCTGTGACGCTCGGTGCTGCGATCACCGCTCATGCCGCTCAGCCGTTGTCCAAGGATTACCCGAGCAAGCCGATACGTGTGGTCGTGCCGTCGCCGCCCGGCGGACCGCCCGATCTCATCATGCGCATGCTGGCGCCGAAGATGAGCGCGTCCATGGGGCAGCAGCTCGTGATCGACAATCGTCCCGGCGCGGGCGGCGTGGTGGGGAGCAACACGGTGGCGAAGTCGCCGCCCGACGGTTACACCTGGCTCTTCACGACCGCGTCGCACACCAACACGCCGCCGTTCAACAAGAACGTCCCGTTCGATCCGGTGCGCGACTTCTCCCATGTGTCGCTCGTCGTGCAGAACTTCGGCCAGGCCGTGGTCGTGCCAGCGAGCTCGCCTGCGAAGTCCGTGCAGGAGCTGATCGCGCTCGCGAAAAAGAATCCCGGCAAGCTGAACTACGCCTCCGCGGGGGTCGGCACCGCGAGCCACATACCGGCCGAAGTCATGAAGTCGATGGCCGGCGTGGACATCGTCCCCGTGCAGTACAAGGGCGTGGGAGAGGCGCTGACCGACGTGCTCGCCGGGCGCATGGACCTCTTTTTCGTCGGGACCAACGTCGCGCTGCCGCATGTGCAAAGCGGAAAGCTGCGCGCGCTCGCGCTGACCGGCGCAAAGCGCTGGAAAGGCATGCCCGACGTGCCGACCATGCAGGAGGCGGGATTCAAGGGCTACAACATCATCAACTGGTTCGGGCTGTGGCTGCCGGCCCATGCTTCGACCGCGCTCATGAACCGCCTGCACGCCGAAGTGGTGAAGGCGCTGGCCGATGCGGAAATCAAGCAGCAGTTCGACGTGCAGGGGCTGGAAGGCATAGGCTCGCGGCCGGAAGACTTCGCGAAGTTCGTCGCGCAGCAATCCGCGTTCATCAAGGAAGTGGCGCGCAAGATCAACGTCGCGCCGTAGAACCGTAAACAATCATTACCGCAATCGGGGAACAGCATGTCGGAGAACAACCAGGAGCTTGCGCCGTGGCAATGGCCGGAAGAACGCTGGCGCGGCATCGTCGAGCGCGTCCGCGCCGGGCGGTCGCTGCGCCCTTCATCATGGCCGGGCGGCGCGCGCTGCGCCGTTGCGCTTTCGTTCGATTCGGATCACGAGACCGGCGAGCTGCGCGAAGCCGGCGAATCGATCAGCCGCCTGTCGCAGGGTCAGTACGGCAATCGACAGGGTGTGCCGCGCATTCTTTCCGTGCTCGAACATCACGGCGTGAAGGCGAGCTTTTTCGTGCCGGCAGTGGCCGCGATGCTCTACCCCGACGAGCAGCGGCGCGTCGTGGCGCAAGGCCACGAGGTCGCGATTCACGGCTGGATACACGAGCGCAATTCCGTGCTGCCGCTCAAGGCGGAGCGCGATCTGCAGATGCGCTCGGCCGACGTGCTGGAGAGAATTACGGGCATGCGTCCCGTCGGCATACGCACGCCGTCATGGGATTTCAGCCCGCACACGCTGGCGATCACGCGCGAGATGGGTCTCATCTACGATTCGTCGCTGATGGCGGACGACGATTGCTACGAGCTCGTGATGAACGGTGAGAGCACCGGCGTGGTGGAGTTTCCGGTGGAGTGGATACGGGACGACGCGGTGTACTTCAACATGAACCGCTTTTCCGCGCACCGGCCGTACACGCCGCCGTCGGGCGTATTCGACATCTTCAAAAAGGAATTCGACGGCGCGTATCGCGAGCGCGGGGTGTTTCAGCTCACCATGCATCCGCACATCATCGGCCACCGCTCGCGCATCTGGATACTCGACGAGCTGATCCGCTACATGCGCTCGCATTCGGGCGTGTGGTTCGGCACGCATGCCGATGTCGTGCGGCACGCGAAGGCGCACGCCGTTTGAGCTGACGGCGATGCCGTGTCACGCGAAACCCAGCATCTGCGCCAGCGTGCGCGTGCCTTTCGCGTGGACTAGAGAAATACGCCGCTCGAGGTCGGCAAGATGCGCACGCATGGCCGCCAGGCAGGCCGGCACGTCGCCGCGCTCCATGAGATCCACGATGTGCACATGCTCGTCGTGCTCGCAGGACGCGTGTCCGGGCGGCTCGTACAGCGCGACGACGAGCGAGCAGCGCGAGATCAACTCGACGACATAGCCGTGCAGGATGGCGTTGTCGGCGAGCGCCGCAAGCTCAATATGGAAACGGCTTGCGAGCCGCGCCCAGGCCGACTGATCCGAGCGATCGAGCGCGTCGCGCTCGTGCTGCAGCCGGCGTCGCAAGGCCGCAATGTCCGTTTTGCCGGCGCGCGCCATCGCGAGCGGCAGAATCGCCGCCTCCAGCGCCTGCCTCGCTTCGAATATGCGTCGTGTCTCTCCGGGCGAGGGGCTCGATATCACCGCGCCCCGCCGCGGCCGCAGTTCGACCACATGGTCGTGCGCGAGGCGTCGCAGCGCCTGCCGCACGATGGTTCTGCTCACGCCGAATAGCTTGGACAGCGCTTCCTCCGGAAGCCGCGTGCCCGGCGCCAGGCGATGGCTCATCACGCCGTCGAAAATTGCCTTGTACATGGCCGTTTCTGCCGTTTCCGCAACGGGAACGGGACGCCGTGATGTACGGGAAAGGCCGTTCCGCGGTGCCATTCGCGCCCGGTGGTGCTCGCTGCTGTCGGAGACTTGGATTTTCGTCGACATCGTCTCGCTCGCTTCAACAGCCTTGCTGCATGTCGCGCCAGACCGCGATCGCGAGACGCACCAGCTCGCCGTCGCGGCCCGCCGGTCCGAGCAGCGAGATGCCGAGCGGCAGGCCCTCAGTGGTGCGGCAGGGGATGCTGACCTGCGGCAGTCCGCCGATGCCGGCAATGCACGTAATGCGCAGCGTGCGCGTGCGGGCCTCTTCGACTTCGGCGCCCGATGCATTGCGCAGCGGCGCAAAGCTCGCGGCGGATGGCAATACCGCAATCGTGTCGAGGCCCAGCATGCCGCGGACATGGGTGCGCACCGTCGCGAGGTCGGCGCGAGCCGCGGCGGCCGCCTCGCTCGACACGCTCGCGGCGTACGCCCAGCGTGACGCGATTGCGGGCGCAAAATCGGGCTTCGCGGCCGCGATCCAGGGCCCGTGCAGTTGCCAGGCCTCGTGCGCACCGGCCGTCACGTAGGCGCGTCGCCACCACTCGAGATCTTCGCCGAACTTAAGACCCAGCGGAGCCCGCGCGCCGAGCAGGTTCGCAAGCACGTCCGCGACCCGACCGACCCAGGGCGTGTACACGGCGTCCGCCTCGGCACAAGGTTCTTCGAGGCGAACCACTTTTCGAAAGGAGGTGGCTTCGCGCATCGGCGTCAGCACATCGGCAACGCGTGCGAACGTACCGGCTTCGTGCGCGAACCATGTCGCGGTGTCGAACGAGGGATGCAGCGGCACCATGCCGTCGACCGGCAGCCGGCCGTGCGTGGTGCGCAAGCCCCATATGCCGCAGTAGCTCGCCGGCACGCGCGTCGAGCCCCCGGTGTCGGTACCGAGCGCAAAGTCCACGAGCGCTGCCGCCACCGCAGCCGCCGAGCCGCTCGAAGAGCCGCCCGCCACCCGGTCCGGCGCGTTGCTGTTCACGGGTGTGCCGTAATGCTTGTTGTCGCCATGAATGCTGTACGCGAGCTCGTCGGTGACGGTCTTCCCGGTGAGCGTGGCGCCGGCATCGAGCAGCATGCGGACAACGGGGGCGTGCGAAGTGGGGATGGGGTGCGTCGCGAGCCATGCGGGATTGCCGGCGCCGGTGGGGTGACCCGCGACATCGTATACGTCCTTCACTGCGAAACGCAGGCCTTGCAGCCGGCCGTGCGGCGCACCGTCGAGGACGAAGCGTCCGTGCGGCACCCATGCGCCCACCGTGTCGTCGACAGCGAGCATGTGCTCCGCGCTCATCGCGCCTGTCCCGGAATATCGCCCGCCGCGGTACGCACGTGTTCGCACACCGCGCCGGGCGTGGTGAACCAGATGAGCCCGCGGTCGCGCGCGTCCGCGATAATCTTGAGCGCGCGGCGCAGGTGCCGCAGCCGGTACGGCTGGCCGATGATGTACGGATGAAGCGCAATGCCCATGACGAGCGGGCCGCTGCGTGCCTGCTCCAGCATTTCGTCGAAGTTGTCGATAATGAGCTGCGCGAAATCCTGCGCATCCATCTGCCGCGCGACGATCATCGGGATGTCGTTCACTTCCTGCGGATAGGGAATCGACCAGAGCGGCAGGCCGGCGCGCGTTCGCATCAAGTGAGGACGGTCGTCATGACACCAGTTGAGCGTGTAGCGATAGCCCGCCTCGGCGAGTAGGTCGCTCGTCACCGCGCTTTCTGAAATCCACGGCGAGAGCCAGCCCTTAGGCGTGCGTCCGCTGCGCCGGGCGATTTCGTCGCGGCAGTGCGCGATGAGCTCACGCTCGGCGTCTTCGCTCATGGTGCCCTGGCGCTCGCTGTTGGTATGGCCGTGACCGATCAGCTCGTCGCCCCGGGCGACGCATGCGGCGATCACCTCCGGACAGTGCGCGTAGAGCGCGGTATTGAGAAGCACGCCGGCGGGAAGCCGCAGCGCGTCGAACAGTTCCAGGCAGCGCCACACGCCGACCCGGTTGCCGTACTCGCGCCACGAGTAGTTGAGCACGTCGGGCTGCGGGGAGATCGGGCCGAGCGTCGCGCCCAGGCCTTCGCCGAATGCGAAGTGCTCGATGTTGAGGCCGATATAGACGGCGAGTCCCTCGCCGCGCGGCCACCGGTATTCCGCGCACTGCGTGATGGGCCAGTAGTCGAAGCGGCCGTGCGTCGGCAGCGCGCCTGGCGCATAGCGACGGCCTCCTGCGTCCGTCATGACGCAAGTCCCGCGCGCACCAGCAGCCACTCGGCGCTGTCATTCCACACGTCCATCTCCGCGATGAGACCGTGACGCAGCACGTAGCGATCGACGTAGCGGTTGCCTTCGAAGCTGGTGCCGTCGGGCCAGGCGCCGTAGAGCGTGCCGATGTTGTAGACGACCGTCTCCGCCTCCGTGCCGCCAACCACGACGTCGGTGCGCTCGAAGCGCTTCTTCACCCACGCATAACGCTCGCGGTTGAAGGCTGCGCATTCTGCGGGATCTCTCATTACGCGGCCTCCGGTAAAGCGGATGCGCAGATCGGGGGCGACATAGCGGCGCGCGGCATCGGGGTCGGGAATCATCAACAGGCGCAGGTATTCGTCGACGATCGCGGCGGGCGTCGCAGCGCCCGATATTGGGGCGTTGATCACAAAATCTCCGTTAAATTGCACCAACAAAGTGCCGAAAACTGTATCCGGCATGACGGCGGCAATTGTGTGCAAGAACCTCGCCACACTGTATTCACCTCTGATTCCGCGGTGCGTCGTGACAATTGCTCGCAACTGGTACGGGCCGTGCTAACCACGAACGCGACAACGCCTTGAGCCTCGTGGAGAATCCTATGCATCGTCATACCCGTCGCACTGTCATCGCTGCCGCTGCGCTGCTCGCCAGTTCGTGGACGACCGCTGCGGTGGCCGCGGACCCGATCAAGATCGGTCTTGTCACTGCGCTCTCCGGTCAGTCGGCGCTTGCCGGCGAAGCGATCACGCGCGGCTTGACCGTCGCCATCGATGAAATCAACGCGAAAGGCGGTCTGCTCGGCGGTCGCAAGCTCGAGCTCGTCCGGCGTGACGACGAGGCGAATCCGGCCAAGGGCACCGTCGCCGCACGCGAGCTCATCTTCAAGGAGAAGGTCGTGGTGCTGTTCGGCGGTCTGGATACGCCGGTGTCGATGGCAATCGTGCCGATCGCCAATCAGCAGAAGGTGCCGTTCATGGGGCCGTGGGCCGCCGGCACGCCGATCACGCGCAACGGCGCGAATCCCAACTTCGCCTTCCGCGTCTCGGCGGTGGATGAGATCGTCGACAAGGCGATGCTGCAGTACGGGCAGAAGACGTTCAAGACGGCGAAGCCCGGCATCATCCGCGTGAACAACGCGTGGGGCGAATCGAACGAGAAAGGCCTCGTGGCCGCACTCGAGGCGAAGAAACTGAAGCCCGCCGGCATCGAGAAGTTCGAAGCAAACGACGTGGACGTGGTGCCGCAGCTCACGCGGCTCAAGACGGCGGGCGCCGATACGCTGTTTCTCGTCGGCAACGTCGGTCCTTCTGCGCAGGTGGTGAAGTCGCTCGACCGCATGGGATGGAAAGTGCCCATCGTTTCGCACTGGGGTCCCGCAGGCGGCCGCTTTACCGAGCTCGCCGGACCGAACGCGAAGGACGTGCACTTCGTGCAGACGTACAGCTTTTTCGGCAAGCAGTCGCCGGTGGGCGAGAAAGTCATCAAGGCGCTGATGGCCAAATATCGGGACGTGAAAGGTCCTGCCGATATCACGCCCGCGGTAGGCGTTGCCAATGCCTACGATGCGATGCACCTTGCGGCTCTTGCCATCGAGAAGGCGGGATCGACCGACGGCGACGCGGTGCGCCAGGGTTTCTACAAGATCGACCGTTACGCGGGGCTGATCAAGACCTACGTCAAGCCGTTCTCGGCCGGCACGCACGACGCGCTCAACGAGAACGACTACGTATGGGCGCAGTTCATCGACAATCGCATCGTGCCCGTCGCGAACTGAGCCGCAGGCCGCCAAGAGCATCCGCGAACACCGCTCGAGCATGGTTATCTTTTCGGCGCTGCTGAGCGGCCTGGGCCTGGGTAGCATGTACGGCCTCATGGCGCTCGGCTTCTACGTGACCTACGCCGTCTCCGGCACCGTCAACTTCGCGCAGGGCAGCTCGATGATGCTCGGCGCGGTGCTGACTTTCGTACTGGTGCATGCGGCGGGCTGGCCACTGACGCTTGCCGCGCTGGTCGCGCTCCTGTTGTGCGCAGCGTACGGTCTGGTCGTCGAATTCGTCGCGGTGCGCCCTTTCGCGAGTCGCGGATCCGACTCGTGGCTCATGGCCACCGTTGCGCTCGGCATCGTTCTCGACAACGCCGTCATGTTCGGCTTCGGCAAGGAACCGCGCAGCCTGCACTCGCCGCTTGCCGTCACACCGCTTGAAATCGGCGGCCTCGGACTCGGCATTTATCCGCTGCATGTGATCATCCCGATCGTGGGTCTCGTGCTCGCCGGCGTGCTGCACGCGGTATCGCGCCGCACGCGGTGGGGCACGGCCATGCTCGCGATCGTGCAGCAGCGCGACGCGGCGCGTCTCATGGGCATACCGATCACACGCTGCATCAGTGCGGCGTTCGCGCTCTCCACGCTGTTCGCCGGCGTGGCCGGTGTGCTGATCGCGCCACTGTTCAACGTGCATTCGGAAATGGGCACGCTGTTCGGGCTCAAAGCGTTCGCCGTCGCCATCCTGGGCGGCATCACCAGCGCCTGGGGCGTGATGATCGCCGGACTGCTTTTCGGTATGGTGGAGTCGCTGATCACGGCGACGCTGGGTTCGACGTACACCCAGATCATTACGTTCGCCCTCGTCATCGCCGCACTCGCGCTGCGGCCGGCCGGTCTCTTCGGGCGCGCCGCCGTGCACAAGGTATGAGCGCCGTGCCGGGCGCTGCGGCAGCGCCGATGGCCGCGCAGTCACGCCAGCGCCGCGCGCCATGGCAGGCGGCCGCCTGGGCTGCGCTTGCGGCGCTCGCCATCGCAGCCGCGCTCGCCGTCAACGGCTATTACGTCTACGTGCTTGCCAACGTCGCGCTGCTTGCGATCGTCGGCATCGGACTCAACGTGCTGCTCGGCCTCACCGGCCAGGTGTCGTTCGGCCACGTCGGCTTTTACGCGATCGGCGCCTACACGGTGGCCGTGCTCACCACCAAGGCGGGCTGGCCGTTCTGGCCCGCGTGGCTCGCCGGCGCCGTATTTGCGACCGCAATGGGGGCGGCCCTCGCGTTGCCGGCGTTGCGCGTCAAAGGGCCGTATCTCGCCATGATCACGATCGCGTTCGGGTTCATCGTAGAGCACAGCGCGGTGGAGCTCGGCGAGCTTACCGGAGGACAGAACGGGATCATGGGCATAACACCGCCGGCGCTGCCGTTGATCGCGGCCGGCGAGCGCACCATCGCAGTCCTTGCCGTTATCGTGGCGGCTTTCGCCCTCGCCGCATTCGCCAAACTTTCGCGTGGCACGTGGGGTGCGGCGATGCGTGCAGTGCGCGACAGCGAAACGGCTGCAGAGTCCGTGGGACTCAATCCGCTGGTGCTGAAGACGGTCGCGTTTGCCATCTCGGCGTGCGTTGCCGGCGTCGCAGGCGGCCTGTTCGCGCCGCTCTCCGGGATGGTGACGCCGGGGAGCTTCGGCTTTCTGCAGTCCATCCTGTTCGTGCTGGTGGTGATGATCGGCGGCGCAGGGACGGTGGCCGGGCCGCTCATCGGCGCCGTCATCGTGGGCCTCCTGCCGGAGGCGCTCTCGGCGCTGGAGGAGTACCGGCTGCTGTTCTTCGGTGCGCTGTTGCTGATCGTGCTGTGGGTGGCGCCGCAGGGCGTGGCCGGCCTGGTTCACGTCGTCGCGGCAAGAGCGGTGCGGAAGTCGGCGCAACACAGTGCGCAGTCCGGTGCCGCCGCGCGCGCAGCGGCACCGACACTATCCCGGCGTGTGGGCGCCGCGCGCCATGCCCGCGGGCTCACCCTGATTTTTGTCGGGGGGCGCGCGGTCCATAGGCTCGATCTCGATGCGCCGCCC
>JBLNBW010000007.1:0-3256 GCA_050260255.1 Rhodospirillaceae bacterium | reverse complement strand
CGAGCACTATCCGCGCGACGAGCTGTTCCAGGTCGACGACGAGACGCTCTATCATTTTGCGCTGGCGATCTTGCAACTAGGCGAGCGTCCGCGCGTGCGCGTGCTGGCGCGCGTCGATCGTTTTGACCGTTTCGTTTCCGTGATGGTGTTCGTACCGCGCGAGCGCTACGGCAGCCATGTTCGTCAACGCATCGGCGACTATCTCGCGCGCGTCTTTATCGGCCACGTTTCCGCTTATTACCCGTTCTTTCCCGAGGAAGGCACGTTGGTGCGCGTGCATTTCATTATCGGACGGCGCGGGGGAAAAACACCGGAGATCGATCGCGACACGCTGGAGCGCGCTGTGTCGGAAATCGTGCGTACCTGGAGCGACGATTTCGCCGACGCACTTGCGGTGGTCAATCCGCCCGACAAGGCGGAAGCGCTCTTCGATCGCTATAACGAGGCCTTATCCGCCGGCTATCACGAAGCCTATCCGCCGGCGGTCGCGGTGGCCGACATCCGCATGATCGAGAGCCTCACCGAGCGCAATCCGCTTGGTGTCGACTTCCATCATCGCGTGGAGGAAGAGCAGGGCGCGGTCGGCCTCAAGATTTGGCGTCTCGGCCGCCCCTTGCCGCTCTCCGAACGTGTTCCGGTGCTGGAAAACATGGGCTTCCGCGTGGTGGACGAGCGCACCTTTCATATTGTGCCAAAGGGCGATGATGTACGAGGCGTCTGGCTGCACGACATGCTGCTCGAGCGCAGCGGCGGCGGGGCGATTGCGCTCGATAGCGCGGCCAAGGCGCGGCTCGAAGCCGCGTTTCTGATGATCATGTGCGGCGTTGCCGAGAGCGACGGCTACAACGCCCTGGTGCTCTCCGGCGGTCTGGCGTGGCGCGACGTGGCGCTTATCCGCGCGCTGTCCCGTTTTCTGCGGCAGATCCGGGTTCCTTACTCACAAGATTACATGTGGGCGACGCTGGTAAAGCATGCGGGCGTTGCTGCCGACATCGTGGAATTGTTTCATGTGCGTTTCGATCCGCGCACCGACCACAACCGCGCAGATCGTGAAGCGGCGATTGCCAAGCGTATTGAAGATGCGCTGGCGGATGTTGAAAGCCTGGACGAGGACCGCATTCTTCGCCGCTTCGTGAATGCTGTTCAGTCGGCGATCCGTACGAACTTTTACCAGATTGCAGCCGACGGCCAGCCGAAGGCGGAGATCGCCGTCAAGTTCGCAAGCAAGGAGCTCACCGACCTGCCGTTGCCGCGGCCGCTGTACGAAATCTTCGTCTATTCGCCGCGCTTTGAAGGCGTGCACATGCGCTTCGGCAAGGTCGCGCGCGGCGGGATCCGATGGTCGGACCGCCCACAGGACTTCCGCACCGAGATTCTTGGGCTGGTCAAAGCGCAGCAGGTGAAGAACGCGGTCATTGTTCCAGTCGGCGCAAAAGGCGGCTTTGTGCCGACACTGATGCCGAAAGGCGCATCGCGTGAGGCGGTGCAGGCCGAAGGTATTGCGGTCTACAAGCTGTTCATTTCGACGCTGCTCGACATCACCGACAATATCGCACCGGACGGCACGATCGTGCCGCCCGAAAACGTTGTGCGGCACGACGGCGACGATCCCTATCTCGTTGTCGCCGCCGACAAGGGCACGGCGACATTCTCCGACACAGCGAACGAAATATCGAACGCGCATCAATATTGGCTGGGCGACGCTTTTGCATCCGGCGGTTCGGCCGGTTACGACCACAAGGCGATGGGCATTACGGCCCGTGGCGCGTGGGAATCCGTCAAGCGCCACTTCCGCGAAATGGATATCGATATCGGCAAGACGCCGTTCACCGTTGCCGGCGTCGGCGATATGTCCGGCGATGTGTTCGGCAACGGCATGCTGCGAGAGAAAACCATCAAGCTCGTCGCCGCCTTCGATCATCGCGACATCTTCATTGATCCGGATCCCGATCCGCAAAAAAGCTTTGCCGAACGCATGCGTCTGTTCAACCTGCCACGTTCGAGCTGGCAGGATTACGACAAGGCACTAATCTCGAAGGGCGGCGGGGTCTACTCGCGCGCGTCAAAGGAAATCCGGCTCAGCCCCGAAGCGCAGAAGTTGATCGGCGTGGGCGAAATAGTAACGCCGCAGGCGCTGATGAAAGCGATCCTGCAAATGCCGGTCGATCTGTTGTACTTCGGCGGCATCGGCACATACATCCGCGCGTCGAGCGAAAGCGACACCGCGGTCGGCGATCGTGCCAACGACGCGATCCGCGTCACCGGGGCAGATATCAAGTGCAAGGTGATCGGCGAGGGCGCCAACCTCGGCATGACTCAGCGTGGCCGTATCGAGGCGGCGATGCGCGGCATACGGCTCAACACCGACGCCATCGACAATTCCGCGGGCGTCAACACGTCCGACGTCGAGGTCAACATCAAGATCGCGCTCAGCCGGCCGATGCGCTCAGGCGCGCTCACGCTCGATGCACGCAACGCGCTGCTCACGGAAATGACGGACGAGGTTGCGCGTCTCGTGTTGCGCAACAACTATCTTCAGTCGCTGGCTCTCTCACTGGCCGAACGCCGCGGCATGGAGGATTTCGGCTTTCAGCAGCGTCTGATGCAGCTCCTGGAAGCCCAAGGCCATCTCGATAGGACCGTCGAGGCGTTGCCCGATGACATGAGCCTCGCTGACCGGCGCAAGCGAAAGGTTCCCCTGACTCGGCCCGAGCTGGCAGTGCTGCTCGCTTATGCCAAGCTCACGCTCTACTCCGACCTGCTCGACAGCACGGTGCCGGACGATCCTTATCTTGGCCGCGAACTCGGCCGCTATTTCCCGAAGGAGATGTCCGAGCGCTATGCCGACGCGCTGCAGGAACATCGCCTGCGACGTGAAATCATCGCCACGCAGCTTGCGAATTCGATGATCAACCGCGCCGGGCCGACGCTCATTGTACGCATTGCCGACCAGACCGGTGCGGGGCCGGAAGCAATTGCAGCCGCTTTTGCCGCCGTGCGCGACAGCTACGGCATGACCGAGCTGAACGAAGCAATTAACACGCTCGATAACAGGATCCCAGGAAAGATCCAGCTTCTGCTTTATGCGACGGTCGAGAATCTCCTGCTAGACCGGCTGGTCTGGTTCCTGCGCAACGTCGACCTGAAGGACGGACTGGCGAAAATCGTCGAGCATTATCGGGATGGAATCCATCAGGTCGGGAGTGCGCTCGGCGAAGCATTGCCCGAGGATGCCCTTGCCGCGCGGACGGAGCGC
>JBLNBW010000006.1:0-15130 GCA_050260255.1 Rhodospirillaceae bacterium | reverse complement strand
GTCGCGGGCGTAAAGCAAGTCCGCGGACAGGGATTGATGATCGGCATAGAGCTCAATCAGCCCTGCGGCGAAATCGTCTCGCGTGCGCTCGAGGCGGGCCTGCTAGTGAACGTCACGGCGGACACCGTCGTGCGCCTGTTGCCGCCGCTCATCTACACACGCGAGCACGCCGCCATGCTGGTCGAGCGTCTCGTGCCGCTCATCACCGAATTCTTGAACAAGCCGGCTGCGCCGCACGCCGCTCAATCGGCCTGACGACGCCGGGAGCAGGATCATGGACGTGCGGCATTACCTCCAGTTCAAGGACTTCACTCCCGAGGAGTACGCGCACCTGTTCCGCCGCACGCGCTGGATCAAGGAGAGGTTCAAGCGCTACGAAGCGTACCATCCCCTGCACGACCGCACCCTTGCAATGGTGTTCGAGAAGCATTCGACGCGCACGCGCGTGTCCTTCGAGGCCGGCATGCACCAGCTCGGCGGCTCGGTCATCACGCTGATGACCCGCGACACGCAGATGGGGCGTGGGGAGCCGATCGAGGACGTGGCGCGCGTCATCTCGCGCATGGTCGACATCGTGATGATCCGCACCTTCGAGCAAGCGATCATCGAGCGCTTCTCGCAGCACTCGCGAGTTCCGGTCATCAACGGCCTCACCAACGAATACCACCCCTGCCAGATCGTCGGCGACATCTATACCTATATCGAGCACCGCGGCGACATCCGCGGCAAGACGGTCGCGTGGATCGGCGACTCCAACAACGTGTGCAACACCTGGCTGCAGGCGGCCGAGGTGCTCGACTTCAACGTCCACGTCTCGACGCCGCCGGGCTACGAGGTGGAGCCCGAGCGCGCCGGCCTGTACGGAACGGATCATTACGAAGAATTCGCCGACCCGATGGATGCGGTGCGCGGTGCCGATCTCATCACCACCGATGTCTGGACCAGCATGGGCTTCGAAGCCGAGGACGCGGAGCGCAAGCGCGACTTCGAGGACTGGCAGGTCGACGCCGCCATGATGAAGGCGGCGAAGCCGGACGCGCTGTTCATGCATTGCCTGCCCGCTCACCGCGGCGAGGAAGTGACGGCCGAGGTGATCGACGGACCACAAAGCGTCGTGTGGGACGAAGCGGAAAATCGCCTCCATGTGCAAAAAGCACTCATGGAGTTTCTGCTCCTCGGACGGGTGCACGACGTCGAGTAACGCACGCTGCCCTGGTGCGGCACGCCGCGTCGACAGCCGCACCGGAGCATTTCGGAATTCACTGCTGTAACTACCAATCATGAAAAACGTCAAAAAAGTAGTGCTCGCGTACTCGGGGGGCCTCGATACGTCCGTCATTCTGAAGTGGCTGCAGGACACGTACGGCTGCGAGGTGGTCACGTTCACCGCGGACATCGGCCAGGGCGAGGAAGTCGCCCCGGCCCGTAAGAAGGCCAAGATGTTCGGGGTGAAGCAGATCTACATCGACGACCTGCGCGAAGAATTCGTGCGCGACTTCGTGTTCCCGATGTTCCGCGCCAATGCCGTCTACGAAGGCGAATACCTGCTCGGCACGTCCATCGCCCGCCCGCTCATCGCCAAGCGCCTCGTGGAGATCGCCAAGGAGACGGGCGCGGATGCGATCTCGCACGGCGCGACCGGCAAGGGCAACGACCAGGTACGGTTCGAGCTCGGCGCCTACGCGCTCATGCCGGACGTTCGCATCATCGCGCCGTGGCGCGAGTGGGACCTGCTCTCGCGCGAAAAGCTGCTGCAATATGCCGAGAAGAACGGCATCCCGGTCGACTATGCGAAGAAGAAAGGACAGGCGCCTTACTCGATGGACGCCAACCTTCTGCATATCTCGTACGAGGGCGGCGTGCTCGAAGATCCGAACTTCGAGCCGGAAGAATCGATGTGGCGCATTACCGTGTCGCCCGAGAAGGCTCCGGCCAAGCCGCAGTACATTGAGCTTACGTACGAGCGGGGGGACATCGTTGCCATCAACGGCAAGCGCATGACGCCTGCCAAGGTGCTCACCGAGCTCAACCGCCTCGGCGGCATGCACGGCATAGGCCGGCTCGATCTCGTCGAGAACCGCTACGTCGGCATGAAGTCGCGTGGTTGCTACGAGACGCCTGGCGGCACGATCATGCTCAAGGCCCACCGGGCGATGGAATCGATCACGCTCGACCGCGAAGTCCTCGCGCTCAAGGACGATCTCATGCCGCGCTATGCGCGACTCATCTACAACGGCTACTGGTTCAGCCCCGAGCGTCTGCTGCTGCAGGGGCTGATCGACGAGTCGCAGCGCACGGTGAACGGCGTGGTGCGTCTCAAGCTCTACAAGGGCACGGTCATGACCGTCGGCCGCTCGTCGCCCCGCGATTCGCTGTTCGATCCGACGATAGCCACGTTCGAGGACGACAAGGGCGCCTACGACCAGGCCGATGCCGGCGGCTTCATCCGGCTCAATGCGCTGCGCATGCGCATCGCAGCCAAGCGCAGGAAACGGAAATAGCAATAGGGGCAGTCAGCCGGCATGACGACGATCGCGGTAGTGCGCAAAAACGGTTATGCGGCCATCGCCGCGGACACCATGACGAAGTGGGGCTCGGGCAAGGAAACGGCCACCTACATCGTCAACCACCAGAAGATCTTTCAGGTGGGCGACAGCTATCTGGGCGTCACCGGCACCGCGACGTTTCAGGCAATCCTGCGCGATTACTTCGCCCGTCCGAAAGTGTTCGCGCGCTTCGATTCACCGCTTGCCATTTTCAGGACGTGGCAAAAGCTGCACGCGGTGCTCAAGCATGATTACTACCTCACCACGCACAACGGCGACGAGGACGCCCTCGAGTCGTCGCGCATGGACGTTCTCATCCTCAATCCGCGCGGCATATTCGGCGTCGCCGCCCACCGCACGGTGCAGGAATTTTCCAAGTTCTACGCCTTCGGCAGCGGCGGCGATCTCGCGCTGGGGGCTATGTACGCGACCTACTCGGATTCGAAGCGCAACGCAGAGGAGATCGCCCGCTTCGCCATCGAAGCTGCAGCAGAGTTCGACGACAGCACTGGCGCGCCCGTCACCTCGCACATGGTGCGGCTGCGCACCCGATAGACACGATCACAGGAGCTTTCGCATGCCCTCGTTCGACATCGTCTCGGAAGTGAATCAGGTCGAAGTGCACAACGCGGTCGATCAGAGCAACAAGGAAATCACCAACCGCTTCGACTTCAAGGGCTCCGATGCCCGCGTCGAGTTGAGCGAGAAGGAAAAGACGCTGACGGCCTACGCCGACGACGAGTTCAAGCTGGGGCAGGTGCGCGACGTGCTGAACGGTAAGCTCGCCAAGCGCGGTGTCGACATACGCTGCCTCAAAGTCGAAAAGGCCGAGCCGGTGAGCGGCAACAAGGTAAAGCAGGTGATTGCCGTGCGCGAAGGCATAGACCAGGAGCTTGCGAAGAAAATCGTGAAGCTCGTGAAGGACAGCAAGCTCAAGGTGCAGGCGAGCATACAGGGCGACGCCGTTCGCGTGTCAGGGGCGAAAAAAGACCTGCTGCAGGAAACGATTGCAATGGTGCGAAAGTCGATTACGGACTTTCCGCTGCAGTTCAAGAATTTCCGGGATTAGACGCGACGCCCGGCGTCGCGGTGAGAGGTATCAGGAATGAAAACCAGCGAACGGTGGTGCCGTTCGCTCCCGGTCACGAATCACCAGTCACAAATCACGGTTTCAGACCTTTGATCCACTCCGCGTAAATCGCGTCTGCGATCCGGCGCAGCGCCGTGATGCGCGCATCGAGGTCCGTCGTCATTTCATCCGGCGTCTGCACGGATGGGACCCGCGCGGCAAGCCGATCGACTTCCTTGCCCCAGTCCCGGCACCAGTCGGTGACCAGCTGGCGCGTCATCTCCACGTGACATTGCATGCCGAAGTGCTTACCGAGCGCGAACGCCTGGTTGGCGCAGTGCGCGCTCGAGAGCACTCGTGTGGCCCCGGAAGGTATCGAAAACGTTTCGCCGTGCCAGTGAAATGCCGTAAAGGTGCGCTCGACGTTTCCCAGCCAGCGGCGCGACGCATCGCCCTCCACCACCTGCACTTCGGCCCAGCCGATCTCCTTCACCGGATTGCGCGTGACAACGCCACCGAGCGCCTTCGCCATCAACTGCCCGCCGAGGCAATGACCGATGACCGGCACGTCGGCGTCGACCGCATTGCGGATCAGGGCGAGCTCGTCGCGTATCCACGCGAGATCGTCGTTCACGCTCATCGGGCCGCCCATGAAGCCTATGCCGCTGTACGCGCGCGGGTCTCGAGGCACGGCATCACCGGCGTCTATCCTCACGAGCTGTATGGGCACGCCGTGCCGTTCCAGGTATGTGGCAAAATAACCCGGCCCTTCGGTCACGAGATGACGAAAAATAACTACGGGTTTCATGTGCGGCGCAATCTGACGGCGAGGCTCGATATTAGAGCACTGGCAATCGTTTTTCTATGCGCGCCGTGCGCGACGTACGCGGGTGAAGTGTCCGTTAATGGCCTCTTCCCCGGCAAAGCGATCGTTCAAGTGGACGGCGGCCGTCCGCGCACCGTGACAGTCGGCGAGACGACTCCCGAAGGGGTGAAGCTCATTTCCGCGACGAGCGCATCCGCCGTGGTCGAGTACCAAGGCAGACGCGAGACGCTTGCACCGGGCGAAGGCACACGCATGCGCACGGCCGCAGCCAACTCGAGCGCGGGGGTGACCACCGTCATCGCGGACTCCGGCGGTCACTTCATCACGACCGGCACGGTGAACGGCCTGTCGGTTCGTCTCATGGTCGATACCGGCGCGAGCGCCATCGTGCTGTCGGCGAGCGAAGCGCGTCGCCTCGGCATTCGCTACACCAGCGGCGATCGCGCGATGCTGCAGACCGCCAACGGCGTCGTTCGCGCTTACCGCGTAAAGCTCGACACCGTCACGGTCGGCACTATCGCCGCGCACAACGTCGACGCAGTCGTGACGGAAAGCGAGCAACCGATCGTGCTGCTCGGCATGAGCTTTCTCAACCGCACCGAAATGAAGCGCGACGGCGACGTGATGACGCTCACGCGCCGCTACTAAGAGCCCCTAACTAAAGGCTCCAACTACTTCTTGCTCGACGACTTGCGCCTCGTCGACGCGCTCTTCTTCGAGGCACTCTTGCGGGGGCTCTTCTTCTTCCCCTTCTTGGGCGGCGGCACTTTCTCGCCCTTCTCGCGTGCTTCGGAGAGGCCGATCGCGATCGCCTGCTTGGGATTCGTCACTTTCTTGCCGGAGCGCCCGCTCTTCAACTTGCCTCTCTTCTCCTTGTGCATCGCGCGCTCTACGGTTTTGCTCGCGCCCTTGCTGTACTTGCGTCCCGACTTCTTGCCGCTGCTTTTCTTGGCCATAGAAACCTCCTCCTACTCAAACGAACGACGTCAGGCCGGTCGCCCAGAGGCCAGATCGGGATCGTTGCGCACGAGCCCGCGCACGTTGGTGACCATCAGGAACAGCTGCAGGACGAGCAATGCATAGGCACGATCGTGCCATGCCCACACGATCCACAGGATGTTGCTCACCAGAAAACACCAGAACCCGGCGACGCGCTTTCTGCGCGCGCGTGAGGCAACCAGCCAGGCGGCGGTGACAGTCACTGCCATGGCCGGCCACTGCAGCAGATCGAAAGACTCCAAACGTCGTTCACTCCGGGCGGCATGTGCTGCCTCCGCCCGCGCGCGCCCGTTCGGCGGTGGAGGCTACTCAGGCGGCTCGCCCTGCGGTGTGAGGGACAGCAGGTGGCCGAACTTCGCGCGCTTGGTCTGCAGGTACGCGCGATTGGCGGAACGCGGCTGCATTTCCAGCGCGACACGCTCCACCACCTTGAGACCGTAATTCTCCAGCGCTTGCACTTTGTCGGGATTGTTGGTGAGCAACCTGACCTGCCGCACGCCGAGATCGAACAGAATGTGCGCGGCAGCCTTGTAATCCCGCATGTCAGCGGCAAACCCGAGCGCATGGTTGGCCTCGACGGTATCGTGCCCCTGGTCCTGCAAAGCGTACGCCCGGATTTTGTTGAGCAAGCCTATGCCGCGGCCTTCGTCGAACGTATAGACGAGCACGCCGGAGCCTTCGCGGTCCATCATCTCGAGCGCAGCATCGAGTTGCTCGCCGCAGTCGCAGCGCTCGGAGCCGAACACGTCGCCGGTAAGGCATTGCGAGTGCAAACGGACCAGTATGGGGTGGTCGGCGTGTATGTCGCCCTTGATGAGGGCGACGCAAGGCGCGGTCTCGAGACTGTCGCTGTATACGACCATACGGAAGGTGCCTGCCTTGCTGGTCGGCAGCACGGTTTCCGCCTTGCGGCGTATCACGCGCTCGTTCTCGCGATAACGGACAAGGTCGTCGATGTGGAGTATCTCGATGTCGTGCTTCGCCGCGAATTGCTCGAGCTGCGGCAACCGAGCCATCGTGCCGTCTTCGTTCATGATCTCGCAGATGACGCCGGCCGGCTTGAGCCCCGCCATGCGCGCCAGATCGACCGCCGCTTCGGTGTGTCCGCGCCGCGCCAGCACGCCGCCGTCGACGGCGCGCAAGGTCTGCAGGCGGCCGGGGCGGATGAGATCCGCCGGCCGCGTTCCGTCCGCGATCGCCACCGCGATCGTGCGCGCCCGATCGTGCGCCGACATGCCGGAGCCCACGCCCTCGCGGGCGTCTATCGGTGTCGCGAACGCCGTCTGGAAGCGCGTCGTGTTGATCTGGTCGTCGGCGATGAGGGCAAGGCCAAGCTCGCGCATGCGCTCCTCGGTCAGCGCAAGCGACACGAGCCCGCGGCCGTGGGTCGCCATGAAATTGATCGCCTCGGGTGTGGCCTTTTCCGCGGCGACGAACAGGTCCCCTTCGTTCTCGCGATCCGCGCTGTCGACGAGAATCACCATCTTGCCGCGGCGCACGTCCGGCAGGATGCGCTCGACGATCAACTCGCTGGTCGGTTCCGCCATGAGCCTATCCGTGCGACCCCCGCGTGATGAGCCGCATGAACTCGGCGCGCGTCTTCTCGGCATTGAACTCGCCGGTGAACGCCGAGGTGGTCGCTATGGAATGCTGCTTTTGTATGCCGCGCATGATCATGCACATGTGCTGCGCTTCGATCACGACCGCCACACCCTGCGGCTGCAGGGTTTCCTGGATGCAGTTGCGGATTTCCATCGTGAGCCGCTCCTGCACCTGCAGCCGCCGCGCGAATGCGTCGACCACGCGCGGAATCTTGGACAGCCCGACGATGCGGCCATTCGGTATGTAAGCGACGTGCGCTTTGCCGAAGAAAGGCAGCATGTGATGCTCGCACATCGAGTAGAGCTCGATGTCCTTCACGATCACCATCTGCTGGTATTCTTCCTTGAACATCGCCGAGCGCAGTATTTCGGCCGGATCGAGATCGTAGCCGTGGGTGAGGAACTGCAGTGCCTTCGCCACGCGCTCGGGCGTCTTCTCCAGGCCTTCGCGGCCGGGATCCTCGCCGATGTCCTGGAGTATCGCGCGGTATTTGTCGGCGATGCGCCGGATCGTGGCCGGATTGTACTGGTCGATCTTGGCGTAACCGTCCATCTCGTTTTCTTCGATCATCTGCGGGCTGATGCTCATGGCGCGCTCCGGAAATCCGCGTAGGTCATTCTACCCGGCAAGGCGTTCGCGTATCGCGCGCGCGATGCCGTCCGAGTTGAGACCGCACGATGCGAGCTGAATTCCCGGATCGCCGTGATCGATGAACCGGTCGGGAAGCCCCAGCTGCAGCACCGGCACCGTCCGGCCATGCGCCTGCAGCCCCTCGAGCACCGCGCTGCCGGCACCACCCTGGATCACGTTCTCTTCCACCGTGACGAGCAGGTCGCTCTGGTCGGCCAGCTGGAGGACGAGATCGATGTCGAGCGGCTTCACGAAGCGCATGTTCGCCACCGTGGCATCGAACTCCTCCGCCGCCGTGAGCGACGGATAAAGCATGGAGCCGAACGCCAAGATCGCCACGCGACGCGCCCCTTGCCCGGCAGCGCGGCGCCGTATTTCGCCTTTGCCGATGGGCAATTCGTGCATATCGAACAACGGCGCCACTCCGGGGCCCGTGCCGCGCGGATAACGCACCGCGGCCGGCGAATCCATGCGAAACGCGGTGTACAGCATCTGACGGCACTCGTTTTCGTCCGACGGCGCCATCACGGTCATGTTGGGCAGGCAGCGCAAGTACGTGAGATCGAAGCTGCCCTGATGCGTCGCGCCGTCCGCACCGACGAGCCCTGCGCGGTCGATCGCGAGCACGATCGGCAGGTCCTGTATCTGCACGTCGTGAATGAGCTGATCGTATGCGCGCTGCAGGAAGGTCGAATAGATCGCGACCACCGGCTTGCAGCCTTCGCACGCGAGGCCGGCAGCGAAAGTGAGCGCATGTTGCTCGGCAATGCCGACGTCGAAATAGCGGGCGGGAAATTGCTCGGCGAACTTCACGAGGCCGGAGCCCTCGCGCATCGCAGGGGTGATACCGACCAGGCGTTCGTCCTGCGCGGCCATGTCGCACAGCCAGTCTCCGAATACCTGCGTATAGGTCATCTTGCCGCCCGACTTGCCGCCGGTGATGCCGTGCTCGTGATCGAACTTCGACACGCCGTGGTACAGGACCGGATCGGCTTCGGCCAGCTTGTAACCTTGTCCCTTGCGGGTCACCACGTGCAGGAATTGCGGGCCACGCAGATTCTTGATGTTGTTGAGCGTCGGCAGCAGCGAGTCGAGATCGTGGCCGTCGATGGGCCCGATGTAGTTGAAGCCGAATTCCTCGAACATGGTGCCCGGAGTCACCATGCCTTTCACGTGCTCCTCGGCACGCCGTGCAATAGAGCCGAGCACGCGTTCGCCGATGCCGCGCGCGGTGGTATAGAAGCGGCCGGACATCAGCTTCGCGAGATACTTGTTGAGCGCGCCCACGGGCGGCGAGATCGACATATCGTTGTCGTTCAAGATCACGAGCAGATCGATGTCCATCGCGCCCGCGTTGTTGAGCGCCTCGAACGCTTCGCCGGCCGTCATTGCGCCGTCGCCGATGATCGCGATCGCGCGCCGGCGCTCGCCCTTCAGCTTGGATGCAACCGCCATCCCGAGCGCCGCACTGATCGACGTGCTGGAGTGCGCGGTGCCGAAGGTGTCGTACACGCTTTCCTCGCGCCGTGGAAATCCCGAGATCCCTTCCCACATGCGAAGACGCGCCATGCCGGCGCGGCGGCCGGTCAGGACTTTGTGGCCATAGGTCTGGTGGCCGACGTCCCATACGAGCCGGTCGTGGGGCGTGTCGAACACATAATGGAGCGCGATGGTCAGCTCGACCGTGCCGAGATTCGACGACAGGTGTCCGCCCGTCTGGCTCACCGATTCGAGGAGGAACTGCCGCAGCTCTTCCGCGAGCCGCGGCAACTGACTTTTCTCCAGCGCGCGCAACTCGTGCGGATAGTTGATGGTGTTCAGCAGTTCGTACATAGGTCTTTTTTCGGTGCTGCGCGCTCGCCCGGCGCGGCGTTTAGTGAATATCGAGCGGCCGGTGGAGCCTCAGAATTTACGCAGCACGATGAAGTCCGCCAGCTGTTGCAGGCGCAGCGCACGGTCACCGAATTGCGCAATGGCCGACAGCGCCTGTTCACGCAGCTCCTCGGCAAATGCTTTCGAGCGAGCGAGCCCCAGGGCGCTGACGTACGTGGGCTTGTTCTGCTCGGCGTCCTTGCCCGCGGTCTTGCCCAGCGTCGCGGTCGGCGCTTCCGCGTCGAGCACGTCGTCGACGACCTGGAACGCAAGCCCGACGAGCTTGGCGTAGCTGTCGAGCGCCTTGATCTCATCCTTATGCAGCTGCTCGCCGCAATATGCGCCGAGCAACACCGACGCGCGGATCAGCGCTCCGGTCTTGTGGATATGCATGAATTCGAGCTCGGGCACCGTGAGTGTTTTGCCCACGGCCTCGAGATCGATCGCCTGTCCGCCCGCCATGCCGCGCGATCCAGCCGCCGTCGCAAGGAGCTTCACCATTTCCAGCTGATCTTCAGCATCCGTCGCGAGCCGGTGCTCGACGAGCAGCTGGAACGCGAGGCTTTGCAGCGCGTCGCCGACGAGCAGTGCCGTCGCTTCATCGTATTCGACATGCACGGTCGGCTTGCCTCGTCGCAGCACGTCGTCGTCCATGCATGGAAGATCGTCGTGCACCAGCGAATAGGCATGGATGATTTCCACTGCGCAGCCGGCGATCGTCACGCGGTCCTCCGGTGCCCGCGCGACTTCGCCGGCGGCGTAGGCGAGCAACGGCCGCACGCGCTTGCCGCCGCCCATGACGGCGTAGCGCATCGCCGCGTGCAGGCGCTGCGGTGCGATGTCGGCTGCGGGCAGCGTCGAGGCGAGCACATGTTCCACGTGCTGCTGCCGGGACGCGACCCAGCTCTGGAAGTCGGGAGCGATCACTGCTCGGCGGAGCCGAAGCTCTTGAGGACGTTGTCTTCGAGGATCTTGACCTGTTGCTGCGCATCCTGCAGCGCGGCCTGGCACAGCTTCAAGAGCTCCGCGCCGCGCTTGTACGCAGCAAGCGACTGCTCGAGCGGCATCTGCCCCTCCTCCATGCTGGTCACGATCTGCTCGAGTTCGGTGAGCGCGGCTTCGAAAGAGGGACGTTCGGGAGTACTGCCGGCGTTGGCCATGGACTAGCTTTTTGGGCAAACCGAAAGAGTAACGCAATCATAGGGTTGCGGTCAATGAAAGCATGCGTCGGCCGGGTGGTCTGCGTGCCTTCTGCTATTGACCGGCACATCGCGCCCGGCAATACTGCGCCTGCCTTTCGCAACGTGCCCGCATTCCGGTTTCATGCAGCTTTCCGTCATCATCCCGTGCCTTAACGAAGCGCATCAGATCGTCGAGCTCCTGCAATCCCTGCAGCCGCTGCGCGCCCGAGGCGCCGAAGTGATTGTCGTGGATGGCGGAAGCAAGGACGGCACGCTGGAGGCCGCGCGCTCGCTGGCTGACCACGTCGTCGCCGCACCCCGCGGGCGGGCGGCGCAAATGAACGCCGGCGCAGCGATGGCGACGCGCGAAGTGCTGCTTTTTCTGCACGCCGACACGCGGCTGCCCGACGAGGCGGATCGGTTGGTCCTCGACGCCCTGAAAGCATCGGGAAAACGCTGGGGCCGCTTCGACGTACGCATAACCGGCCGGCATCCGATGCTGCCGATCATCGCTGCAGCGATGAATGTGCGCTCCCGCTGCACGGGCATCGCCACCGGCGATCAGGCAATTTTCGTCGTGCGCGACGCGTTCGATGATATCGGCCGTTATGCGGACATTCCGCTGATGGAAGACATCGATCTCACCAAGCGGTTGAAGCGCCGCGGGGCACCACTGTGCCTTACCGCGCGGGTCACGACCTCCGGGCGGCGCTGGCAGCGGCACGGCGTGTTCCGGACCATATTGCTCATGTGGCACCTCCGTCTGGCCTATGCGCTCGGCGCCGACCCTCGAGCGCTCGCCACGCGCTACGCTCCCCATGGCCGGTGAAGTGAAATTCCTCGTCTTCGCGAAGGCGCCCGTGCCGGGTGAAGTGAAGACACGCCTGGTGCCGCTGCTCGGCGAAGAATCCGCGGCAGAGTTGCATCGGCGTCTCGTGCTGCATACCCTCAACACCGTGCGCGAGGTGAGCGACGCGGTCACTCTCTACTGCGCGCCCGACGCCCGCCACGCTTTTTTCGCCGCATGCGCGAAGCGTTACGGCGTAGAGCTGGCGGATCAGTGCCACGGCGATCTGGGCGTACGGATGCTCCAGGCCTGCATCGAACAGCTCGACGCGGGCACGGCGCTGGTGGTCGTCGGCACGGACTGCCCGGCGTTGAGCGCCGATCGTCTCGGGGGAGCGGTCGTCGCGCTGGCACAGGGCGCGCACGTGAGCCTTGCTCCCGCCGAAGACGGCGGTTACGCACTCATCGGATTGAAGCGCTGCGCCGCCGAGTTGTTCACCGGCATCCCGTGGGGGACCGATACGGTGATGAGCGAGACCCGATCGCGGCTGCAGCGTCTTGGGTGGAACTGGACCGAGCTCGAGCCGGTGTGGGACGTCGATAGACCGGCCGACTACGACCGGCTGCGCACGGAAGGGTGGCTCGATGTACTGCCGCAGTAGGCGGGTCGCGATCGGTGCTTCGGCTGTGGCCATAGCGCTCGGTTGCGCGCTTGCCGCACCCGTCAGCACGTCGTTCGTCACGCCCTTTTCGTCCGCCGCGCCGGGGTCTTCGCTTCCGCACGGCTGGACGCATGCCGACATCAAAGGCGTGGACACGCGCACGAGATACACCCTCGAAAACGACGCAGGCACCACCGTGCTGCGCGCCGAGGCGCAATCGAGCGCGTCCGCAGTCGTTCACAGGATGAGCATTCCCGGCGCATCCGACGTGCAGCTCCAATGGCGGTGGAAAATCAGCGATGTCTTGAAAACCAGCAATCCTGCCACCAAGGAAGGAGACGACTACGCGGCGCGCGTGTACGTCATGTTCGACTACCCGCTCGAGAAATTGCCGCTGGCCGACCGGATCAAATTGAAGCTTGCGCGGGCCTTTTACGATCCGAACGTGCCTGCCGCAGCGCTTTGTTATGTCTGGGACTCGCGGACGCGCACGGAAACCCTGCTGACGAGCCCGTACACTTCGCGCGTGCGGATCATCGTGGCGAGCAGCGGCCCGCCTTCCGCGGGGCAGTGGCAGACGGTCGAGCGGAACGTCGGCGAGGACTTCCGGCGCGCGTTCGGGGAGGAACCCCCGGCGATTTCCGCAGTCGCAGTGGCTACGGACACCGACAATACGCGCGAAAGGGTTACCGCTTGGTACGGAGACATTGTTGTGAAGAAACGCGGAGTTACTGCGTCCGCAGACTGACCGAGGCAATTCTAGGATTGCTTTTTGGCCCCCCCTGGGCAAAAATAAGTCCTTTTTATCAGTAGCTTGCTGCACCAGCTCGCCAGCTGCGTCCCGTCTGACGAGCCTCAACACTCATCATAACCATAGCCCGCATGTCCGACCTTTCCACGTTTGCCGCACTGGGCGAGTCGACCTCGCAGCTTCCCGTCCACTGGTACTTCGACCGCGACATCTACGAGCTGGAGAAACGTCTGCTCTTCGAGGAGGGCCCGGGCTACGTCGGCCACGAGCTGATGGTCCCCAACGTCGGCGACTATCAGACGCTCACCTGGTTGGGGAATGCGCGCGCGCTGGTGCGCACCGAGCAAGGCATAGAGCTGCTGTCGAACATTTGCCGCCATCGCCAGGCGGTGATCCTCAAAGGCCGGGGCACTGCGCGCAACATCGTGTGCCCGTTGCACCGGTGGACGTACGGTCTCGACGGCCGCCTGCTCGGTGCGCCGCATTTCGACAAGAACCCGTGCCTCGATCTCGCGAAAGTGCCGCTGTCCAACTGGAACGGTCTGCTCTTCGCGGGCAAACGCAACGTCGCTCGTGACCTCGCCGCGCTGGGCTGCGTGAGCGACCTCGATTTTTCCAATTACATGCTCGATCGCGTGGAAGTGGACGAGTACGCGTGCAACTGGAAGACGTTCATCGAGGTTTATCTCGAGGACTACCACGTCGAGCCGTTCCATCCCGGCCTCGGACAATTCGTGAACGTGGGCGATCTGCACTGGGAATTCGGCAACTGGTACAGCGTGCAACGCTGCGGCGTGAACAAGCGCCTGTCGCGCCCGGGCAGCGAAACGTACCGGCGCTGGCACGAGCAAGTGTTGCGCTACACCGAAGGCGAGCCGCCCAAGCACGGCGCTATCTGGCTCACCTACTTCCCGAACATCATGGTGGAGTGGTATCCGTATTCGCTCGTGGTCAGCACGATCATTCCGCGCGGCCCCGAAGCCTGCAGCAATGTCGTCGAGTACTACTACCCCGAGGACATTGCGCTGTTCGAGCGCGAGTTCGTGGAAGCGGAACAGGCGGCGTACAGGGAAACGGCGGTCGAAGACGCGGAAATCATCGCCCGCATGACGGAAGGTCGCAAGGCTCTGCTGCAGCAGGGCATCAGCGAGACGGGGCCGTACCAGTCACCGCTGGAAGACGGCATGGAACACTTCCACCAGTTCCTGCGCCGCGAAATCGCTCCTCATGTCCGCTGAGCCGGCGGGTTGCGCAATCGGCGCAACTCGTCGAGGCAAAAGTGCGTGTATGCCAGCGCGCACAGAACGGGAGCGACCAGGTTCACCAGCGGCACGTAGTACAGCGCGCCCAGCAGAAGGCCCAGAGCGTACAATCGCCCGCCTGTGCGGCGCCTGATTTCTGCATACTCCTCGAAGCTCGCATGCTCGGCGAGCGCGTCGTAGCGAAACACCCGCATGTTGAGGTATGCCGAATTGAGCAGGGGTGCGAGCACCGCGCCTATGCCCGTGAACCACAATGGCAGCGTCGCAAGCCACACGGCGATGAACAAAAGGCCGCTCAGCACGACGTTGACCACGCTGCCGAGCACGGTACCGAAGCCGTTGCGCCGCAGTCCGGGGTAATGCCGCTCGCGCACATAGCGCAGCAACAAAGGCATGACAGCGAGCTCGTTGATCAGCAGCGCGGTGAGTATCACTGCGGGAACGAGCAGGATAATGACGAGCAATGCGCTCGCGGAGGACACCAGCCAGCTGCTCCACGACGCGCTCCAGCGGACCACGGCGCTGCCCGCCATCGCATCGGCAAACCACTGCGTCCATGTTCCCCAGTACCACCAAGCGGCGAGCGACCACACGACCAGCGCGATGCACGCGGGCACCAGCATGAGCGCGAGCATGCGCGGCCGGGCGGCGTCCGTTGCCGCGAGCAGCAGGGCGCGCATCACGCCGGACATCATGAGGCCTTTTTCGGCGTAGGTAACGGCATCATCATTGCGCGCTCTCGCCGGGGCGTGCGTTCACGACCGACGCGGTTGCCGCCGTCGCGAGCACGGTACTTGCTACGACGGGCGACTCGCCTTTCGCGCTCAATGATAGAGACAGCAGCGACATGCCGATCAACACGACCGCCGGGGAGCCCGGTAAGCAATACCGGCGCTGCACCGATGAACCGATAGACGAGCAACGTCGCCAAGGCGGGGGGCATG
>JBLNBW010000005.1:0-8777 GCA_050260255.1 Rhodospirillaceae bacterium | reverse complement strand
TTCCAGGTCCTCGACCGCAACCTGGCACTGGCGGAAATACTGGTCCGCGAACTCGCGCGTGCCCGAGCCTTCCTCCCGGCTCACGTACGGATACTCCGCAAGCTCGCTGGCGGCGACCGAGGCGCGTCCCGCGAGCGCATGACCCGGCGCGCAAATCGTCACCAGCTCGTCGTCGCAGCACACTTCGGTATGCAGGCTCGGCAGGTGCGAAGGCGACTCGATGAGCCCGAGATCCAGCGTGTTGTCCGCCACGCGGTTCTCTATGGTCTCGGAATTCGCGACGCTGAGATGCGCGTGTACCTGCGGATGCCGGGCTTTGAATTCGCCCAGAATCTGCGGCAGCATGAATTCGGCGATGGTCGTGCTCGCGCCGATGAGCAGCGGACCGCTGATCGCGCCGGTGAGCTCGCCGACCCGCGTCTCCATTTCCTCGGACAGCGCCAGTATCCTCTCGGCGTAGCTCAGGACGAGCTTCCCGGCCGGAGTCAGCGAAATCTTCCCCGGACTGCGCTCGAACAGCCGCGCATTGAAGTGCTCCTCGAGCTGCTTCACCTGGAACGTGACGGCGGGCTGCGTCATGAACAGCACATCGGCAGCTTTGGTGAATGAAAGATGTCGGGCTACGGTATAGAACACGCGCAGCCGGCGGTCGGCCATGTGGGATATGCGTTACGTTACGCGGAGGCGACATACTACCCGTTCGCGGCCCCCGCTAAAAGTCCGCAGTGCACGGCGTGCCGGCGCAACGGCGGCAGGCGACCGGCTGCGGAAGTATGGTATAAAGCGGCGGTTTAATGTCACGACATCGCCGGGACCCGACCCGCACTCATGCCTCTCGGTTTTTACGTCATCATGGCGGCGCAGTTTTTTTCGTCGCTCGCCGATAACGCCCTGCTCGTCGCCGCAATCGCGCTGCTCATGGACATGCAGGCACCGGCGTGGATGACGCCCCTGCTTAAGTTTTTCTTCACGATTTCGTACGTTCTGTTCGCCGCTTTCGTGGGCGCGTTCGCGGACTCCATGCCCAAGGGCCGCGTCATGTTCGTCACGAATCTCATCAAGGTCGCCGGCTGCCTGTTGATGTTCTTCCACCAGATGCTGCATCTGCCGGGATTGCCGCTGTACAGCATCGTCCTGCTCGCCTACACCGTCGTCGGCTTCGGTGCAGCGGCCTACTCGCCCGCAAAATACGGGATCCTCACGGAGTACCTGCCGCATCACAAGCTGGTCGTCGCGAACGGCTGGATCGAGGGCTTGACGGTCGCATCCATCATCCTCGGAACGTTGCTGGGCGGTGTCCTGGTGAGCGATGCCGTATCGCAAAAATTGCTCGCGCTCGACGTGCCCATCATAGAAACGGGCATCGATTCGGCGGCGGAAGTGGCGATCATGCTGATCGTGCTGTTCTATCTCATCGCCGCGATCTTCAATCTCTACATACCGAGAACCGGCGTCGACCACCGTCCGCCGAGCAAGAATCCGGTGTTCCTCGTCCACGAGTTCGCCCATTGCGTGCGGCTGCTGTGGACCGACAAGCTCGGGCAGATCTCGCTCGCCACGACGACGTTGTTCTGGGGTGCGGGCGCAACCCTCCAATTCATCGTGCTCAAGTGGGCGGAGGTGGCGCTGGGCTATTCGCTGTCGCAGGCGACCGTGCTGCAGGGCATCTGCGCGTTCGGCATCGCCGCCGGCGCGGTCGTCGCCGCGAAATGGATACCGCTGAAGCGGGCGGTTACGGTGGTCCCGGTCGGCATCGCGATGGGTCTCATCGTCATCATGATGAACTTCGTGAGCACAGCGAAAGTCGCCGTACCGCTCATCATCGCGATCGGCGCGCTGGCCGGATTCTTCGTCGTTCCGATGAACGCGCTGCTGCAGCACCGCGGGCATATTCTCATGGGCGCCGGGCATTCGATAGCGGTCCAGAACTTCAACGAGAACCTGTCGATCCTCGTGATGCTGAGCGTCTATGCCTTGCTCATCAAGCTCGACTTTTCGATCTACACGGTGATCGTGCTGTTCGGGCTGTTCGTCGCGGTCGCCATGGCGCTCGTGCGCAAACGCCACCTGTACAACGTGCGCCGCGGCGGGCTGCCCGCGCTGCCTGACGGCCATCACTGATGCGCGTCATGCAGCCGTGAAGAGTGAGGCGTGAAGAGTACGGAGTAAGAAGTTTTTCCCTCGCTCCTAACTCCTGACTCCTTGCTTCCGCCTTTTGCGCGTCAGCGGCGAAGGCGAAAGTAGATCTCCGGCAGCTTGTTCGGCAGGCTGTTGATGTGGTCGAGCACGAGATAATGGCCTTTGCCGAAGATTTGCGGCAAATACTGGTTCGCCATGGTGTCGACGGTGATGCAGAACGGGTGCACGCCTTTCGAGACGGCCTCCTTCACCGCCATGCGCGTGTCTTCGTGCAGATAACGCCGGTCGCCGCCGTCGTCGTAATCCTCCGGCCGGCCGTCCGATAGGATCAGCAGCAACCGCCGACGGCTTTCGATGCCTTCGAAACGCCGTGTCGCGTGCCGTATCGCCGCACCCATTCGTGTCGCGAGACGTCCCGACATCCCGCCTATCGTGCTGCGAACGTCCTCCGACAGCGGCTCACCGAAATCCTTGATGGTGTAGTAGCTCACGTTATCGCGGTATTTGGAGCAGAAGCCGGCGATCGAATAACTGTCGCCGACCTCTTCCATGCTTTCCGCAAACAGCAGCACGCCGGCGCGCACGCGGTCGACGAGACGTCCGCCGCCCTCGGGCAGGTGCTGCATGATGGACGTGGACATGTCGGCGAGCAGCGTTACGGCGACTTCGCGCTGGCGCATTTCGCGCCGGCGATAAATCGCCGGATCCGGTGAATGGCCTGCGCGGCGCTCGGCCACGTAGCTCACCACGGCGTTGACGTCCATGTCGTCGCCGTCGAGCTGGCGCAACTCGGGCGCAAGGCGTGTTGGCTTCTGCGCCTGTATCGCCTTCTTGAGCCGCCGCAGCGCGTGGCCGTACTGGTTCATCAGCCGGCGGGTTTCGTTCAGGTTCGATTCGGCGAGCTTCTTCTCCTGCACCCAGCTCCAGTTGCGTTTGTAGCGCGACTCGCGGTAGTCCCACTCCGGATAAGGCGTTCCCTTGTCCGCCCCTTTACCATCGGCCGGCTTGTCGGTGCGGCTGCCCGATTGCTGCGCCGCGCCGCTCGAATCGCCGTAGCCCGTCATTTCCTGACGCTTGGCGCCGTCCTGCTGATCGCCGGCTTCGGCAGTCTGCGCGGCCTCCCCTTCCTCTTCGCCCTGCTCTTGTTGCTGTTCGCGCTTATCGCCGCCGGCCTCGCTCGGCTGCGGCTGATCTTCCGGCTCCTGCGGGTGTGCAAGCCTCGCGGCATTGGGGCCGCGGCCCGGCAGGTAGGCGCCATGGAAGGCTTCGAGATCCGTGACCTGCGGCAAGTCGCGCCGGTCGTAAATCATGAGTGCAACGCGATAAGCGTCGGCCACGGTGGCATCGGCCTGCAGCAGCGGCTCGAAGGCGGTCCCGGCTGCCGTGCCGCCGAGCACATGCTCAATGCTCGTTAGGGCGAGTTCGAAATAGGGCGCGGCATCGGCGCGGCGCGGGCCCGTCGCACGCGCAATTGCCCGCATGCGTTGTAGATAGCGCGGGATGGAAGCTTGTATCCGAGCGTCCACCCGCAGGTCTTCACAGATATCGAATATGAGCTGGAAGCGCAGCGCGTCCTCGCCGAAGCGGATGAAGAGCGGCGCCCATGACACCGGGCCGGCATCGGGCAAGGTCACACCGGCTGCGAGATACATCGCGCGCATGGAATCGCGCCGGAACGTGCCATGGCGGATATGACCAACGGCGTGCAGCACGCCGAGTATCGCCTCGTCTCGGCTGCCGATGACGGCCGGCAAGTACACCGACCGGCCGTCGGTCTCGACGAACGGACGCCCCTGCTCGGGAGACCAGGTGCTTTCCTTGAGCTCGAACGCGCCGCCGTACCAGATGTCGAGCAGCATCGCGAGCAGGCGGGTGTGCTCGGGCAGCTTGTAGCCCGGCAAATGCTCCAGCAGCAGCGCGAGGCTTTCTTCGGACTCGAGGCGGAAATACGCTTCGCCCCGCGCGCGTCCCGATTGCAGGATATCTGCCCCGCGCGAGGCCCACGGCAATATCGCCTGTGCGCCGAGCAGATTGCGCACGCGCACCGCCCCGGCGAGATACGTGCCGAGAAGCAGCTTGCGCGACTCGAACAGCTCTTCGGCCGGCGTATTGAGCTGCTCTATGCCGCAAATGCCTTGCCGCCCCGACAGGTCCGCCACAGGAGTGGTGAAGTATGCCGAGCCGCTGTCGATCTGGCGCCCGCACCACGCGAAGCCGATCTCAGCCCAGCGCCGCTCGCCGGCATGGCCGAGCGAGCCGAAGGCGCGCGGCAGATTGTTCATGAAGCCCTCGAGCGCGCGCCACGAGCCGCGCCACCTCACGAACTCGAGCGCCTGCATGGTCCACGGCATCACCGTCTCCGAGACCTGCTCCGCCTCGATGCTGCCCTGGATGAAGCAGCGCCCCGCTTCACGATCGAAATCGGTGAGCGTGCGGCATGCCTCCAGCCATGCGAGCGTGACTGCGGGACCGTGCGCCTCTATGGAAGGCAGCGCGTGCCCGATCTCGCGGTACGCAGTGAGGCTGCGCACGCGAAATTCATCGAGCAGTTCGCGTATCGCACGCGCCGTTTCGTTGGACTTGCTCACGGGGATTGCAATCGCGGAAGCTGCAGCGGGATCAGGCGCTGAAGTGCGCCTGCACGATTTCCATCAATGCGTCGGCAAGCTCCGGATCGTCGGTAATCGGATTGACCATGGCCACCTGGCAGGCCGCTATCGGGTCGAGACCGGTGGACATCATGTTCGCGGCGTACACCAGGGCGCGCGTCGACGTCGACTCCTCGAGCCCGTGGTCTTTGAGCAGGCGCGCTTTGCGCCCCGCGGCCACGAGCTGATGCGCGAGCTCGGGCGATAAGCCCGGCACTTCGTTCACCAGAATCTTGCGCTCCACCTCTTCCGGCGGGAAATCGAAATTGATCGCGATAAAGCGCTGCTTGGTCGACGGCTTGAGGTCCTTGAGCACCGTCTGGTAACCGGGGTTGTAAGAAATGACGAGCATGAAATCCTCGTGCGCCTCGATCTCCTGACCTTTCTTCTCGATCGTGAGCCGCCGGCGGTGGTCGGTAAGCGAGTGGATCACGACGGTCGAATCCGTGCGCGCTTCGACGATCTCGTCCAGATAGCAGATGGCGCCTGCCTTCACCGCGCGCGTGAGCGGCCCGTCCTGCCACACGGTTTCCGCGCCTTCGAGCAGAAAACGCCCCACCAGGTCCGAGCTCGTGAGATCCTCGTGGCACGAGACGGTGACGAGCGGGCGGCCGAGCTGAAACGCCATATGCTCCAGGAAACGCGTCTTGCCGCAGCCCGTGGGCCCTTTCAGCATGACCGGCAGGCGCTTGCGGTACGCCGCCTCGAAGATGGCAACTTCGTTGCCTTGCGGCTCGTAGTAAGGGGCCACGTCGCCGGCTTGCGGCGTCTGAACGATATCGCGCTCCACGCCGCGCAAGCGATTCACTGCAGGTTTCATCGGATTCTCGGATGTTGCCACGGGGGTTGTCGGCTACGCTGCGCCCGTCTGCATGAAGCGCGGGGCGCTGCACGTCATATTAATACAGTGCCGGGTTGCGGTACACAAGTTCCCCGGAATGCCCGCCCGCCTGCGCTGTTCTGCAGGCGAGATAAGCCGATGATAGTGCGGATGAAAACGCGTGGCGCGAGGGCGCGGAGGGCTATTCGACCACTTTGCCGAGCAAAGATACGACGTCAATCTTGTTGTGCACCATCTGCTCGGGGAAAACGACGGTGATGGCGTTGGTGGGACAGATAGACTGGCACAGACCGCAGTACCAGCACTCGTCGGGATACTTGATCACGGGCAGCGTGTCGCGGTCCTCTTCCTTGTAGATGAGATCGCCGGGACACATCCAGTCGCAGAGATTGCAGCGCACACAGGTCTCGGGATTGATCTGTATCGGGTTGTGTACGGCGCTGGCGGAATTGTCGGCCATGGTGTTCTCTTCAGGCTGTGACTGCATTACGGTCGAACGCGTCGGCCAACGGCCGGTCCGTGGACAACGTGCGCACGCGCGGACCGTTATCGCCGCGCTCGACGATGACGAACTTGCGCCAGTTCACGTCGTCCGTCTTCGGGTGATCCAATCTCCAGTGCGCCGAGCCGGTGCGCGTCTCGGTGCGCGCAAGCGAGGCGGTTGCCATGATTTCAGCATTGAGACGGATGTTCTTCGCCTCGTGCACGCGCATGAGGCCATGCAGATCGTCGGCCTTCATGGCCGGCTCGCGCTTGGCGAGCGCAAGCAGCGTCTGGAGCGCGAGCTTCAGGCCCTGCTCGTTGCGCCGCACGCCCACGTAGTCGCTGACCGTCTGCCGCGTGTCGTCCTCGAACTGCTTCCACGGCATTCCGCCGTCGATCTTGAGATGCGCGAGCGTAACGTCGCGCACCGCCGCGACCGCCACCGCATCTATCGACGGCAATGCGGCCGTCGTGCTGCGTACGCGCCGAACGACGCCCTCCCCTGCGATGTGGCCCAGCACGGCCGCGCCCGCGATCCCGCCGCTTACCGTCGCGCAGTCGCCGGCGGCAAACAGCCCTTCGACGGAGGTTTCTCCGTTCGTGTCGACGGCGAGTCCGCTGCCGCGGAAATACACGCCGCTACGGCGTATGGAGAGCTCCGAAATGGAGATCTCGATCAGTTCCTCCCTGAACCGGATGCCTTTCTGCTGGTAGAACGCAGGCAACGTGTATCGGTCGACCTGCAGCGTATGCTCCATGTGATCGAGCATATCGGGCGGCAGGTGACGGCAGTCGAGATAGATGGGGCCGTTGCCCAGCAGGTACTCGTTGATCACCGCGTCGGCCAGCACTGCGCGGCGGGCGTTCTCGCCCTTTTTGTCATACTTGAACATGAAGCGCTCGCCCGCCTTGTTGACGAAGTACGCTCCGAGACTTACCAGCGCATTGAGACCCTGAACCGAAAAACCTTTGGGTGTGAGCGTCGCCTCGACCGATTCCATGTTGGCGAGCGCCGCACCGGCGCGATAACCCATCGCCTGCGCGTCGCCCGTGTTATACGGAAAATGCCAGCTGTCGAAGGCAAGCCCCGAGGCATTGCGCGACAAGCGATTGACGTCGCCCGCTGCGAGAACCACTGATTTCGCGCGTATGGAGAACCACTCGCCGGTGCGGAAGTTGAATGCGATGGCGCCATAAGCACGGTTGTCGCGCGTTAAGAGCTGCACGACCATCGTGCGCATGAGGACCGTCGCCTTCCCCTTCCTCACGCGCTCGCCGATATGCTTCTTGAAATCGGTGCCGTCGAAGTTGATGTGATACGTGCCGGGCAGCCCGAAGGAGCGCAGACGGTAGTAGGTACCAAGACGTGGATCCTTGAAGTCCACGCCGAATGATTCGATCTTGCGGAATATGCGCGGCATTTCGTGGATCACGCGGCCGGCGACTGCCATGTCGACGATGCCGTCGGTGAGCTCCGGCACATGCTTCAACAGGAATTCCGGTGTATCCCACTCGGGGCCCGTGTCCATGACCGTGAGGTAGTGGTCGACGCCGCAGCCTATGCTGCCGCAATGATCGAGCACCTTGCCCTTCTCGCAGATCACCACGCGCAAGCCGGCTTCCAGCGCCGGTATGGCGGCCATGCTGCCAGCGACTCCGCCGCCTACGACGAGCACGTCGGTCTCGAGATTCGTCCAGTTCGAAGGTGCCATGTTGCCTGCCTCTGTGGTCGACGCCGTTAGGATAAACGGCAGGCCCTACGCGCCACCATGGACGCATTTGTTTTTTTCTTGGACGAATCTGTCATTGCGCCAAGCGCGTGCGATACCGCCCGGGCGGCTCGCCGTACTTCTGTCTGAAACGGCGCGTGAAATAGGCTTCATCATCGAACCCGACCGCAGCGGCCACCTCGCCGATCTTGAGCGGGGTGTGCGCGAGCAGCTCGCGTGCGCGATCCATGCGCCGCTCCGTGAGCCAGTCGGTGAAAGTCTGCCCCGTTTCCTTCTTCATGAGATGCGCGAGGTACGTAGGCGACAGGTCGGCGGCGGCGGCGACGCTCGTGAGACTGAGACGCTCCGTCAGGTGATCGCGCATGTGCTTTAATGCGCGCGACAGCGCGGCGCGGCGGCTACGGACCTGGGCGCGGCCCGCCGCCAGTGTGAGCAGCGTCTTCTCGTGCGCCCGGCACACGAGGCCGATCAGCAGCAGCAGCTCGCCTCTCACGATTTCGCGCCAGCAGTAACGCTGTGCTGCGGCCTCCGCGCTCATACGCTGACACGCTGCGCGCGCCTGCCTGAGCGCCGTGCCGGCGAGTCGGAAATCGGCGAATTCCTGGTATAGAAACGGAGCGAGCTCCGGCGCGCGCTCGAGCGGCACGTCCTCCAGATCCAGCGGATCGACTTCGAGCTCGGGACGCAGAAAGCGCTGGGTGAAGGAGATCACGTAGAAGCGGGAGCCGACCGGGTGCGGGATGTGATGCACGCGATACGGCAGCACGAAAGACAGTGACCCGGGCAGCAGCGGCCGTACCGTTGCGCCTATGTGCTGTTCGGTGCGCCCGGCGAGATTGAGCTGGATCTGAAAGTATTCGTGCCGGTGTGCCGAAGCGATCCGCGTGACGCTGCGCTCGTCGCGTATGCCGAAGTCGGGTCCGGCGGCGCGCTCGG
>JBLNBW010000004.1:0-6084 GCA_050260255.1 Rhodospirillaceae bacterium | reverse complement strand
GTGTTGCCACCGCTAGGACCTGAACCTAGTGCGTCTACCAATTCCGCCACCTCGGCGTGACGGCGAATTGTACCGAAACGGTCATCCGGGATCAAATGAAACGACGAATAAGCTCGACCCGTGAAGTAAGCAAGCAAGCGCGCGCGCCGAAACCGAAGGTTCGGCTCAGCAAGCGGCGGCGGGCCGATCCGTATCTCGAGCGCGAGAGCGCGCGTTATGCCGAGCCGCTGCCGAGCCGCGAATACATCATACAGACCCTCGAAGAACACGGCGTGCCGGTCCCGGAAGAGCAACTGCACGATCTTCTCGGTATACGTCCGCATGAGCATGAAGCGTTTCAGCGCCGCATCAACGCGATGGAGCGCGACGGCGAGATCATGCGCAATCGCCGCGGCGATCTGTGTGTCGTGGCCAAGCTCGACTTCATACGCGGGCTCGTGCAGGGGCATCCGGACGGATACGGTTTCCTGATTCGCGACGAAGGCGGTCCGGACATCTTTCTCGGTCCGGGCGAAATGCAGGAAGTGCTACATGGCGACCGCGTCGTCGTGCGCTTGAGCGGCACCGACCGGCGCGGCCGGCCGGAAGGAAAAATCGTCGAGGTCCTGCAGCGCGTGCGCCAGCGGGTAGTCGGAAGACTGCACAGCGAGCACGGCGTGATGTATCTCGTGCCCGAGGACAAGCGCATCAGTCGCGATTTCCTCATTCCGCCCCAGGCGCATGCCGGCGCGAAAACCGGGCAGGTCGTCGAGATCGAGATACTGACGCAGCCGTCCAAGCACGCCCAGCCCGTCGGACGCGTCGTGGAAATTCTCGGCAATTACGCCGATCCCGGCCTCGAAATCGAGATCGCGCTGCGCAAGCACGAGCTGCCGCACTCGTTCTCGGCGGAAGTCGAAGCCCTGTGCGAGCGGCTTCCCGCAGAGGTGACCAGCGCCGACTGGGGGGATCGCGAGGACGTGCGCGAGCTGCCACTCGTCACCATAGATGGCGAAACGGCCAAGGACTTCGACGACGCGGTGTATTGCGAAGCACTGCCGGCGAAACGCGGCCGCGAAAAGGGCGGCTACCGGCTGGTCGTCGCGATCGCCGACGTCAGTCATTACGTGCGTCATGGCGACGTGCTCGACCGCGCGGCGCAGGAGCGGGGAAACTCGGTGTACTTCCCGCGGCGCGTGATCCCCATGCTGCCCGAGCGGCTGTCGAACGATCTTTGCTCCATCAATCCGCAGGTCGAGCGGCTCGCGGTCGTCTGCGACATGCGGATCAGCGCCAAGGGCGACATCCTGCAATACCGCTTCTATCCCGCGGTAATGCGGTCCCACGCGCGGCTCACCTACAACCTCGTGTGGGACATGCTCCAAGAGCCGCAAGGCGCATCCGCGCGCAAGCATGCGCAGCTGCTGCCGCACGTCGAGAATCTGTACCGCCTCTACAAGGTGCTGGTGAAAGCGCGGGAACTGCGCGGGGCCATCGATTTCGAGACCGTCGAGACCCAGATGATCTTCGACGACAAGGGCAAGATCGAGCGCATCGTCCCGGTGCGGCGCAACGATGCGCATCGCATCATCGAGGAGTGCATGCTCGCGGCCAATGTCTGCGCATCGGAGTTTCTGCGCAGCCACGATCAGCCGATGCTGTACCGCATCCACGAAGGACCGACGCCGGAGAAGCTCAACGCGTTGCGCGAATTCCTCAAAGGCTTCGGTCTGCATCTTACTGGCGGAGACGAACCGCGTGCGCTGGACTACGCCAAGTTGCTGACTAAAGTGAAGGACAGGCCCGACGCTCAGCTCTTGCAGACGGTCATGCTGCGGTCCTTGCAGCAGGCGGTGTACAGCCCGGACAACGTAGGGCATTTCGGGCTGGCGTACGAGGCTTACACGCATTTCACGTCGCCGATACGGCGCTATCCCGACCTGCTCGTGCACCGCGCGATCAAGGCAGTGCTTGCGCGCAGCCGCTACGAGCCGGGCGACTGGCACGTGCTGGGCGCGCATTGCTCGAAAACCGAGCGACGCGCCGACGAGGCGACGCGCGACGTGACCAACTGGCTCAAGTGCTATTACATGCAGGACAAGGTGGGCGAGACGTTCATGGGCAGCGTGAGCGGCGTGGCCGCGTTCGGCGCATTCATCGCGCTGGACGACGTCTATGTCGAAGGCCTGCTTCACGTATCGGAATTGGGCCGGGATTACTTCCGTTACGACGCGGCCAAGCACGAGCTCATGGGCGAGCGCACGAAACAACGTTACCGGCTTGGCGACCGCGTGCGCGTGAAAGTCGCGCGCGTGGACCTCGATACGACCAAGATCGACTTCGTGCTGGACTAGAAGATGGCCGAGACCCGACTCATCCACGGCTTTCACGCGGTCTTGAGCCGCGTGCGCCAGAACGCCGCCTCGATACGGGAAATTTACGTGGACCAGGCGCGCGACGACCGCCGCGTGCGCGAGCTCAAGGCGCTCGCGGAAAGCCGCGGGCTGCGCATCATGCTGATCGACGGCAAGCGTCTCGACGGCATGACGGCCCACGAGCGCCATCAGGGCGTTGCCGCGCGCGTCGAAGTGGCGAAGCTGCCGGTCCACCTCGACGACGTGCTCGAGTCGCTGACGGAACCGCCGCTGCTGCTCATCCTCGACGGCATTACCGATCCCCATAATCTCGGCGCATGCCTGCGCGTTGCCGATGCGATGGGCGCCCATGCGGTCGTCGCGCCCAAGGACCGGGCCGTGGGGCTCAATGCCACCGTGGCCAAAGTGGCGAGCGGTGCCGCGGAAACCGTGCCTTACATCGCCGTCACGAACCTGGCCCGTACGCTGCGCGAGCTCAAGGACCGCGGGGTCTGGCTCATCGGGGCGGACGAGCAGGGCGAGCAGAGCCTGTACGAGGCGAAGGTCGATGGCGCTCTGGGCTGGGTGCTGGGCGCGGAAGGCGAGGGCATGCGCAGACTCACGCGCGAATCGTGCGATCTCATCGTGCGCATCCCCATGCTCGGCAGCGTCGAAAGCCTTAACGTTTCCGTCTCCGCCGGCATCTGCCTTGCCGAGACTCGCAGGCAGCGTGGGCTCGGCTCGGCAAAACCGAGATAAGGGTTTGTTTTTTATCGGAAGGCGCGTATAATCGCGCGCTTTCCGTCCGGGGCTTGCCAAGCTCGGACTTGTCCTTGCCGCACCGTGCTCGCATCACGGGCGGCTCATTCCACAAGGAGCCATAGACGCATGCGACATTACGAGATCGTTTTCATCGTCCATCCGGACCAGAGTGAGCAGGTTCCCGGCATGGTCGACCGCTATCGCCAGATGGTCACCGGCAAAGGCGGGAAAATCCATCGCCTCGAAGACTGGGGCCGCCGCCAGCTCGCATATCCCATCGAGAAGATCCACAAAGCGCACTACGTGCTCATGAACATCGAGTGCGACGGCGACACGCTGTCCGAGCTCGAGCACGCGTTCAAGTTCAACGACGCGGTGCTGCGTCATCTCACCGTCAGCATGACCGGCCCGGTCACGGCGCCCTCTCCCATGATGAAGGAAGAGAAATCGCGCTCGCTGACCACGGAAGAGAAGCCCGCAGCGGCGGCTGCGCCTGCAGCGCCGGCAGCCGCACCTGCAGCGGGAACGGCCGCGGCCTAGTGGGCTGCAACGCGGTCGAGATCACCGGGCGGCTTATGGAAATAGAGCCGTTGCGCCACACCCCGGCCGGCATGCCTCTCGTGCATTTCACCCTGGCCCATGCGTCCACGCAGATCGAAGCGGGGCACGAGCGGCGGGTGGAATGCGAAGTGAAGGGCGTAGCGCTGGGCGAGCCTGCGACGAGCATGGCGCGCCTCAAAGCCGGAGACGAAGTGGCCGTGCACGGATTTCTCAACCGCAAGAACCGCATGAGCGCGCAGCTGGTGCTGCACGCAACACGAACCGAGTTACTGAAGGATAGACACCATGCCTAGACCATCGATGACGAGAGCGGCGAAAGCCAAAGCGAAAGGCAAGAAGGACGGCCGCGGCCGCGGCGCACTGTTCCGCCGCCGCAAGTTCTGCCGCTTCACCGCGGAGAAGATCAAGGAAGTCGATTACAAGGACATCGCGCTCCTCAAAGACTTCATCAACGAAAACGGCAAGATCATCCCGGCGCGCATCACCGGGACGAAGGCGCGCTACCAGCGCCAGCTGTCGGTCGCAGTCAAGCGCGCGCGTTTCCTCGCGCTGCTGCCGTACACCGACCTGCACTAAGGGGACTGCGATGCAGATCATATTGCTCGAAAAAGTCGTCAACCTGGGTCAGCTCGGCGATGTCGTGAAAGTGAAGGAGGGCTACGCCCGCAACTTCCTCATTCCGCACGGCAAGGCGAAACGCGCCACCAAGGAAAACCTCGCAGAGTTCGAAAAGCGTCGCGCTGAGCTCGAACGCGCGCAGAACGAAGCGCTTGCCAAGGCACAGGAGCAAAGCGCCAAGCTCGACGGCCTCACGCTGCAGATCACGCAGAAAGCCGGCGTGGACGGCAAGCTCTTCGGCTCGGTGACGAACGTGGACGTCGCCGAAGCGCTGAAGGCACAAGGCTTCGAGGTGCCGCGTGCGAACATCCGCATGCCGCAGGGTCCGCTCAAGACCGTGGGCGACCACACGCTGCAGATTGCGTTGCACACCGATGTCGTCGTATCGATCACCGTTTCGGTGCTCGGCGAACAGTAGTCTACGCATTGAAAGAATCGCGGGCAGGTCGAGCCGTGGCAAGATAACCGCGATCTTTCAAGGGTGTGAAGAAAGGGCTGGCGACAGCCCTTTTTTTTCGCTACATTGGTCCACCGCTGCGGCACGTTCGATGTCCGCGGCCGCTCTTCTGATCAATACCAAACGCGTGCTATACAGGGCGGGCGCATGATCCAGGCCGTATCCACTCTCATCAAAGATCAGCAGCTCGAAGCGGCGCGCATGCCGCCGCAATCCATAGAGGCGGAACAGTCGGTGCTCGGAGGATTGCTCCTCGACAACACGGCGTGGGACCGCATCGGAGACGTCGTCAGCGAGGAAGACTTCTATCGCGCCGATCATCGGCTGATATTCCAGCACATCGCGCTGCTAATACAGAACAACAAGCCCGCCGATGCGCTCACCGTCGCGGAGAGCCTCGAGCGCAGCGGCAAGCTGGGCGAGGCCGGCGGACAGGCATATATAGGGACGCTCGCGCTCAACACGCCGAGCGCCGCCAACATCCGCCGTTACGCCGAGATCGTTCGAGAGCGTGCAATCATGCGTAATCTCGCGGTCATAGGCACCGAGATTGCCGACTCGGCTTACAACCCGCAGGGCAAGGACGCCGGGACGCTGATCGACGAGGCGGAAGCGCGGGTGTTCCGAATCGCCGAGACGCGCGCTAAAACGCGTCAGGGCTTCGTCAAGATAGACCCGATACTCACCGAGACCGTGGAGCGCATCGACATGCTCTACAGTCGTGAGAACAAGAACGAGGTGATAGGGCTGCCGAGCGGGTTCGTCGATCTCGACAAGATGACCTCGGGACTGCAGCCGGGCGATCTCATCATCATCGCGGCGCGTCCTTCCATGGGCAAGACGACGCTCGCGATGAACATGGTCGAGCATGTGGCACTCGAGGTGAAGAAGCCCGTGGCCGTGTTCAGCATGGAGATGTCCGGCGCACAGCTTGCGATGCGCATGATCGGCTCTGTCGGCCGCGTCGACCAGCACGAGCTGCGCACGGGCACGTTCCAGGAAAGCGACTGGGAGAAGCTCACGCATACGCTGGGCAAGCTCTCGGAGACGCAGCTCTATATCGACGATACGGCGGGCCTCAACGCGCTGGAAATGCGCTCCCGCGCACGGCGTCTGCACCGGCAGTGCGCGGAGCACGGTGGGCTTGCGCTTATCGTGGTCGACTACCTTCAGCTCATGTCGGGAACGAAGGCGGGCGGCCGCGACGAGAACCGTGCGACCGAGATCGCGGAGATTTCGCGTTCGCTGAAGGGCCTCGCCAAGGAGCTGAAGGTGCCCGTCATCGCGCTGTCGCAGCTAAACCGCAGCGTCGAGCAACGTCAGGACAAGCGGCCCATGATGTCCGACCTGCGG
>JBLNBW010000003.1:0-26411 GCA_050260255.1 Rhodospirillaceae bacterium | reverse complement strand
TGGCGCCGCTGTTGCCGTTGCGACAGCGACCCGAGATCTGGGGGCTGCATGGCTGGGAACGTCTGCAACCCGACGGCACCATGCTGGTGGCGCAGCAGCGCGACGAGGAACGCGAAGCGCTGGAGGAAGCGGCGGCGGTGCTGCAGCCGACGTTGCGCGCCGGCAGCCGCATCGAGCGCAAGCCGGGCAGCGTCGCATTGCACTGGCGCGGCGTGCCCGCCATCATCGTCGCAAAGCTCAAGGCCGCTGCAGTCGCGACATGGAAGGCGCTCGCGCTCGATCGCGGGCTCGATTTCGTGCCCTTCGATGGCGGCATCGAATTGCGTGCGCCCGGCTGGAATACGCTCAATGCGGTGCGCATGTTGCTCGACGAGCTGCCTCGGAACGCCGCGGTGGCTTATCTCGGCGATGACACGGCAGACGAAGATGTCTTCGAGGAAATAAAGGCACGCGGCATCGCGGTCCTCGTACGCGAGCGATACCGGCAGACCAACGCGGACGTGTGGCTGCGTCCGCCACGCGATCTCCTCACGTTTCTCCGGCACTGGTGCGTGGCCCCGGCAGGGACCTAGAGTCAGGCGATATACGCGACGGCGAATATTCCGACCATCGCGAACGCGAGTGCAAGCTTGAGAACGGTCCCGAAGAAGAACCCCAGCCACGCGCCGACGCCGACCTTGCCTGCCTTCAGCACATCGGGCGCGCTGATCAGCTCGCCGACGACTGCGCCAAGGAACGGACCGCCAAGCAGGCCCACGATGCCGAAAGGGATGCCTGCTATCGTGCCTATCGCGGCGCCTGCCACTGCAGCGCGGCTTGCGCCGACACGCCGGGCTCCGAGTGCCGACGCGGCGAAGTCCACAACGAACGATAGCACCGTCAGGACGCCAAGCACCGCGATCGTCGAGCCGCCCACTTTCGAAAAATCCTGCGCCCACGCGCCGAGCGCCAGCCCCGCGAACACGAGCACCGTGCCCGGCAGTACAGGAAGCACGGTGCCTGCAATGCCGATGAGCACGAGTACGACGGCGAGCAGCCAGAGTGCAGTAGTCATTCCTTGCGATTGTAACCGGTGGTGTTGCCGCATCAGCGAGACGCTACGTGCGGTGCGCCGTTTCCCGCTGCGGGGCACGCCGTTTGCAGCTTTTTTCGCTTTTGGGAGGTAGGACGAATGGGGAAACTGGATCGATCGCTGTGGCAGTGGAGCATACGGAGGCCAGGCACGCTGGAGTGGCGCATCATGGGCCGATGCCTCACCGAAACCGAGGCGCGGCAGTGGGCCATCACGAATGGCTACGAAATACGGCGCGAAGCGGAGGTCGATGGCGCCGTTCGCGAGTCCGAGAACAGTACGCCGCCGAGGGCTGCCGCACCCGGCAAGCGGCGTCGGGCGGACACATCGCCGGAGTAAGATGATTGCTCACGGCGAAGGGTGCTTTTTACGCGACGTGTTCTATTTCAGCTCTCGCGGCGGCGCTCACCAGGTCGCGCACCAGGCTACTTCTCGATGCGCTCCCATGTCTCCATTCCGGAAAAGTTCTTCGTCCGGCAGAAGCACATCCAGAGCGCGCCGCAATCGCGGCAACGGTAACTGTGGAGCTCGCCGTCAGGACGAGCGATAGTGGAGCAGCAGGACAGGGTCTCGTGCGCGGGTATGTACGTCGGCGCGCCCACCAGCTTCTGGCAAGCCCGGCAGAGGTGCGATTCCCTCGGATTGCTCATCCTCTTCCCCCCGTGGCAGTTTGCGCTATTTTCGGACGCCTGCCTTTCACACGGCTTTCACCTTGCGGAAAAATCCTGCGAGCGGACGATTGCGCGCGTCGTCGCGCAGGTCGGCAATCGCCTGCGGCACGTCGTAATCGACGCGAGGATGCAGTCGTTACATCGTAAAGGGGGCTGGGTCGCGCAATGGTCAAGAGGAGAACGCGATCACCGGTGCGCTAGCGCTTCGCGATCGAGTCGACCAGATCCAGGATGCGCTGCGCCGTCTTCGCCATGGCGACGTCCACCAGCTTGCCGTCGACGGTCGTGCTTGCGGTGCCGCGCTTGAGCGCCGCCTGGTACGCCTCCATCACGCGCCGCGCGTAATCGATCTCCTTCTCGGAAGGCGTGTATATCGCGTTCGCCGCCTCGATCTGCGTGGGATGGATCACCGTGCGGCCGCGAAATCCGAGACGCTTGGAGAGCATCGTGTCGCGCTTGAAGCCGTCGAGGTCTCGCACGTTGGAATACACCCCATCGAGCGGACACGCGATGTCGGCCGCGCGGGCAGCGACCAGCGTGTACTGACGGACGAACATCATCTCCGGTCCCTCGCTCGACCATGTTGCGCCGAGGGACAGGTTCATATCACCGTCCTCGCCGCCGGCGTACACCAGGGACTCTATGCGCTTCGCCGCCGTCGCGATTTGCCGGGACGACAGCACGCCCGACGCGCTCTCGATCATGACGATGATAGGCGTGCTCCCCGGCGCCATGTCTTTGCGGATTTCGAGACTCGTGATCATGCGGTCGATCGCCGCCACGTCGCCGGGCGAGTCCTGCTTGGGGCAGACAAAGCCCGCCAGCCCCGGCGCGCCGACGAATTCGGCAAGGTCTTCATGAAAAAAACCGGTCGCCATGCCGTTGATGCGTATCCAGCTGCGGCCGGCCGGCACCTTGGGCATGTACTCGCGGATCAACGCGCGTGCGTTCGCCTTCTCTTCCGGCGGTACGGTGTCTTCGAGATCGAAAATGAACCCGTCCGCGGGCAGCGACGCGATCTTCTCCAGCATTCTTCTTTGGTTCGCCGGCACGAACAGCAGACTGCGCCAAATGCGCATGGTTGTTTCCCTCTGTTAGGTGTTAGGAGTGAGGCGTAAGGAGTAAAAAGCCTTCGCCGCCTCAGCGTCGCTCCTCACACTTCACTCTTAATACATCACTCGCGAAGCGTGCCCGACGCCGAAAGCGCGTCGATCTGCGCGTCCGTGTAGCCGAGCTCGTGGAGGATCTCCCGCGAGTGCTCGCCGAGCATGGGCGCCGCGCGGCGTATGCTCGGACCGTCGTGATCGAACAGCACGGGATTGCGCACGGCGCGCATCTTGCCCATGCGCGGATGCTCGACGTCCTGCAGTACGTTGCGCGCCTGGATGTGCTGGTGGCCGAAGACCTGTTCGTAATCATTCACCGGCGAGCACGGCACTCCCGCTTCGACCAGCATGCGCTCGAGCGATTCGAGGTCGCGCGCCCGTATTGCGGGTGTGACGACGGCGAGCAGACTCTTCTCGTTCTGCTTGCGCAGCACATAGGTCGCGAAGCGCGGGTCCTCGATGTACTTGCCGAGGCCGAGCACGTTCATGAAGCGCCGGAACAGCTCGTCGTTCGGCGTGCCTATCGCCAAATAGCGGCCGTCGTGCGTTTCGAACAGCTGATACGGCGCGTTGAGCCTGTGCTGGTGTCCCAGGCGCTGGGGTACCTCGCCCGTCGCGAGATACGCCGCTGCTTCCCAGGCCGCTGCGGCAATCGAGGATTCCACGAGCGAAACGTCCGCGATGCGTCCGCCTTTGCCGCGCATGACGCCCATCAGTCCCGAGAGCGCTGCATAAGTGGCGAAGAGTGCGCCGAAAATATCCGCGGTCTGCAGTCCGGGCCGCATCGGCATTTCGTTTGGCGCACCAGTGACCGACAAAGCGCCGGAGAACGCCTCGATGATGAGGTTCACGCCGGCGCGGCGCCGATAAGGCCCGGTCTGCCCGAATCCCGAAGCGGACACGTACACGATGTTCGGATTGACGGCACGGACCTGGCCGGGTCCCAGCCCTATGCCTTCCAGCGCGCCGGGACGATTGTTCTCCAGAAAGACGTCGCTCTGCTTTGCCAGCGCAAGCACGATGTCGCGCGCCGCCTGCTGTTTCAAGTCGAGCACGAGGCTGCGCTTGTTGCGATTGAGCGCGGCAAAGCTCGCGCTCTCGCCGTTGACGAGCGGCGGCATGGCGCGGGTCTGGTCGCCCCGCGCGGGACGTTCGATCTTGATGACGTCCGCGCCCATGTCGCCGAGCAGCATGCCGCAGAACGGCCCGGCGATGAAGTTGCCGAGCTCGAGTACTTTGATGCCTTCGAGAGGTAAAGACATGCCGTATACCGTTATTGCGGCTCCAGGCCGATCTTGGTCGCGAGCTGTCTGTTCATTTCGATTTCGTGCGAGATCAGTTTCGCAAATTCCGCCGACGTCGATCCTACGGGCACGAAGCCCTGACTGGCAAAGCCGCGCCTGATTTCCGCATCCTCCAGCGCCTTGGCCACTTCGTCCCGGATGCGAGAGACGTAAGCCTGCGGCGTCCCGGCGGGAAACCACAAGCCATACCACGGCACGAACTCGTACCCTTTCACGCCTGCTTCATCTATGGTGGGCAAGTCCGGCAGCTCGCTCCAGCGATGGACTGCCGTGATGCCCAGGGCTTTGAGCTTGCCGGTCCGGATATGGGGCAGCAGGGCGGTGGCCGGACCGAAGCACGTGTCGATACGCCCGCCGAGCAGATCCGTGATCGCCTGGCCGACACCCTTGTACGGCACATGGGCGAGCTTCGTGCCGGATCTGTCGTTGAAGATTTCGGCAGCGAAGTGCATGACGTTGCCGATGCCGCCCGAGCCGTACGTGATCTTGCCCGGTTGTTTCTTCGCGATGGCGATGAAGTCGCGCAGCGTGTTGGCCGGTACTGTCGGGTGCGCTACCAACAGAAAACCCACGCTGTTGACGATGAGGGTAATCGGTGTGAAGTCGCGCACCGGATCGTACGGCAGACTTCTGGTGATGATCGGCAGGCTGGCGTGGCTCGATGAGGTATGCAGCATCGTGTAGCCGTCGGGCGGCGATTTCGCGACGAGTTCGGTGCCGAGCGCGCCGCCGGCGCCGGGACGATTGTCGATCACGAGCTGCTGACCCAGCGTAGGCGCCATCTTCCGGCCGAGCATGCGGCCGATGTAGTCCATGGGGCCGCCCGCCGCGTAAGGAACGACGACGCGTATCGCTTTTGACGGGTAGTCACGCTGCGCAGGCTGCTGCGCGGTTGCGATACTGCACGAGGACACGAGCAGCACGGCAATGCCACAGCTTCTCAGCATATCTCCTCCCGGACTGAGGATGTCAGTCGCGCCGGTCGCTCTGTCTTGTTGCCGGCACAACCGAGCGTTGCATCCGCCCTACCGGATTATCCTGTTCGTGACGACGGCAGCGCAACTGCGATATCGCGAGCGTGGCGTTGCAATCCTGCGGGCGCGTGATGCACTGTCGTGTTCGCTGTGCCGAAAAACGAGCGCGGTACCGTGTGCCAGGTGCGGCTTTACGTAACGTCAACACGTCGTTCCGCTGCGGAAAGCCGTGCGGAACCGTTGCACGGCAGGTGACGGGTCGATTAAGCTCCGAGCGTTGGCCGCAGCACGGGCTGGCGACCTGCGGCGCACGAACTGCTCGAAAGCCCAGCAGAGTCCATCATAACGAGGAGGAACAATGAAGACGCGCTTCAGTCTTTCGATACTGACCGCCTGCGCGGCGGCTGCACTCACGCTGACCGCCGCTTCGGCGACTGCGGCTTTTCCCGAACGGCCGATAGAGCTCATCGTGCCGTTTGCTCCGGGCGGGGGAAGCGGCATCACCGCCGAGCTCATGAAAACCATCATCACCGATCACAAACTGTCTCCGCAGCCGGTGACGCTCACCTACAAGCCGGGTGCATCCGGACAGGTCGGCTGGACGCATCTCGCGACCCGCAAGCGCGAAGGCGGATACGTGATCGCGACCGCCACGGCATCGTTCAACACCGGTTTCGTATTCGGCAAGCAGGTCCAGATCAAGCCTTCGGATTTCACGCCGATTGCGTTGATGCTGCTCGACACGGCGATGATCGTCACGCAGCCCGACTCCAAGTTCAAGACGATGAAGGATGTCATCGAGGCTGCGAAGAAGAGCCCGAACACCATCAGAATTTCGGGCACGGGCGCTACCGGCGGGGAGGCGATAGGCACGGCGCTCCTCAACGATGCGGTCGGCATGAAGCTCAATTACATCCCGTTCAACAGCGGAGGGGAAGCCGCGGCGGCGCTGCTGGGCGGGCACGTGGAGCTCGCGATCAGCAACCCGAACGAGCTCGTGCCCCATATCGAAGCGAAGAAAATGAGGCCGCTCGCCGTGATGTCGCGTCAGCGGCTCGACATCATGAAAGACGTGCCGACGATGAAAGAGCTCGGCTACGACGTGGTGTACGATCAGGGCCGCGGTGTCGTGGCAGCCGCCGGCATTCCGGACGATCACAAGAAGTTCCTGGTCGACATGATGAAGAAGATCACCGAAACCAAGGAGTGGGCCGAATACGCGCGGAAGAACGCGATGGCGGTGCACTTCGAAGATTCCGCGGGCTACGCCAGGTTCCTCGAGGAGGAGCGCGCAAAACTGCAGAAAGTCGCGAAGACGCTCAATCCCAAATAGCGACCACCCGAAGGGAGGATACGTCCGTGTCCTCCCGACTTCGACGGAGGAGGTTATGGACAGGGTGGAAACAACCGCCGGCGGATTGATACTCGCGGTGGGCGTGGCATTGTTGATAGGGGCGCTCGGCTTTCCCTTTCTTTTGCAGGGCGTTCCCGGGCCCGGATTCCTGCCGCTTCTCATCTCGTTCGGCATCATCGCGTCCGGTGTGGTCGTCGTAACACGCGCCGTGCGTCACCGGGCCGGCGCGCAAGTGCGCTGGCCGCCGCTTTCGGGATGGATGCGCGTCGCGTTGATGATGGCAACGATGGCCGCGTCGTTCTGGCTGCTCGAAGCGCTCGGTTTCGTCGTCGTCACGGCGGTGTTCATGCTCGTGATGATCTACTGCCTCGGCGAACGCTCATGGCGGGTCCTCGCCACGGTTCCTGTGCTGTCCGCGCTCGGCCTGTATCTCGTGTTCGCCGTATGGCTGCGCGTGCCGCTGCCCAAGGGCATCATCACTTTCATCGGCTGACGACATGGAATTTCTTTCGCATCTCGACATGGGCTTCTCCATCGCGTTCAGCCCGGTCAATCTGCTGTTCGTCACGCTGGGCGTCGTCGCGGGCACCTTGATCGGCGCCTTGCCCGGCATAGGTCCGGTCGCCGGCATCGCGATACTCATACCGCTCAGCTTCGGCATGAATCCGATCACCGCCATGATCCTCATGTGCGGCATCTACTACGGGTGCATGTACGGCGGGACCATCACGTCCGTATTGATGAACGTGCCGGGCGAATCGTCGACGATCATGACATGCCTCGACGGCTACGCCATGGCACGCAAAGGCCGCGCGGGTCCTGCGCTCACGATCGCGGCGATCGGTTCGTTCGTCGCGGGCACGTTCAGCGTCGTAATGCTCACGCTGCTCGCACCGCCGATCGCGCAGGCCGCATTGAGCTTCGGGCCGCCGGAATACTTCGCGCTCATGCTGCTCGGCTTGACTTGCGTAAGCGGCCTTACCGGCGAGTCGACGGCGAAGGGCTACGGCATGGCGTTCATCGGTCTTGCGCTCGCGATGGTGGGCCTCGATCCGATGACCGGCGATCCGCGGTTCAATTTCGGGAATCTCGAGCTGCTGGACGGCATTGGCTTCCTGCCGATTGCGGTCGGACTATTCGGCATCGGCACGGTGCTGGGCATGATAGACAACACGATGCACATCGAGATCATGAAGACCTCGCTGCGGGAGATGATCATCACGCGCAAGGATTTGCAGGACAGCGCGATGCCCATAGTGCGCGGCACGCTGATCGGGTTCGCCGTCGGTGTGCTGCCGGGCGCCGGCGCCACGATCGCGTCGTTCCTCTCCTACGCAGCCGAGAAGCGTCTGTCGAAGCATCCGCAATTGTTCGGCACAGGAGTGATCGAGGGCGTCGCAGCACCCGAGGCGGCGAACAACGGATCGACCGGCGGTGCGATGATTCCTCTGCTCACGCTGGGCATCCCGGGGTCGAGCACGACTGCGGTGATGCTTGGCGCGCTGACGCTTTTCAACATACAGCCCGGCCCGCTGCTGTTCACCAAGAATCCGGATTTCGTGTGGGTGCTGATCGCATCGATGTACATCGGCAACGTGATGCTGCTCGTACTGAACACGGCGTTCGTGCCGGCGTTCGTCGCAGTGCTGCGCGTGCCGTACACGGTGCTCGCGCCGCTCATCGCCATCTTCTGTGTGGTCGGTGTCTACAGCGTGAATTACAGCGTGCTCGATCTCTGGATCATGCTGGCGTTCGGGCTGATCGGGTACCTCGCGGGCAAGCTCGACTATCCGCTTGCGCCTCTGGTGCTCGCGCTGGTGCTGGGCAAGCCGCTCGAAGAAGCGCTGCGGCAGTCGCTGAAGATGTCGCAATCCGACGTGACAACCTTCTTCACGCGCCCGGTGTCCGGCGTCATCATGGCGATGGTGATCGCCGTGATTCTGTGGCCGCTCATCAAGCGCCTCTTCCCGGGTGGTGTACCGCGGCAAACGCAGGAGGCTCACTGAAGCGCGGGGCGGGCGCGACGCATCGCGCCCGGCTGCGCTTCACGGCGATGCCACCTGTTCGCCGGCCCATTCCTTCAATATCTGATAGCTCACGGCAAGCAGCGTCGGGCCGAGGAAGACGCCGATGAAGCCGAACGCAACCACGCCGCCCAGCACGCCGAGGAAGACGAGGATGAACGGCAGGCTGCTGCCGCGGCTGATGATGAACGGCTTCAGGAAGTTGTCCACCATGCTCACGACGAGCAAACCCCACAACACCACGAATATCGCCCATCCCACCGCGCCCTGGTAGTAGAGCCAGATTGCAGCCGACCCCCAGATGAGCGGCGGGCCGACCGGAACGACCGATAAAAAGAAAGTGGCGAGTCCCAACAATGATGCGGCGGGCACGCCTGCTGCGAGAAATCCTATGCCTGCGAGCACGCCTTGCGCGAGCGCAGTGCCGAGGATGCCGTAGACCACGCTGTGCACGGTGTGTCCCGCGACGTCCAGCAAATAACGCGCATCGGGCCCCGCGACCCTCAAGGTGGCCTGTTGCAGCCGCGCCGCAGCGGCTTCCCCGTCGCGGAAGAGAAAAAAGGCCACCAGCACGCTCAACGCGAGCTGCAGCACGCCTGCCGCGAGGTATCCGCCGCTCGTGACGAGAAATGCGCGCGCCGCGACGAGCATCGTCTTCAATTCTTCGAGCAGCCGATTTTCGTCGTGCACGAGCGCGCGCCAGTATGCGTCGAGACGCTCGCCGAAGATCGGAAGATTCCGTATCCAGGGCGGCGTATCGGGCAGTCCGTCATCGAATATGCGGCGCAGCGCATCGACGAGTTCCGCGGCGTTGTCGGCGAGGCCGAACACGACGATCACGAACGGCGCCAGCATGACGACCGAAACGGCGAGCGTCATGAGCGCCGCTGCGACGATAGGCCTGTCTCCCACCGAGCGCTTGAGCTGCGCATAGATCGGCCATGTCGAGTAGGTGAGTATGGCGGCCCATAGCAGTGCGGTGACGAACGGCAGCAGAACGAGCAGGCAGCCTGCGAGGAGGAGGGCTAGGGCGGCGAGCCCGAGCATGCGGTCTGTTCGATCGGCGTGTGCCATTTTTTGGGGGCAGTCGATGCAACTCGCATGCGGCGACTTTCCACCGTCGAATGCGACGGGCGACACCGCCCTGTGACCGATTATAACCGCCCGACTCGCCGGCACACGCGTGACCGGTCGGCGTTGCGGCTGCTCGTCGCGTCCTATGCGGCCCGCGGCTCGAAGACGTATGCGTCCATTGCCAGCACGCCCGCATCCACTCCTGCGTCTATGTGTTCGACGCCGGGCGATGGGCCGGCTGCTGCGTATGCGATCGGCAAGGGCAGGAAGTGCTCATCGCTGGGATGCGCACGCGATGCGTGAGGTGCGCGCTCCTGCCATGCGGCAAGCGCAGACGCGTCGCCGCCTCGCAAGGCAGCGTCGATCCAGCGGCGGAATTCCTCGACGTACGGTGCGGCGGCCGTTTCGGTGACCTGCATACCGCGCATGCGTGCGTGCGCGATCCACTCACGCAAGTTATGCGTCATGTGGCCGGAACCGATGACGAGGACGTTCTCGTGCGGTAGCGCTGAAAGGGCGGCACCGACGCGCAGGTGATGTGCGGCGTCCAGGGACGGTTGCACGGAAATCTGCACGACCGGAATGTCCGCCTCGGGATAAAGATGCATGAGCGGCACCCACGCTCCGTGATCGAGTCCGCGGCAGCCGTTGCCGGAGGCGGCGAGCCCGGCGGCTTTGAGCAAATCGAGCGCACGTTGTGCGATCTCGGGTGAGCCGGGCGCAGGATAACGAAGCTTGTAGAGCGCATCGGGAAACCCGCCGAAGTCGTGGATGGTGTCCGGTGCGCGCGTCGTGGTCACCATCGGCAGCTCGGTTTCCCAGTGAGCGGATGCAATGAGGATGGCGCGCGGACGCGGAATACGGCGTGCGAGTTCCCCCCATGCGCGGCCGGCGGCACCCGCCTGGAGCGCATGCATGGGAGAGCCATGCGAGATGAAAAGAGTGGGCGTCATGGTGAGTACAGAAACCGTGCAATGGGTGAGCCGGGGCCCATGGTTGCCTTCCCGCTCACCGGAAAGGCAACCGCCGGCGGCAGCTACGCAGAAGCGGCGCGGAGCTCGCGTGCCGGAATGGCGGAACGACCGGAAAGCGCATACGCGCCATCGCCGAGCAGCGCTTGGACGACGGATAACACGATGAGATACAGCGGATATTCCCAACCGCCGTTAGGCGCGGAGAACACCCAGCCGTTGCCCCAGTGCACCGCCAGCGCGCCGACAAGAACAGGCGTGAGCGCCAGCGCGACATAGCGCGAGCCCACGCCGAGGAGGAGCAGTATGCCCGCAAGCACCTCTGCGATGACGGTCGCGTACGCGGTCCAGCCCGGCAAGCCGAGCGACTGGAAGAACTGCACGGTGCCTGCCATGCCGAACGTGCCCACCTTGAGCACGAGAGCATGCGTGAGATACATGACGCCCAACGAGATGCGGAGGATAAACGCTGCAAGCGGTGCGGTTTGCCGATAGAACATGATGGGTCTCCTGTCTGAATGATCGGTAGCGCTGCGAACCCAGCGCTTAGGCGGCAGTTTATCTATGCCGTAAAGCGATATAAATATGGGAATATGGGATGATTTATTCCGTGTTACGGGATAATATCGGGCGATGGACAAGCTCGCGTCGATGACAGCGTTCAATGCCGTCGTGGAAGCCGGCAGCTTCGTGCGCGCCGCAGAGCGTCTCGGCACGTCGACGTCGACCCTTTCGCGACAGATTGCCGAGCTCGAGCAGCACCTCGGGGCCCGGCTCCTCAATCGCACCACGCGTAAATTGTCGCTGACGGAAGGCGGGCAGGCTTTCTACGAGCGTACGGTGCAGCTGCTCGCCGAGCTAAAGGAGGCGGAGGCGGTGGCGAGCTCGACAGCCGCCGCTCCGCGCGGCACGTTGCGCCTGACGTGCTCGCACGCGATGGGTGTGCAACGCATCGCGCCTGCGATCGCGACCTTCGTGGCGCGGTATCCCGATGTGCGTTTCGAAGTGTCCGTGCTCGACCGCATCGTCGACCTCGTGGAGGAGGGCTACGACCTCGCGATACGTATCGGCCGCGTCGGCAGCGACCGACTCGTCGCGCGCCGCCTCGGAACGGTCCGTCTGCTCGCGTGCGCGTCGCCCGCGTATCTGAAAGCCCATGGCACGCCGCGTAAGCCTGCCGATCTCGCGGCACACGCCGTTCTCACGTACGCTTATTCGCCCAATCCAAGCGTGTTGCGTCTCACCGACCGCCACGGTCGTGATGAAGAGGTGCGCATCTCCGGGCCACTGCATTCGAACAGCGGCGACTTGTCGATTGCAGCAGCGATCGCCGGCTTAGGTGTCGTATTCGAGCCCGATTTCATGGTCAAAGCTGCGCTCGATTCGGAACGCCTCGTCCGCGTGCTGCCGGGCTACGAGAGTACGCCGAGCGAGATCTGGGCCGTGTACCCGAGCCGGCGTCACCTGTCGGCGAAAGTGCGGCTGTTCGTGGATCACGTCGCGCAGCAGCTGCAGGACAAATCGGAACGGAAATGACGCAGGAGATAAAGGTCTACCTCCGGGGTGCCTCTCCTCTATCGAGGTGCATCGGCGGCTGCACCCGCAGTTCGTATTCGAGATGTCTTCTAGTCTTTCTTGTGAGAGCTCGAGATCTTCAAGAGTTTGTCGAGCCGACTCTCGCGCCCTTTCCCGCTCAGCCGGGTGAGTTGCGTTTTCTTCGACTTCGCGTACCGCTCGCGCTTCCTCGGATTGATTACGCGCTGTCGGTTGCCCAAGCCTTTCATTGTCGGACTCTGGAGGGAAGGTTCTCGTTGTAAGCATACACGCCACGCACGTCACCGGCGCGGGTTATTGCAGGGCGGCGCTGGTCGGTCGTGTGAGCCGTGCCGCGAGCGTCCTCACGTTCGACGCGGCCATTTCAGTTGCCTCGAGCCAGGTGCCGATTGCGACGGTCTGGTGCCCGGATTGAAGAAAGATGAGCGACAGTATGGTGAGCGCCACCATGCAGGCGCGCTTGCGCTGCGTCTCAAGCAAGCCGTGTCTCGTCTTGCGCAGCCAGACATAAAACGTATAGACGAACATGTGCATCGCCCTCGAAGCAACCCGGTGCAATGGGCGTTCCTTTTCGCGCGGTCCGCGTGGCAGCGCTGCCAGCGGTTATCGTTTATCCTTGGCGCTCAATAACCTGAGGAGGATTCGATGGATTTCGCGCGCTGGTGGTGGCGTATCGTCTCGTTCGCACTGGCTGCTGGAATTGCGGCTGCGTGTTACGGCCAATCCACCACTTGGAAGCCCGAGAAGAACGTCGAGCTCATCGTAGGCACGAGCCCCGGCGGCGGACAGGACAGAACGGCGCGCGTGATACAGCGCATCATCCAGGACAGGAACCTGGTCGACGCACCGACGGCAGTGGTGAACCGGCCGGGAGGCGGTGGCGCGGTTGCGCTTGCGTACTCCCACCAGCGGAAAGGCGATGCTCATTTTCTGCAAATCGCTTCTCCGACGCTGATCACCAACCACCTCACGGGCAAGAGCCAATACAACTGGCCCGACTTCTCCCCGATCGCGATCATGTTTACGGAGGCGATCGTCTTCGCCGTGAAGGCCGATTCTCCGATGCGGACAGGCGCCGATCTCATCGCCCAGCTCAAGAAGGATCCTGCGGCGGTTCCCATCTCCACATCCACCAGCGCCGGTAATCAGTACCACATCGCTTCCGTGCTGGTGGGCCGCGCGGCAGGCGTGCCGGCGAGCAGGCTCAAAATCGTGATCTATAACTCGGGCGGAGACGCGATCACGGCATTGCTGGGAGGTCACGTCGCGGTTACGACGGCCTCCGCCTCCAACTTCGTCGGCCACATCAAGTCCGGCGCATTGCGGGCCGTGGCCGTATCCGCACCGCAGCGTCTGCCCGGTGACTTCGCAAACGTGCCGACCTGGAAGGAACTCGGTGTGAATCTCACGCTGGATCAATGGCGTCTCGTGTTCGGCCCGCCGGGCCTCACGCCGGCGCAGATCGCGTATTGGGAAGGCGTGCTGGGCCGTGTGGTGAAATCGGACGAATGGAAGCAGGAGCTGCAGCGCAATCTATGGCACGACGCGTTTCAAACTTCTGCGGACGCGAAGAAATTTCTGGCGGCAGAGTTTGCCGAAATCAAGGCCGTGCTGACCGAGATCGGTCTCGCGAAGTGAATCATAACGAACGGGATGTAAGGGAGACGCATGGAGCTGGGGATCAAAGGCCGCACCGCATTCGTCACGGGGGCGAGCCGCGGTATCGGGCAGGCAATCGCTGCAGCGCTCGCTGCAGAAGGTGTCCATCTCGGATTGTTCGGGCGTGATGTCGCGCGTTGCAGGACGTTTGCGGACGAGGTGCGCACGCGTTATCCGCAAGTACACACGCATGTCGTGCAACTGGACTTGGCGGACCGCGCCGCAATCAAACCCGCGGTAGAGCACGCGATCGCTGCGCTGGGCGGTGTCGATATCCTGGTGAATTGCGCCGGAGGAGCGTATCGCGGGCGTATCGAGGAGATTCCGGACGAGCTCTGGGAGGAATACTTCGCGGTGAAGCCGCTCGGCCTCATTCGCATGACGCGCGAGGCGCTGCCGTATCTCAGGAAGTCGACGCATGGACGGATCATCAACATCTCGGGCACGCGCGGGCGCGAGCCCCAGGGAGTGCAGGTAATGTCCGGTCCCATCAATCTGGGCACGCTGAGCATTACCAAGGCGATGGCGAACGAATTCGGCAAGCACGGCATCACCGTGAACGCCATTTGTCCCGGTTCCACGGACACGGGGCGCTGGGCGGAGCTGGTAAGCATCGCGGCCCGCGAGCGCGGCGTATCGCTAGACGAGGCGGAGAAGGAGCTGGTCAGGGATGTGCCTATGGGACGCGTAGTGAAGCCGCAGGACGTCGCGGATCTCGCCCTGTTTCTTGCCTCGGACCGGGCGGGCATGATCACCGGCTGCGCGATCAACGTGGATGGCGAAAGAACGCGCGGCATCTAGGGCGGTTTTTCATCACCATGAAGTGAAACAAGTGATCGACCGTGAAGGGGAGCGGCAGCCGCATCAACGCGCCGGGATGGCTCGACATGGCGCGCGGTGCAGCGGGGGTCATCCAGACGTCTTTTGGAGCTTTCTCCGGAATTCTTTTCGAAGGGCCTTTTAGCAGGCCACGGACGCCCGGTTGCTTATTCCACCGTCACGCCCGCTTCCTTCACCACCTTGCCCCACTTGGCGATCTCGGATTTCACGAAGTCGCCCCATTCCTTCATCGTGCTCACCTGGATCTCGACACCTGCGGCGGAGAGCTTCTCGACTACTTCGGGCAGCTTGAGGATGCGCACGACCTCGGTGTTGAGCCTGCGCACGATGTCGGGCGGCGTGTTTGCCGTGGTGAACATGCCTTGCCAGTCGAGGACCGAGAAGCCGGGTACACCGGCTTCCGCGACCGTCGGCACATCGGGCAGGGCGGGTGAGCGCTGGTTCGCGCTCACGCCGAGCGCACGGAGCTTTCCGGCTTTGATGAAGCTGATGGCCGAGGGCATGCTCGCGAAGCTGCCGGAGATCTGGCCCCCGACGAGATCGGCCATCGCCGGGCCGCCGCCCTTGTACGGCACGTGCGTGATGGGCACTTTCGCGAGCAGTTTGAAGAGCTCGACCGCCATGTGCGGCGCGCCTCCCGTGCCGCTCGATCCGAACGTGAGCTGCTTTACCTTGGCGAGCGCGATGAGCTCCTTCACGTTCGGCACGCCGAGCGACGGATGGACGACCAGCACATTGCCGATGTTCGCGGTGTAGCTCACCGGCGCGAAGTCCCGCACGATGTCGTACGGCATCCTATACAGGCTCGCGTTGATCGCCATCGGGCCGATCGTGCCGAGCAGCAGAGTGTAGCCGTCGGGATTGGCTTTGGCGACGAGGTCGGCGCCTATCATTCCGTTAGCACCGCCGCGATTGTCGATGACCACTTGCTGCTTCCAGTTTTCGGACATTTTCTGTCCCACGACGCGCGCGACGAGATCGGTACTGCCGCCAGGCGGGAAGGGCACCACCATGCGTATCGGGTGGTTCGGATAGCTTTGCGCAAGACATCCTGGCGCGCCCGGCGCGACGATCGTGAACAGTGCACACGCCACACGCCGCATCATCGTCGCTGCTCCTTCATCCTTGGAATCCGGACTCGCATTCACCATAGGGTACCAGAATTTTTGAGCCTGCTTGGAGCCAATGAAGCGGGTCGCTGAGCTTTCCTGCTTGCTCGCTGCCGCTGCTCGAAGGGGATAAACCTGTCCGGCGTCGCTGAGGAGGCGCAAACGCCGATGTACGCTCCCAGCGAACGATGTCAATCGTAATGCCGGCGCCCGTTTGTATCCACCGCGATGCGACGGCACACTACTGCTTTTTGCGCGCGCCGCCATGCTCCTGCTCGTCATAGCGACTTTCCTGCTCGCCGGCTTCGTGAAGGGGGTAATCGGCATGGGGCTGCCCACTGTGGCAGTGGGCGTGCTCGGCGTGGTCATGGCCCCTACCGAGGCCGCGGCGCTCATGGTTATTCCATCGTTGTTCACGAACATCTGGCAGGCCTTTGCCGGTCCATTCCTCAAGACGGCCCTGCGGCGCTTCGGTTCCCTGTTCATCGGCATATGCGCCGGTGCCTGGCTGTTCGCGTGGTTCGGTCCCGCAGTGGATCGCGACGTTGCGACTGCCGCGCTCGGCGCGATTCTCGTTGCTTACGCACTCGTCGGACGATACGGAGCGCAGTTCGAGATTCCGTTGCCGGCGCAGCGGTGGCTGTCGCCGTGCGTCGGCCTCGCGACCGGCGCGCTGACGGCGGTGACCGGCGTGTTCGTGATACCGGCCGTTCCTTATTTACAACGACTCGCGCTCGGCAAGGACGAGCTCGTGCAGGCCCTCGGGCTCACGTTTCTCGTCTCCACGATCGCGCTTGGCCTCTCGCTGCCTGCCACGATGATGCGCGTTCTCTCGCACTACGCCTCAGCGCCTGCCGTGGCGCTGCTCGCCGCGCTGGCCGGCATGGGGATGGGGCAGGCGGTGCGCCGCTGGATTTCAGCCGCGGCGTTTCGCGCCTGCTTCTTCTGGGGATTGCTCGCGCTCGGCATACACCTTACCGTGCGCGGATTGTGGCATTGATCGCAGGCGATGTTGGCCGCAAGCTGAGTTGCTTGCACCCCACAATGCTTCAATGAAGCCACGGCAACGGGCCGTGGACCATCCTATATGGACCTTACTTGCGACGTAGCGGCAGGCGCGTTCTATAGCGCTGCGATGGCGTCGTGCACCTTGCGGTCGATCACGATGCCTTCGCGTCGCCGCTGCTCGCGCTCGCGGAACGCCCGCTCGGAAGGCAGCCTGATATCGTCGCAACCCGGCTGCCGCGGCACGCCCTTGATCGCGGCTTTGAGCTGCTCGAGCTGTCGCGCGAATTCTTCGCGCGGCATCAACAGGCCCGGATCGAACACGACGAACAGGAACGCATAGTCCTGCACCTTGCCGCGGGGGAGCGCCGCGCCCGCCATGAGGCACATCGCCTGGATGACGACCGAGAGTCCGAATCCTTTGTAGCCGCCGAAGGGCAGGATGCCGCCGCCGTCGAGCACCGCTGCCGCATCGTGCGTTTCCTTGCCGCTCGCGTCGATGCCGGCGCCGTCGGGAAGCGGCGTGCCGGTGCGCTTTCGGAGAATCACTTCGCCGCGCATGAGCGCCGCGGTGCCCATGTCGAAAATGAGCGGATGCGGATCGCCGGGAACCCCGAGCGCAATCGGGTTCGTGCCGAGGGCGGGCTTGCGGCCGCCGAGCGGAACGACGACCGGAGGCGCGCTCGCGAGATGGATGCCGGCAAACCCGGCCCGTGCGATGAGCTCGAGATAGTACGAGTTGCGGCCGGAGAGGTGGCTGTTGTTCATGCCGACGATCGAGAAGCCGTGCTTGCGCGCCTTTTCGATCGCGACCTGTGTTGCCTGATACACCGAGTAGTAGCCGACGTAGTTGCCGCCGTCCATCATCGCCGAGACGTCGGTCTCGTGAAGAATGCGCGGGGCATGATGCGGCTCCCGTGTGCGCGGGTCTTCGGCGATCGTCAGAATGCGCGGCAGCCCCGCAAAGCGGTAGCCGCACAAGGCGGCGTCGATAAGATGCGCCGCGATGACGCGCGCCTCGTCGGCATCGAAGCCAATACGCTGCAGTGCTGTATGTGCGAGCGTCTCCGCCTGGGCAACGGTCAGGCGCACGGTCTCGGCCGTATCCGCGTCCAGCACTTTGGCACTCATGCCGCGCCCCGGCCGGCGTAATTCTGTTTCATCCAATCGCGATAGGCACCGCTCGTCACGTTCTTCACCCACTCCATGTTGGACAGATACCAGCTCACTGTCTGCTCGAGCCCCTGCTCGAAGGTGACGCGCGGAGACCAGCCGAGCTCGCGCTTGATTTTGGTCGCGTCGATTGCATAACGGCGGTCGTGACCGGGACGGTCTTTCACATAGGTAATGAGCCGCGCATGCGGGCCGTTTGCGGGGCGCGCACGATCGAGTATCGCGCACAGCGTCTGCACAACGTCGATATTGCGCCTTTCACTGTTGCCGCCGATGTTGTACGTCTCGCCCGGCCGCCCGCGCGCGAGCACGAGTCGCAGCGCATCGCAATGGTCGGTCACGTACAACCAGTCGCGAACGTTGAGGCCGTCGCCGTACACAGGGAGCGGCTTGCCTTCTATCGCGTTGAGCACCATGAGCGGAATGAACTTCTCGGGGAACTGCAGCGGACCGTAGTTGTTGGAGCAGTTGGTCGTGACCGTCGGCAGCCCATAGGTGTGGTGGAACGCACGCACGAAGTGATCGGAGGCGGCCTTCGACGCGGCGTACGGGCTGTTGGGCTCGTAGGCGTGCTCTTCGGTGAATGCCGGATCATCGGGGCCGAGCGAGCCGTACACTTCGTCGGTCGAAATATGGTGAAAGCGAAAATGCTCCTTCGCGTCGTCGGACAACGTTTGCCAGTAGGCGAGCGCCTCCTGCAGCAGCGTGAACGTGCCGACCGCGTTCACCTCGACGAACACGGCTGGACCCGAGATCGAGCGGTCGACGTGGCTCTCAGCCGCGAAATGGACGATTGCGGTGGGCCGGTATTTCGCGAGCAGCTCGCGAACCAGCGCGCGGTCGTTGATGTCGCCCTGCACGAAGACGTGCCGCGCATCGTTCTGTAGCGGCGCCAGATTCGCGGGATTGCCGGCGTAGGTGAGCTTGTCGAGATTGACGACCGGCACGTCGCTCTGCGCGCACCATTCGCGTACGAAATTCGCGCCGATGAACCCGGCGCCGCCCGTGACCAATATCAAAATCCCGCTCCCTTCGACCGATCCGCCGAAATGCGGCGGCCCGTAACTATACTGCAGCGACCCCGTTCACCGCCACGTCCGTGTCTTGCCATGCGCACGCGGCTTGCATGACGGTCGGGGAAACACGCCGCGCAGTGCGCGACGAAGGACAAGGAGTGCTACGCCATGGAGAAGAGAGCCGCACGCCGTCTAGGCGCAAGACGCGTACTCGTGACCGGCGGTGCCGGATTCCTGGGTTCCCATCTTTGCGAGAAGCTGCTCGCACGTGGCGACGAGGTGCTATGCGTGGACAACTTCTTCACCGGCACCAAACCGAATATCGCTCATCTTCTCGATCACCCGCATTTCGAGCTGATGCGCCACGACGTGACCTTTCCGCTCTACGTGGAGGTCGACGAGATCTACAACCTCGCATGCCCGGCGTCCCCGATCCACTATCAACATGATCCCGTGCAGACCACAAAGACGAGCGTGCACGGCGCGATCAACATGCTAGGCCTCGCCAAACGGCTGCGCGCGAAAATTTTCCAGGCATCGACGAGCGAAGTGTACGGCGATCCGCTCGTGCATCCGCAGCGCGAGGACTACTGGGGGCACGTCAATCCGATCGGCCCGAGGTCGTGCTACGACGAGGGCAAGCGCTGCGCCGAGACGCTCTTCTTCGACTACCATCGTCAGCATGGGCTTGCCATCAAGGTTGCCCGCATCTTCAACACCTACGGCCCGCGCATGCATCCGAACGACGGCCGCGTGGTCTCGAACTTCATCGTGCAGGCGCTCAACAACGAGTCCATCACCGTGTACGGCGATGGCTCGCAGACCCGCTCGTTCTGCTATGTCGACGACATGGTGGAAGGCTTCGTGCGACTGATGGAGACACCCGACGAGGTGGCGGGCCCGATGAATCTCGGCAATCCGCAGGAGCTCGCGATCGCCGATCTCGCGAAGACCATTATCGAGCTGTGCGGCTCGTCATCGAGAATCGTGTACAAGCCGTTGCCGGTGAACGATCCGGTGCAGCGCAAACCCGACGTTACGCTCGCCCGCCGCCACATCCGCTGGAATCCTCGGACCGACCTGGAGCAGGGGCTGCGCCAGACGATCGCGTACTTCGACGAGCTGTTGCGCCGCGAGCAGCGCACTGCGGCGCTCGCAGACAGTGTCGGTCCATCGAAAGGAAGCGCTCGCCCCGCCGCGCGCGACCAGACGCGCACAATGCGCCCGGTCTAGCTGCCGCTGGGCGGCGGCCAGCGCGGCGTGCGCTTCTCCGTGAAGGCGTCTATGCCTTCGGCAGTTTCGTCGCGAAGGAGCGTCGCGACCATCGTCTCGGTTGCGCAGGCGTAGGCCGCGTCGAGTCCTTCGTCCAATTGCCGATAGAACGAGCGCTTGCCGGCCGCGATGGCGGCTGCCGGCTTCGCCGCGATGGCTGCGGCGAGCTCGGTGATCGTCGCATCGAGCTGAGCGCTCTCGACCACCCGGTTCACCAGCCCGTAGCGCAGCGCCGTCGCTGCATCGATGAATTCGCCGGTCAGCAGCATCTCCATCGCCAGCTTCCGCGGAATGTTCCGGGAAAGCGGCACGGCGGGCGTGGCGCAGAACAGTCCGACGTTGATGCCGGAAGTTGCGTAGCGCGCCTCGCGCGAGCTCACGGCGAGATCGCACTGTGCAACCAGCTGGCAGCCTGCCGCAGCGGCGACACCGTGCACGCGTGCGATGACGGGCTGCGGCAGTGCCTTTATCGCGAGCATTACGTCGCTCGCGCGGCGAAAGACGGTTGCGGCAGAGCTGCGGTCGCGATTCGAGCGCAATTCCCTTAGGTCGTGTCCCGCGCAAAATGCCTTCCCCGCGCCAGCGAGTACCACCACACGGACCGAGGCGTCGCCCGCAATGTCCTTCAGCGCTCCGAGGAGCGCATCGAGGAGCGCGAAGGACAGGGCGTTGTATTGCCGCGGGCGATTGAGCGTCAATGTGACGACACCTAGCGCGTCATGACGCAGCAGCGGTGCTTCGGGCAGCTGATCCATAGGGCGACTCCGCAGGCGCGCGGACATCCGCCCCCGCGATTATAGCCCCCGCGGCGGAGCGCTACGCGACTGCCTGCTGGAGCGGAACGGTGTGCAGCGCAGCGTGTTCGCCCGGCGTGCCGCCGATGATTTCGCGCGCGTTGCGTCGCGCGAAATCGAGGAAGGCCTGCGCGATGGGCGAGGTCTGCTTCCCGATCGGATATGCGAAGTGCCAATGCGATTCGACAGGGAACCCTTGTACGTCGAGGACAATGAGCTGGCGCGACGGCTCGAATCCGAGCGCGTGGTGCGACAGGATCGAGACACCCGCACCCGCGAGTATCGCCTCCTTGATGCCTTCGTCGCTCGCCACCTCCATGATCACGTTCGGCTTGCAGCCGTGTTGGGCGAACAAACGATCGGTCAACGTTCGCGTGCCCGATCCTTTTTCGCGCACGAGGATGGGCTCGCGCGCGAGGCGCTCGAACGGAATGGACCGCTCATGCGCAAGCGAGTGATCCGCACGTGCGTAGACGAAGAACGGGTTCGGCAGTATGCGCTGCACGACGACTTCGCTTTCGCCCGGCGGGTTGCCGAGGATGTAGAGGTCGTCGGCGTTACTGTTGAGGCGATCGACGATTTCCCGCCACGAGCCGACGTGCAGGGCGACGTCGAGGCCCGGGTGCTGCTTCACGAAAGCGGCCAGCAATCGAGGCGCAATATACTTGCCTGTGCTTGTCACCGCGATGCGAAGAGAGCCCGACGTGAGACCGCGCAGGTTCGACAGGCCTCGCTCCATGCCGATCAGGGTTTCGAAGAGTTCGCCGCACGCCCGATACAGCTCCTTTCCGGCGGCAGTCATGTGTACGCGCTTGCCGACCTGCTCGAGCAGCGGCAGGCCTACCGTGTTGGTGAGCTTTTTCACCTGCACGGAGACGGTGGGCTGGGCGATGTGGAGCTCTTCCGCGGCGCGCGTGTAGCTGCCGAGCCGCGCAACAGCTTCGAACACGCGCAACTGGGGCAGGGTCCCGTGGCGCAGATAGCGCCGGATTTCGTTGTAAGGCATGCAATCCTCGCGATTAACCTTTGCACATCCGCTTGCGAGGCGCAGCACGCAGGCGGGCCAACCTCAAACGGTCCGGCCGCGTGAGCGGTCCGGCCGCCGTGGCAAAGGTCTCGCTTGCAACGCGAGGTTGCCGACAGAACCGGAGAGGATGAGTCTCGGCTTGACGATTCTGCCGCGACAGCGCGGGGCGCTGCCCAAGCTACTCCCCTTTGGAGGGAACGTTTCATCGAAACGCGTGGGCAGTCTATATAAGGTTGATCGGGCCGGTCAACATTCATGAAACGTCATGGCAGCCATGACCGTCGGCAATAGCCACTGCGTATCGCTATGCCCAGGATTGAGAAACATCACTTCACAAGGCTCGTATCCGTTTTCATAATACGGTTGCGCTCCTTACCGGAGTGCCGCTGCCGGCGACCCGGTGGCGTCAGTTCCTCGAGAGAGGGGAGTAGCTTCAGGCGGTAAACCGCCGGCGATGCAGCCGTCAGTCCGGGCAAGCAGGCCGCCCCGGTTGCATCGGCCGCTCCGCGACAGCGGGCGGCAGGCAAGACCTCGACGACGGCCGAAGGACGGCCGCCGCCGGGGATTTGGTTTTGGACTGAAACTAGGGGCTACTCGACCATGGAACTTTTCTCTCCCGAGTTCTTCTCGGCACTCTTCGCCATAGTCATCATCGATCTCGTGCTCGCGGGCGACAACGCAATCGTCATCGCGCTCGCTGCCCGTAATTTGCCGGAACGGCTGCGCTTCAAGGCCATCGCCTGGGGAACGGTCGGCGCCATAGCGGTGCGCACCGCGATGACGCTCATCGTCGTATCGCTGCTCAAGATTCCCGGACTGCTTCTCGCCGGCGGTGCGATGCTGGTCTGGATCGCATACAAGCTGCTGGTGGACGACAGCGGGGAAGGGCACGAAGTGGAAGCGGCGCAAAGCTTCGCCGGCGCTATGAAGACCATCGTCGTGGCAGACGCGCTCATGGGCCTCGATAATGTGCTCGCTGTGGCGGGCGCCGCTCACGGCAGCTTCATGCTCGTTGTTGCGGGCCTGCTGATCAGCGTACCGATCGTGATCTGGGGCAGTCAGCTCATTCTCAAGTTCGTGGAGCGCTACCCTGTGATCGTCTACATCGGATCGGGCGTGCTCGCTTGGACGGCGGTCAAGATGATGACCAGCGAGCCGCTGGTGCGCGACTACTTGGAGGCCTTGCCATTTGTCACCGTGCTTGCGTACCTGGTGATCATAGGCGGCGTTCTCGGTGCCGGATTCCTGCGCAAGCACGCCGCCGTGCGCGAGCGCGTGGCTGCACACGTCGTGATCTCCAAGTCGGAGTCCCCGCAGTACGAGGAGAACATGGACCAGGTGCCGCGCGGTCCTTCGAAGCGGAAAGTTCTCGTGCCGGTAGATGGAAGTCCCAATGCGCTCAATGCCGTCCGGCACGTCATCGCCCGGTATGCGACCGACCCCGGGCTCGAAGTGCACGTGCTCCATGTTCGTGCGTCGCTGCCGGAGCGGGTCGCGAAATGGCTCCGCCGCGATCAAAGTGCTTCCGGCCAACGCGAGTCGGCCGAGAAGGCGCTTGTCGCCGCACGCGGGCTGCTTGATGAAGCCAGGGTGCCGTATGCCTTGCATCTCGAGCACGGCGACGCGGCTCAGGCGATCAGCCGAGCGGCCCATAGGCTACACGTCGATCACATAGCTATCGGCACTGCCCGTAGTTTTTCTCTCACGCGTGTCGTGCAGGACGGTTTGACGAGCCGCGTCCTGCAGGCGGCCCATGTGCCCGTGGAAGTCGTGCCTGGCGATGCGATATCGCCCCTCGAGCGCTTCGGCCTCGTATTCGGCGCGGGTGCGGCAGTCCTTGCGCTCGCGTACGTGGTGATCGAATAAGGAGGCGGCCGGGCGGCTGGTCGCCGCCTGGCGGTCCAGGGAAGGTCAGGCCGCCTGCGGCTCGAGATACTTCTGAATGTGAGCGAGCAGTTCGGCTTCCTGGTATGGCTTGCCGATGAAATCGTTCACGCCCAGTTCGAAAGCGTGCGTGCGGTGCTTGTCGGCAGTACGCGACGAGATGACGATGATGGGGACTGCCGCAGTGCGCGGGTCGCCGCGGAGATTGCGCGTGAGATCGAAGCCGTCCATGCGCGGCATTTCGATGTCGACGAGCATGATATCCGGCATCGAGCGATGTACCTGTTCGAGTGCGTCGACGCCGTCTTTTGCCGCGAGCACGCGATAGCCTTCGCGTTCCAGCAGGCGGCTCGTGATCTTGCGCACCGTCAGCGAGTCGTCCACGACCATGACGGTTCGCGGCGTTACTGCGGGCGTCGCGGGCGCAATCATGGGCGAGGCCTGTGTCGCGGCCTCGGCGCGCTGCGCGAGCTGGACGGCGTTGATGATGAGCACGATCCGCCCGTCACCAAGCACCGTCGCACCGGCGATCCAAGTCGTTCGTGCAAGCTGCGGCCCTATGTTTTTGATGACGACTTCCTGGTTGCGCACCAGCTCGTCGACGTGAACCGCTGTGCGCTGATTGCCGCTGCGAAGGAGTAGTACGGTGCTGTAGCCTGCGGAGATCGGCGCGCGCTCGGCGGTGCCGAGGAGATGCCCCAGATAGTGCAGTGCGTACCGCTGTCCGTGCGCTTCGACGCCGCCATGCTCGTACATGGCAGCCAGCTCGGCGGGCTTCACCCGCAGCACCTGAATGACGCTGGCCGACGATACGGCGTAAAGCTGTTCGCCCGTGCGCACGAGCACGGCTTGCGCCACAGCGAGCGTAAGCGGGAGGTAAATCGTGAAGGTCGTGCCTATGCCGGTCGAAGTGTCGATTTCGATCCGTCCGCCGGTCGCAGTGATTTCATTGCGCACGACGTCCATGCCGACGCCGCGTCCGGCAAGCGTCGTGACCGTATCCGCGGTCGATACGCCCGACGCGAAGACAAGCTGAGCGACGTCCGCGGCTGAAGGCTGGCTGTCCGGGGCCAGCAAACCGCGTTCTATGCCGCGCTGGCGCAGCTTCTCGAGGTCCAGTCCACCGCCATCGTCTTGAAGCACGAGCACGACGGCATCATTTTCCTGGTGTAGCGTGAGATTTATGGCGCCGGTTTGCGGCTTCCCGCGCGCCGCGCGGTCGGCTGGACGCTCGATGCCGTGCGCCACTGCATTGCGAAGCAGATGCTCCAGCGGTGCAGCGATGCGCTCAAGTACGCTGCGGTCGAGCTGAACCTGCTCGCCGCGGATTTCCAACTCCGCGTTCTTCTCGGCTTCGCGCGCAGCCTGGCGCACGACGCGATGCAGCCGCTCCGTCATGCTGGAGAACGGCACCGTGCGCAGCGACATGAGCTGCTGCTGCAGGTCTCGATTGATGCGGGCCTGGTGCAGCAGGGCGGCATCCGCTTCGTCGACCGTGCGGATGAGCGTCTGGTGGACCGACATGATGTCGTGCATGGTCTCGCCCATCATCCGAGCGAGCTCCTGCAGCCGCGTGTAGCGGTCGAACTCCAGCGGATCGAAGTCCTCTCGTGCTGCTTCCGGCTCGGACAATCTCGACTGCATCTGGCTGTCCGCCTGGAGCTCCATTTCGCGCAGTTGCGTGCGCAGGCGCACGACGCTGTCCGAGAGCTCGCCGATCGACATTTTGATGCTGCGCACCTCGCCGTCTATACGCGAGCGCGCAATGCTCGATTCACCGGCGTCATTGATGAGACGGTCCAGCGTGTCTGCGCTGATGCGCAGCATGGCCGCAGAAGTGGCAGCCGCCTGGCGCTCCGCGCGAAACGGCGCCGCCGGCGGCGGAGCGATCGTCGCTTCCGGCGCAGAAGCCGCTGGTACCACCTCGGTAGGCTGAGGTGCGGCGGAATCCGGCGCGCCGCCCAGTGCATCTACGCCGAAGCTCAGTCTGTCCATTTCCGACTCGAGCTCGGCGATCAACTCCGGTAAGGGCTGTCCCGCACCTTGCGCAGCCTCGATGCGGCTTTCCATCACGTGCGCAAGTTCGCCCAAGCGCATGGCACCCGCCATGCGCGCGCTGCCCTTGAGGGTATGCAACGTGCGCTTGAGAGAAAGAGGGATGTTCGTATCGGCAGGCCGCGCTTTCCAATCCCGAAGATCGCCGCCGATGAGCGGCAGCAACTCCAGGGCTTCTTCGAGGAAGACTGGCAGCAGTTGCGGATCGATGTCGTCGTGTATATGCCGCTTTTCGGCCACGACGGAAGCATCTACAGGCACAGCAATCGGGGTCATGGCCCGGCTGGTGACGTCATGCAACGTCGCTGCAAGATCGTGAGCAGGCTGTGGCTCTATGCGGCGCTCCAGACTGCTCAACATTGCGGTCAGTGCGCCGATTGCCGTCTTGACGGCGGCGACATCCGAAGGCGAGCGCGTGTTGCGGGCATGCGGAATCCACTGTTCCAGCGCGGCTGCAAGTTCCGCGGTCGGTT
>JBLNBW010000002.1:0-11433 GCA_050260255.1 Rhodospirillaceae bacterium | reverse complement strand
CGCCGGCTGCAAATGTGAGCGCCCAGGGGAGCAACGCCGCGGAAAGACTTGCCACCCCGGCGCCAAGCAGCCCGCCGAGCGCCTCCACCATACCGGTCGCGAGCGCGATGGCGGTCGCACGTGCCGGTGAATAGCGGAGCGTCAGCAAGGCCGCTGCGACTGCAAGCCCTTCCGGCATGTTCTGTATCGCAATGCCGAGCGCGAGCGGCAACGCGCGCGTGTGATCTTCTCCGGCGAAGCCGACGCCGACCGCCAGGCCCTCCGGCACGTTATGGAGCGTGATGGCGAAGACGAACAGCCATACGCGCGCGAAGGCGGGATGCGAGGGACCCTCGTGTCCTTTCACGAAATGCTCGTGGGGCAAGACACGGTCCATGAAGAGCAGCGTCAGCGCGCCCAGCGTGAGGCCGCCGGCTGCGATCCAGACGGCAGTGGTCTTGCTGCCGGTCGCGGCGGCACCCGCATCGAGGCTGGGCAGGATGAGAGAGAAAATGCTGGCAGCGAGCATGACTCCTGCGCCGAATCCGAGCATTGCATCCTGTGCCTGCATGGGAATGCGCCGTGCGAGCAATATCGGGACAGCGCCTACGCCGGTCGCGAGTGCCGTGCCCAGCGTCGCGAGGAGCGCCGCTTGGAATCCGGACAACGCGCTCATCTTGCGGGCGAGCAGCGTGTCCGTTCCGCTTGCGAGGTAGACGGTGAACAGAAGAACGACCAGCGTGCCGAGCGCAAGGCGCGCGAGCGCGTTGTGCCGTCGATACGTACGGATCGCGTAAAGGGCTGCCGAAGTCAAGACGCTCACTCCCAGTCGTTGCATTCGATGCCGCCGACGACCCGTCTGCGGCACAGCGGTTAGGAGTATATGGAGCGCCGCGCGTGTCTCACCAATCGATTGTATGGATGCGGCGCATAGGTTCGTCCTATGACGCGAGGCTATCCTCAGTCGGCGGTGGCGGCCGCGTCGGGAAGAAAAGTTACCCCCGGCAGCTTGCAGGCAAGTATCGACTGCCGCAGTGCTTCGACGGCACGCCGCCGCGGGAAGCTGCGGCGCCATGCAAGCGCCACACGACGTGTCGGCGTGCCGGGAGACATCGGCTTGATGGCGAGCAGGCGGCGGTCGAGCAGCGGCGCTTCCGCGGCCGTGGAAGGCAGCACGGTAATGCCGACGCCCGAGGCCACCATCTGGCGTATCGTTTCGAGCGATCCGCCTTCGAGACTTCGCTGCATGGAGTTGTCGGTGTCGCGCGCCGCGCCGGTGCACAGCTGCAGCACCTGATCGCGAAAGCAATTGCCGGTGGAAAGCAGCAGCAGATTTTCCCGACAGAGATCCGCCGTAGGTATGCGGCTCTTCGACGCCCATGCATGGTTCGCGGGAACCACGACGCGGAAGGGCTCGTCGTATACCGCCTGCGTGACGATGCCCGGATGCGAGTACGGCAGGGAAAGTATGACGACGTCGATTTCGCCGTGCTTGAGCATTTCGCCGAGCGACGAGGTGTAGCTCTCCTGAATCATGAGCGGCATCTTGGGTGCACGCCGACGCACCTGCGCGATGAGCTGCGGCATGAGGTACGGCCCTATCGTATAGATTGCGCCCAAGCGCAGCGGCCCGACGAGCTCATCCTTGCCGGCTTCTGCGATGTGCTTGATCGCGGATGCTTCCTCGAGCACGCGTTGCGCCTGTTCGATCACGCGCTCGCCGACCGGCGTGACGGCGACCTCGCCGGGTCCGCGCTCGAACAGCACCACGCCCAGCTCTTCCTCGAGCTTGCGGATGGCGACCGAGAGCGTCGGCTGGCTTACGTAGCATTTCTCCGCCGCTCGCCCGAAATGGCGCTCGCGTGCGACGGCGACGATGTAGCGCAGTTCGGTGAGCGTCACGTGGATTCAGTGCGGCTGTGAAACTTCATGATCCGTGTGCCCTCATGGCGACGGCGCGATGCCGGCCTGCTTCACGAGCTTTGCGATGCGGCTCCGTTCCGCGGCGATGAAGCGACCGAATTCCTCGGGTGTGCTGCCGATCGCGATCGCGCCCTGCGCCTGCAGGCGTTCTTTCACATCGGGTTGCTGCAGGCTGCGCGCGGTGTCTTTCTGCAACCGGTCGACGATGGCGCGGGGTGTTGCCGCCGGCGCGTTCAGTCCCCACCACTGCGTGATCTCGTAGCCCGGGATGGTTTCAGCAACCGTCGGCAGATCCGGCAAGGTCGGATTGCGCTGTGCGCCGGTGGTGGCAAGCAGCCGCAGTTTGCCGCTCTGCGCGTGGGGAAGCGCGGCGATGGGCGAGGTGATCAGCACCTGCACCGCGCCCGCAAGCAGATCGGTGAGCGCAGGCCCCGCGCCTTTGTAAGGCACATGCGCCATGCGGATGCCGGCCATGAGATTGAGCATTTCACCGGCGAGATGCGCCGGCGTTCCGTTGCCCGCCGATGCGAAGTTGAGCGGCTTTTCCTTCGCGGCGCGCACGAGCTCGGCGATGTTTTTGGCGCCGACGCCCGCATGAACCACCACGACGTTGGCTGCCGTGGCGATGAGCGTTATGGGCGTGAGATCGCGTGCCGGATCGTACGGCAGCTTCTGATTGAGCGTCGGCAGGATCGCCAATATCGTCGTCGCGCCGAGCAGCAGGGTGTATCCGTCCGGTGCGGCGCGCGCCGTGAGCTCGGCGCCTATGATGCCGCTCGCGCCCGCCCGGTTATCGACCACCACTTGCTGGCCGAGGCTTTCGGTGAGCTTCTGCGCGACTGCGCGGCCCAGGATGTCGGGCGCGCCGCCGGGCGCCGAAGCAACGATGAGGCGTATCGGCCTGACCGGATACTGCTGTGCCGCAACCGGGGACGCCACGGCCGCCGCAAAGGCGCCGATCAGCAACATCGGTTCATGCCATTTCATCGCCGTGTCCCCGTTTAGTAGTAGGTGGCTTTCGCGCCGGGAGGCGGCGAGTAACGGAACGTGCCGCGCTTCAATATCGCTTCCTTGCCGCCCACTGCGGCGATCTTCGCCTGCTGGTCGGCTTTCGCCTGCTGGTCTGCAGCCTCCGGATTCACGACGGTGCGCAATGCGGCCTCGCATTCCTTGACCACCGCGGCGTAATCCGGATTGCGGCCGAGGTCCTGCTTTTCGTTGGGATCGGCTTTAAGATCGAACAGCATGGGGGGCAGGCCGACGTAATGGATGTACTTGTACTTGCCGTGCCGGATCATGTACGAGCCGCACACGGCGCCCGCAGCGTGATACTCGGACAGCACGGTGCGCCGGGGCTGCGCGCCGTTCGCGATATCGAGCAGGGAATGCCCGGGCAAATCGGCATCGCGGGGATCGGGTTTTGCGCCGACGGATTGCACTATGGTGGGGTAGGCATCGACCAGCGTCACCGGCACGTCGCACACCTTGCCTGCGGGCACATCGGGTCCGGCCATGATCAAAGGTATGCCCGCCGACTCCTCGTACATCGTCGACTTGCCCCACATGCCGCGGGTGCCGAGATTGTCTCCATGGTCCGACGAGTATATGACGCGTGTGTTGGCTGCGAGGCCGGTCGCTTCGAGTGTGGACAGTATTTTGCCGATGTTGTGGTCCAGGAAAGAGACGAGGCCGAAGTACGCCGCCACCGCCCGCCGCACCATAGGCTCATCGAATTCGTCGTCGTAGCAGAGGCACTTGCGCATGGCGTCCGTAAACGGATGGCGCGGTCTTTCGTCATGTGCATACATGAGCGGCCACGGCACCTCGTTTTCCGGATATAGATCGTAGAACTCCGGCGGTGCGATCAGTGGAAAGTGCGGCGAGACGAAGCCGACGTACAGCACCCAGGGCTGGTCGCTGCCTTGCGCGGCCGCTTTGGTCAGCCACTCCTGGGTGGTCGCCGCTATTTCGCGGTCATAGCGCGTGTATTCGGATTCGCCGCGTCCGGCCTCAGGGCCGAGCTTCTTGGATCCCGGACGCACTGGAAGCTCGTCGCGTATAAGCCCGAGCAGATCGCCGACGCCATTGACGATATGGAGCGGCAGAATCTCTTCGTCGAAACCGTTGCGCCGCGCATCGGAATCGAGATAGTGGAGCTTGCCGATCGAAACGACGCGATGACCTCGCTCCATCAGCCGGTGGCCCCACGAGACGGTGCGCCCGTCGTATGCGATGGCGTTGTCCCAGCAGCGATGCTGGTGCACGTATCGGCCGGTGGCGAAGCTTGCTCGCGCGGGAACGCAGATCGGACAGTTGGTATAGGCGGACGTAAAGCGCGTGCCTCGCGCCGCGAGGCTGTCGAGATTCGGGGTCTTGATCATCGGGTGACCGTAGCACCCGGTCACGCGCTTGTTGTGCTCGTCGGACAGGATGACGATCAGGTTCGAAGGTCTCAAGGTGCGCGGCTCCGTGCAGTGTAACGGTGGCTATGGTCTAACGGTTCATTCGTGTCACTCACAATCCTGGCGTGACGCATGCGTGTCTCATTGTGTTAGGCGCCCTCACGGGCCATGGGATTCTAGCAAAACGCCGAGCCGCGGTTGTGCGACCGCAAAGCATCACGCCTTCGCAGCTGCAACCTGCATGGCGATGCGGCGACGACTACGATTTTCCGATGCGGAAGGTTACAATGCGCATTGCCGCGTGATGCCGCAAATCGTGGCGCGGTGACCAAGCACACTCTGCATTTCAGCCGGAATTACACCAGGACACTCATGGCAGCTTCAGCAAGCAAGGCGCGACGATATTCCGTACGCAAATCGGGCATACACGGCCGCGGCGTGTTCGCTCTCGCCGACATACCCAAAGGCACGCGTCTCATGGAGTACCTCGGAGAGCGCATCAGCCACGACGAAGCCGACCGCCGCTATGCCGAAGAACACGAGAACTCCCCGCATACGATGCTCTTTGCAGTGAACGACGAGATCGTCATCGACGCCACCAAGAAGGGCAGCTCGGCCCGCTTCATCAATCACTCCTGCTCGCCCAACTGCGAGGCGATCGAGGAGGAGGGGCGCATCTTCATCGAGACGATCAAGAGCGTGAAGGCGGGCGACGAGCTTACGTACGACTACAACCTCGTGCTCGACGAGCCGCATACGCCCAAGGTGAAGCGGATGCACGCGTGCTTTTGCGGCACGCGCAAGTGCCGGGGAACGATACTCGGCAAGAAGCGCTGACGCGCTTCGCGCCCGTGAGGAGTCAGGAGTGAGGAGTCAGGAGGAAAAGCCTTTTACCCCTCACACCTGACGCCTCGCTCCGCACTGCGCAACCGGCGCGGCGCCTAGCCGAGCCGGTTGCGCATGAAGTCCGCGGTGCCGAAGAACGCTTCCGCGAGATGCTCGCGCAGTGCCGTGTCTATCCCGACGTCGACCATGGCCTGTTTCATGCAGGCGAGCCAGGCATCGCGCTCCGCGATGCCGATGGAAAAGGGCAGGTGACGGGCGCGCAGCCGCGGATGACCGTGGCGGGCGACGTACAGCGGAGGGCCGCCGAGCCAGCCGGAGAGGAACATGTAGAGCTTTTCGCGCGAGCCGGTGAGCTCGGCCGGATGCAGGGCGCGGATGCCGGCATAGACGGTGTCGGCGTCCATGAGGTCATAGAAGCGGTCCACGAGGCGTCTTACCGCGCCATCGCCGCCGAGCATCTCGTAGATCGAGGGCTGGTTCTGTTCTTCTGTCTTCATCGTGCGTTATATTGAACGGCACCATACCGGTGCCCGGAGACCGTCGTGATCGGCAAGACCATAGCCATACTGGAAAACCGCTTCGGCGACGAGCTCGCAAACCTGCTCACCAAGCGCGGCGCTCTCGCGCTGCGTGCCCCTGCGCTCGCCGAGGTGCCCGATCTCGACGCGGCGTATATCGCGCGCCTCATTCCCGGGCTCGAAAGCGACCCACCGCGAGCCGTCGTGTTTCAGACCGGCGTCGGCACACAGGCGTTGTTCCAGGCGACGGACCGACTCCGTCTTACCGAGCGGCTGCTTGCCGTGCTTGCCGCCTCCACGGTCGTCGCCCGCGGGCCCAAGCCCGCCGGTCCGTTGCGCGCCCGCGGCGTGCGAGTAGACCGCAATGCCAGAGATCCGTTCACCACCGCGCAAGTGCTCGACGCAATGCATGACATTCCGCTGGAGGGCGGCACCGTGCTGGTGCAGCGCTACGGCGGCGTCAATCCGGAGCTCGATCACGCCCTGGAAACGCGTGGGGCTCGCGTCGTCGAGGTCCCGCTCTATCGGTGGTCTCTGCCCCAGGACACGACCCCCATGGTCGAACTCATCGACAAGCTCGCGCTAGGAAGGGTCGATGCCGTCGCGTTCACGAACGCTGCGCAAGTGCGCAATCTCTATGCCCTCGCGGACCGTCTCGGCCGCCGGCCGGCGCTGGACGCGGGCCTTCAGGACACGCTCGTCGCGTCGATAGGGCCGGTGTGCACGAAGGCGCTGGCAGAGTTCGGCATCGGCGTCGACGTCGAAGCCCGCCCACCGAAGCTCGGACCTTTCGTACAGGCGCTCGACGAGGCGCTGAAGAGCAGGACTCCAGAGGAGTGACGCCGGGTCAGGCCGCCGCTTCGGTCTCGCTGCGGCGATTGCGCTTGCGTTCGTGCTCTTTGAGGAAGCGCTTCCGTATCCGTATCGACTTGGGCGTGATTTCGACCAGCTCGTCGTCGGCGATGAATTCGATGGCCGACTCGAGCGTGTGCCGGATCGGCGGCGTCAGCATGATCGCTTCGTCCTTGCCCGATGCGCGGATGTTCGTGAGCTGCTTCGTTTTCACCGGATTCACCACGAGATCGTTGTCGCGGCTGTGCAGGCCGATCACCATGCCTTCGTACACGGGATCGCCCGGATCGACGAACATGCGTCCGCGCTCCTGCAGTTTCCAGAGCGCGTAGGCCACCGCCTCGCCGTCTTCGGCCGAGACGAGCACGCCGTTGCGGCGCTCGGCGATTTCCGGTTTCATGGCGTCGTACTCGTCGAACACGTGGCTCATGATGCCGGTGCCGCGCGTCATGGTGAGAAACTCGGACTGGAAGCCGATGAGGCCTCGCGCCGGGATGCGGTAATCGAGCCGCACGCGTCCTTTGCCGTCGGGCTGCATGTCCTGGAGTTCGCCGCGGCGTGCGCCTAGCGCTTCCATCACCGCGCCCTGATGTGCGTCCTCGATGTCCACCGCCAGCATCTCGAACGGCTCGCATTTGACGCCGTCGATTTCGCGTATCACTACACGCGGACGGGATACCGCCAGCTCGTAACCCTCGCGACGCATGTTCTCGAGCAATATGCCGAGATGGAGCTCGCCGCGTCCGGAGACGAGGAAGACGTCCGCATCGGCCGTATCTTCGACGCGCAGCGCAACGTTGCTCATGGTCTCGCGCGTGAGCCGCTCGCGCAGCTGTCGGCTGGTGACGAACTTGCCCTCGCGCCCGGCGAGGGGAGAGGTGTTCACCTGGAAGTTCATGGTGAGCGTGGGCTCGTCGACTTTGAGGAGCGGCAGCGCTTCCGGATGGGCCGGATCCGCGATCGTGACGCCGATGCCCACTTCCTCGATGCCATTGATCAGCACGATGTCGCCGGCCTGCGCTTCATCGGCCAGCACGCGCTCCAGGCCTTTGAACACCAGGACCTGGTTTACCTTCGCGCTGACCGGCGCGCCGCCTTCGTTGTTCGGCCCACGCAGCACCGTCACCTGCTGGCCGGGCCGTATCCGGCCGCGGTTGACGCGCCCGATGCCGATGCGGCCGACGTAGCTCGAGTAATCGAGCGAACAGATCTGCAGCTGCAGCGGGCCGTCCGGGTCGTCCGCGCGTACCGGCACATGCGAGAGGACGGCCTCGAAGAGCGGCTTCATGTCTTTGCCGTTGGCCGCATCCGCGAGGTCCGAGACGGCCCAGCCCTCGAGGGCCGAGGCGTATACGACCGGAAAGTCGAGCTGCTCTTCTGTGGCGCCCAGTTTGTCGAACAAGTCGAACGTCTGGTTCACGACCCAGTCGGGGCGCGCACCGGGCCGGTCGACTTTGTTGACGACCACGATGGGTTTCAAGCCCTGGGCGAGCGCTTTGCGCGTGACGAACCGCGTCTGCGGCATCGGGCCTTCGACGGCGTCGACGAGCAGCAGCACGCCGTCGACCATCGACAGCACACGCTCGACTTCGCCGCCGAAATCCGCATGCCCTGGGGTATCGACGATGTTGATATGGGTCCCGGCGTACGTTACGGCGCAGTTTTTCGCGAGTATGGTGATGCCCCGTTCGCGCTCGAGATCATTGGAATCCATGACGCGTTCGACGACTTGCTGGTGGGCAGCGAAAGTGCCAGACTGGCGCAGCAGCTGGTCGACGAGTGTGGTTTTGCCGTGATCAACGTGGGCGATGATCGCGATGTTGCGTAATGAGCGGACAGGCACGCGGGCGGTTCCGGTATCGTTGAGAAAAGCGCGCGATTGTAGCATATGAGGATATCGTAGCGCCTTGAATTTTCCGCACATTTGAAGGCGGAGCAAATCGGCTCGCCGCCTGTCCAATGCGGACGTGATGAGACCCCCAGCTTCACCCCAAGTTCACATGAAATCAGCACCGGCGGACATCGAGCTCGACGTGTCCGGTTACAACTGCCCCATACCCTTGCTGAGGACCAAGAAAGCGCTTGCCGACATGGCTGAAGGCGAAGTGCTGCGCGTGGTTTCCACCGATCCCGGATCGGAAATCGACTTCCGGGTGTACACCGAAAAAACCGGCCATGCGTTGCTCGGCGTCGAAGAGCGCGACGGCACTTACATTTTCCTCATCCGTAAAGCGGGTATCCGTTAGTCAGTCAGTTCAGGACGTGGATCAAGCTTTGCATGGTGTGGCTGGCGGGCACGCAGGCTATCGCTTCGCTGCCCAGGCCAACTACAAAGGAGGAAACCAATGTTGTCGAGAACCTGGTCCCGGTTGGGCATCGCCATGCTGCTCAGCGCCGCGGTCGGGGCGGGCGCGCAGGAGTATCCCACCCGCCAGATCGTGATGGTCATTCCCTTCGCCGCGGGTGGGCCGACTGACACCGTCGGCCGGCACGTCGCCCAGCTCATGACGAAAAGTCTCAAGCAGCAGGTCATCGTCGAGAACACCGCGGGCGCCGGCGGGACGATCGCCTCGAACAAAGTCGCGAAGGCGAAGGCCGACGGCTACACCATCCTGCTGCACCACATCGGCATGTCGACCGCCCCGGCGCTGTATCGGCATCTTCCTTTCAATCCGCTCACCGACTTCGAATACATCGGGCAGGTCGCCGATGTTCCGATGACGCTCATCGCTGGGAAGAAGCTGCCGCCGAACAATTTCAAGGAGTTTCTCGCTTATCTCAAACAGAACCACGCCAAGATGACTTACGGCAATGCCGGGCTGGGTGCCGCATCGCATCTCTGCGGCCTGCTGTTCATGTCGGCGTTGAACATCGACGTGCAGACGGTCTCGTACAAGGGCACCGCTCCCGCCATGACGGACGTCATCGGCGGACAGATCGATTTCATGTGTGATCAGACGACCAACACGACCGGCCATATACAGCAGGGGCTGGTGAAGGCATATGGCGTGACTTCGGCCAAGCGGGTGCCGTCACTGCCCAATCTGCCGACGCTGCAGGAGCAGGGGCTCAAGGGCTTCGAAGTCGTCGTGTGGCATGGCATCTACGCGCCCAAGGGGACGCCCAAAGCCGTGCTCGACAAGCTCAATGCCGCGCTCAAGGCGGCCGTGACCGATCCGTCCTTCAAGGAGGCGATGGAGAAGCTCGGTTCTGCACCGGTGCCGGTCGAGAAGGTGACGCCGGCAGCGCTGCAAAAGCACCTCAAGGCCGAGATCGACAAGTGGACCCCGATCATCCAGAAGGCCGGGCAGTTCGCTGACTGATTGCTCCTGCCTTCCATGCAAAGCCCCTGCGATTCGGCAGGGGCTTTTTGTTTGCGTGCTAACCGGATCGCGTGTCGAGCTTCGCGCGCAGCCGGTCGCCGGCGACATTGAGTGCGACAATGGCGAGGAGAAGCGCGATGCCGGGATAGAAGCTGATCCAGTAACGTCCGGCAAGCAGATGCGGATAACCGTTGGCGACGAGCAGGCCGAGCGTCGGCTGGGTGATGGGCACGCCGAGCCCGAGAAACGACAGCGTTGCCTCCAGCGCAATGGCATGCGCGATCTGCGCGGTGGCGACGACGATGAGCGGCGCCATGCAATTGGGCAATATGTGCCGGAAAGCAATGCGCAGCCCGGACAGTCCGAGCGCGCGCGCTGCGTCGACATACTCCTTGCTGCGCTCCACCAGCGCCGCACCCCGTGCGGTCCGTGCGTAATAGGCCCATTGCGCGCACACGAGCGCGATCACGATCTTGTCGAGCCCCGTGCCGAGTGCGGCGAGCAGCACGAGCGCAATGAGCACCGCAGGAAACGAAAGCTGGAGATCGACGATGCGCATGACGGTCTCGTCGGTCCGCCCGCCCGCGTAGGCCGACACGATGCCGATCGCCGTGCCGAGCGTCAGCGCGATCAGCGTCGCGAGCGTCGCGACCACGAGGCTCACACGCAGCCCGTAGACGATCGCGGACCAGAGGTCGCGTCCCTGCTCGTCGGTACCCAGCCAATAAGTGATCCCGGTCGTGCCCACGCTGCCCGGCGCGAGCTTGGCGTCCATGAGCTCGAGCTGTGCGAGATCGTACGGATTCTGAGGCGCGATCAGCGGCGCGCATGCGATGGCGAGCAGCAGCGCTGCGACGGCCGCCCATGCGGCGATGCGCCCGCTCACGTCCTGCCTCCGGGGAGCCGCACCCGAGGGTCGAGCGCGGTATAGACGATGTCGAGAACGAAGTTGATGGCGACGAACAGGCACACGACGAGCAGCAGATAAGCGACGATCACCGGCCGGTCCAGCATATTGATCGAGTCGATCAGGAGCTTGCCCATGCCGGGCCACGCGAAGATGGTCTCGGTCACGATGGCGAACGCGATGATGGAGCCGAATTCCAGGCCCGCCACCGTGATGACCGGGATCGCGATGTTGGGCAGTACGTGCCTGCGTGCGATCCGCTCTTCGGAAACGCCTTTCGCGCGTGCGAACCGCACGTAGTCGCTCGCGTAAGCGTCGACGGCGCCCGCCCGCACGAGCCTCACCATCAGCGCGAGTTGGAACAGCGCGAGATTGAGGGCCGGCAACAACGCATGACGCCAGCCGTCGAGCGTGAGCAGGCTCACCGGAACACCGAGCACGGGCACGGTGGCGCCGCGCCCGGCGGGCGGCAGCCACCCCAGCCACACCGAAAACACCGACACGAGCATGACACCCACCCAGAACGTCGGCAGCGAAAAGCCGAGTACCGAGCCGGTCATGATCACGCGCGCGGGCCATGATTCGGGTCGAATCCCGGCCCATAAGCCGAGCGGCACGCCAACGCCGACGGCAATGAGGCTCGCGGCGAGAGCGAGCTCTAGGGTCGCGGGAAACCGCTCGAG
>JBLNBW010000001.1:0-2689 GCA_050260255.1 Rhodospirillaceae bacterium | reverse complement strand
CATCGAGCGCGAGCTCTCCGGTAAGCGAGAGCGCCCGTCCGTGAAAATCGCTCATGAACGTTTCGCTGCGCGTCGCCACCCACTTGATGGGCCTGCCGAGCTTGCGTGCCGCGATCAGCGCGGCGAAGTACTCCGGATACGCAGCGCCGCGCACGCCGAAGCTGCCGCCGACGTCCTGCGCGATGAGCACGATCTTGTCCTTGTCGAGCCCCGTGACGGCGGCGATCTGTCCGCGCATGGCGGCAACGCCTTGCAGCGGCACGTGGAACGTCGCGCGGCCGCTTTCTTCGTCATACCTGACGAGACATGCGCGCAACTCGAGCGCGTTGCCCACGAGACGCTGGCTGTCCACGGTGAGCCGGCTCACATGCTTCGCCCGCGCGAACGCCGCCTGCACTGCGGCTGCATCGCCGGACTCGAATTCGAATGCGAGATTGCCTGGAACGTCGTCATGCAGCCGCGGCGCACCGGACGCAACGGCAGCTTCGAACGTCGTCACCGCAGGCAGGTCGCGATATTGCACGTCGATCAGCTCGCGCGCGTCTTCGGCGATCTGGGCGGTGTCGGCGACAATCATCGCGACCGCTTCGCCCACATGGCGCACGCGTCCCACGGCGAGCACGGGGTAGAACGGCTTGCGCAGCGGCTCGCCGTTCTTGCCGGGGTAATTCACCGGGTTGGGCATCGATTTGTACCCTGCTGCCTGCGCGTCCGCGCCGGTGTACACGGCATGGACGCCGCGTTGTGCGAGCGCGCGCGACGCGTCGATGCGCACTATTTCGGCATGCGCGCGATCGGCGCGTACGAATGCAGCATACAGCTGACCGGGCAGGTTCCAGTCCGCCGAGTACCGGCCGCGGCCGGTGACGAGTCGTAGATCTTCACGTCGCGACATGACGGGCCTCGAAAGTGAGGAAGCGCGATTCTCGCATATCGTTCGTCAGCCGGGCGCGATTGCGCGATGCGGGAGAACCACCGCTCGATCCTCGCTACTAACCGGATACACCATCAACAAGAGCGAGGAAAGAATGCAGCTCACCGATCTCTTCGACCGCTATACTTCGCCGTGGCTTGCGACCGCGATTACGGCGATCATTGCCGTCCTCGTAGCGCTCGTCGCTTACGCGGTCCTCTTCGCAATCCTTCGGAGAGTCACGCGCTTCAGCGTGATCGCGAGCACCGTTCTCGAGTATGCCGCCAGTCCGGCGAAGCTCGTGCTGCCTGTCCTCGCGCTCCAGTTCGTACTGGCCGCGGCGCCGGACGAGATCCAGGCGCAGCGCTTCGTCGGGGACTGGGTGTCGATCGCCTTGACGCTTGCGATCACGTGGCTCGCGATACGCGCCGTGGCGGGAGTCGGTGAAGCGGTGATACGGCTTCACCCCTCGGACGTCGGCGACAATCTTCATGCCCGGCGCATACAGACCCAGACGCGCGTGCTCGCGCGTACCGTGATGTTTTTCGTGCTGCTGATCGGTGCGGCTTCGGCGCTGATGACGTTTCCGGGCATGCGCCAGATCGGCACCAGCCTGCTCGCATCGGCCGGCGTGGCGGGGATCGCCGCTGGCATTGCGGCGCGTCCCGTACTGGGCAATCTCATCGCGGGCCTGCAGATCGCGCTAACGCAGCCGATACGGCTGGACGACGTCGTCATCATGGAAAACGAGTGGGGACGCATCGAAGAGATCACCGCGACATACGTGGTGGTGAAGATCTGGGACGAGCGGCGCCTCGTCGTGCCGCTGCAATGGGTGATCGAGCATCCCTTCCAGAACTGGACGCGCACCGGATCGGAGCTGCTCGGCACGGTCTTTCTGTGGCTCGACTATCGTGTTCCACTGGCGCCGCTGCGCGCCGAGCTCCAGCGCGTGTGCGATGCAGCCCCTGAGTGGGACAAGCGTGTCGCGATGATACAGGTCGTGGAAACCAGCGAGCGCTCCATCCAGATACGGGCGCTCGTGTCCGCGCAGGACGCGACGAAAGCATGGGACCTGCGCTGCCGGGTGCGCGAAGCGCTGATCGATTTCGTACAGCGCGAATATCCCGAAAGCTTGCCGCGCCTCCGCGCCGAAATCGATCGCACGCAGCGGCATCCCCCTGCCGCAGAGCCTGCGCTGCTGCCGGAACGGCCAGGCAAGGGCGATTCCACCGCGATCAGGGCGCCGACGAGGGTGGATGCACGCGCAGCGGGCGACGAACCCGCTTGAGGCGATGCGCGTTGTGAACAGTGCGAACTCGCGACTACTAGCGCCGTCGGTGCAGCAGATCGAGGAGCCAGTCGGCGGCGCGCTCGATCTGTCTCACCTGCCACGTGACGAGGAACACCACCAGCGCGAGCAGGTTGATGATCATCAGCACGTCGCCGAGGTCGGCCATGTCGCTTCCTAATGCGAAGTTGGTCATGCGTGTCCTTCCGCACTTGCGGCGGTCGCCATGGCGATAGCATGATCGGTGCCAGCGGCTGCTTCCTCGTAGCCCCGTGGTGCCTCCATGCTGAGGATGCACCGCGACAGCGCCTTCACGGCGCATCGAGCACCGCGACGGCGCATGTCACGCCGGCTGCGCCGCGATGTCGCGAGGAACGTTGACGCCTTCGAGCAATGCCTTCATGCGTAGCAGATCCTCGTCGAGCTCGCTCTTGGGATCCGCGCCGAACAGCACTGCGATCGCGTGTCCCACGCCGCCGCCGATC